>CAZCVG010000108.1:0-9242 GCA_964501735.1 uncultured Gemmatimonadaceae bacterium | reverse complement strand
GTGAGGTAGGCGTCGTGCGCGCTGGAGCGCTGGATCATGGTCAGGGTCTCCCCCTTCCGTCCCTGGTAGACCCAGATGTCGGCGTAGCTGTCGTCGGAGAGCTTCTCGTCGCCCGGCTCCAGGGTGCCGCGGAGCGTCTGGCCCAGCACCAGCGGCATCCGCGCCCCGGGACGCACCGAGACCAGCGAGTCGCCCCCGGGCACGGCGCGGGCCTGGGCGCCACCGGCCTCGCGTACCTGGAGCTCGTAGCTGCCGGTCTCCCCGTCGCTCAGGGTGTTGGCGCGCACGACGTACTCACCGGTGGCGGGCAGGGCCAGCTCCAGGCTGGCGTCGGTGCCTCCGCCGCCGTCGTCGTCGGCCTCCAGCTCGGCATAGCTGCCGTTGTCCATCCGGCCAATCGAGAGGTAGGCGTCGAAATCGGCTGACTTGAGGGTGGCCACCAGCCGCTGCCCGGCCGAGCCGCTGAAGCGGTAGGTGTCGGCGAAGGAGTCGTCGGCGAGCACCTCATCACCGCGCTCGAGCGCCCCCCGCACCACCTGGCCGATGGCGATCTCCGGATAGGTCCCGCCACCGCGGCCCGATCGCGCCGCGGCCGGCGCGGCCGGTGCGGCGCCGACCTCGAGCTCCAGGGTGTAGCTGCCGGTCTCCCCCTTGTGCAGGGTGTTGGCGCGGGCGATGAACTCGCCGTCGCGGACCAGGCGCAGCACCACCCGGCTGTCGGTGCCGCCGGCCCCGTCGTCATCGCTGTCCAGGCTCTTGAAGTTGCCCGCGTCGTCGTAGTAGCCCACGACCAGGTAGGTGTCGAACGCGGACGAACGCATCGTCACCGTCACGCTCTGCCCCGCGGCCCCGGTGAAGCGCCAGAGGTCGGCATAGGTATCGTCGTCGAGCTTGAGATCGCCGGACCTCAGTTCACCCCGGGCGGTGGTGCCGGGCCGGAGCACGGCCTGGGCCGGGAGCGGCGAGGCCAGCAGGGCAAGCACCGAAACCAGGAGCCCGGCTCGAATGGAAACGCGCATACGACCCTCGACAGTGGACCGCGTGAGCCCCGGGGTCAGACCTCGTCCCCGGGGGGAAGGGAGAGCGGCTCGGCGGTGAAGCCGGGCCGGCCCATGGCCGCATAGGTGAGCTGCTTGCCCAGTTCGACACCGGGCTGGTCGAACGGATCCACGCCGTACCAGACCCCGGCATAGCCGGTGGCGAGCTGGAAGAACATGATCGCCTCCCCGACAGCCTCGGCGGTGAGCTCCTCGAGTTCCAGCGAGCAGCTCATCCGGCCCATGCGGGCCAGGGCGGCGGCGGTGGCCTGGTACTCCGCCTGCAAGAGCCCGGCCAGCGTGTGGCCCCCGAGATAGGCCAGGTCGGCCGGGGCGCCCGCCGGCGACGGGATGGACACATCCTCGGGGAAGCGGGCCACCCCGAGGAAGGTGATGACCTTGTCGTAGGGGCCCTCCATGAACAGCTGCACCTGGCTGTGCTGGTCGGTGGCGCCCACGGCGCCCACCGGGGTGGGCCCGAGGTGCACCGTCTGGCCGCGACGGTCCTTGGCCTTGCCGAGGCTTTCGGCCCACAGCTGCCGGTACCAGTCGGTGAAATCCTTGAGCCGGTCGGTGTACGACATCAGCACGTGGATGCGGGCGCCAAGGGTCGTGTCCGCGGCCCAGTGCAGCCCGGCGTAGAGCGCGGGCGGGTTCTGGAGCAGGTCATCCGGCTCGGCCCGCGCCAGGGCGCGGCGGGCGCCGGCGAGCAGGCCCTCGATATCAATGCCGACCAGCGCCGCCGGCAGGAGCCCGACCGGCGAGAGCACGCTGAACCGGCCGCCCACCGCGGGCGGGACCTCCAGCGCGGCAATGCCGTCCCGCTGGGCCAGCTCGCGCAGGGCGCCACGGACGGGGTCGGTGGTGAACACCAGGTGGCGGGTGGCCTTGGGCCCCAGCGCGTCCTCGAGCCACTGCCGCACCACCAGGTACTGCGCCATGGTCTCGGCGGTGCCACCCGACTTGCTGATCACGTTCACCAGTACCCGGCGCGGGTCAATGCGCCGGAGCGCCTCGGCCACGCTGGTGGGATCCACGTTGTCGAGGACGGTCAGCCGGGGGAAGAACTCCCGGCCCTCGTCGTCCAGCTCGTTCCATGCCGGCCGCTTGAGGGCGCTGAGCAGGGCCCGCGCCCCCAGGGCCGACCCCCCGATGCCGAGCACCAGGATATGATCGAAGGCCTGACCCAGTCCTTCGGCGAACTGGCGGATGGCCTGGACCGCGGTGGCCTGGTCCCCCAGGCCGTAGAAGCCATACTCCCCCGCCGAGCGCCGCCGGCGGACTTCGGCCTGCACCTCGCCGAAGCGCCGGCAGAGTCCATCCAGCCGGCCGCGGGAGAGCCCCCGTTCGTCGCCCAGGCGGTCGGAGAGCATCCGCCCGTAGTGCAGCTTCATGTCGTCACCTCGATGGAAAGCCCGTCATAGGCCGGAAAGATGCCGGGCGGCAGTTGTTGCGCCAGTTCGGCGTGCCCGGTCTCGTGGGTCAGGTGGGTGAGGTAGGTGCGCTCGGCGCCGATTGCCTGCGCGGTCTCCACGGCCTCCCCGATGGAGAGGTGGGTGGGATGGGTGCGCCACCAGAGCGCGTTCAGCACCAGCAGCTTGAGCCCCTGGAGCCGGTCCCGCACCGCCTGGGGCACCGACTTGACGTCGGTGATGTAGGCCATGGGCCCGAAGCGGTACCCGAACACCCGCAGGAACCCGTGGTCGAACGCCAGCGGCAGCACATCCATGCCCGCCACCTCGGCGGGAACGCCGGGCTCGAGCGGGTGCAGCTCGAGCCGAGGCTTGGAGGTCCCTTCGAAGGCGCGCACCTCGTCGTCGAAGATGTAGCGGAAGCCCTCGCGCACCCGCTGCAGGGTCTCCGCCGGGCCGTAGCAGGGCAGCGGCCGGCGCTCCCGCACCGAGAAGATCCGGAGGTCGTCGATGCCGTTGAGGTGGTCGGCGTGCTCGTGGGTGTAGAGCACCGCGTCCACCCGGCGGACCTCGGCGGCGAGCAGCTGCAGCCGGAGCTCGGGCGGGGTGTCAATCAGGACCGTCCGCTCCCCCGCCTGGACCAGCGCGCCCGAGCGGGTGCGGCGGTCCCGCGGATCGGAGGAGCGGCACACCGCACACTCGCAGCCGACCTGCGGAACGCCGAACGAGGTGCCCGTGCCAAGGAAGGTGAGCCGCATGGGAGACGCGCTCCGCCCTCAGTGGCGAGGGATGCCCGGAAGGTCCGTCCTCCTCACACCGCCTCGATTTTCAGCAGGTTGGTGGTGCCGGGGACATCGAAGGGCACGCCGGCCGTGACCACCACCCGTTCGCCGGCGCGGGCGAAGCCCCGCTCCAGCACCTGCTGGCGGGCCTGGCTGAGGAGGTCGTCGTACGCGCTGGAGTGCCGGGTGTGGATCGGGAGAACCCCCCACACCAGCGACAGCTGGCGGTAGGTCTCCGCCTCCGGCGTGGCGGCCACGATCGGCACCGTCGGGCGGTAGGTGGCAACCTTGCGGGCGGTGAAGCCGCTGCTGGTGAAGCACAGGATGATCGGCACCTTGAGCAGCTCGCTGGCGGCGCAGACCGCTACTCCGATGGCGTCCTCGGTCCGGGCCGGGTTCTCGCCCCCCGGCCGGGGGTGGCGGTCGTCCTCGCCCTCGGGGGCGCGCCGTCCCACCGCCGCGTCGAAGGCGGGGCTCCGGCCCTGGCGGTGGGATTCCATCTCCCGGGCAATGCGGTCCATCGCCCGAACCGCCTCCCGGGGATACTCGCCCACGGCGGTCTCGGCCGAGAGCATCACCGCGTCGGTGCCATCGAGGATGGCGTTGGCCACGTCCGAGGCCTCGGCCCGCGTGGGCACGGGGGCGTGCACCATGGACTCCAGCATCTGGGTGGCGGTGATCACCGGCTTGCCATGGAGGTTGGCCTCCCGGATGATGCGCTTCTGGACCAGAGGCACCTCCTCGTACGGCAGCTCCACGCCGAGGTCCCCCCGGGCCACCATGATGGCGTCGGAGACCTCGAGGATGCCGCACAGGTCGCGCAGCGCCGTGTCCTTCTCGATCTTGGCGACCAGCTTGATGTGCTTCGGCACCAGCCGCCGCAGCTGCTCCACATCGGCCGCCTTCCGCACGAAGGACAGGGCGATGTAGTCCACGCCCAGCGCCACCGCCTGCACCACGTCCTCGCGGTCCTTCTCGGTCAGGGCCGGGGCGCTGACATCAATGCCGGGCAGGTTCATCCCCTTGTTCGACTTGAGCTCCCCGCCGTACTCCACTACCCCGATGACCCGCTCGCCCCGGACCTGCTTCACCCGGACGGCGAGGAGGCCGTCATCGAGGAGGATCCGCGCCTCCGGCCGCACGTCGCTGGCGAGGTCGTCGTAGGTGGTGGGGATCTCGCCGGTCGCCGCGTCCTGCTCGCGGGCGAAGACCACTTCGGTGCCCGGGACCAGGCGGATGGGCTGGGGCAGCATCCCGACGCGGATGCGGGGGCCCTGGAGGTCCAGCAGGAGGCCGATCGCGTCGCGCCGCGCCTCCCGCACCGCATGCACCGCCTTGATCCACTCGCCCCGGATCTCGGGCGTCCCGTGCGAGGAGTTGATGCGCACGACATTCACGCCGTCGTCGAACAGCTGGTGCATCTGCTCCGGCCGGCTCCAGGCGGGGCCGAGGGTGGCAACGATCTTGGTGCGGCGGATGGACGCGAGCGGCACGGACTCCTCGACGGATAGAAATAGGACGGCAGGATGGGGGAGTCTAATCGGACGCCGAGCGACCGGACAGGGCGCGGCCCGGCGGGCAGCGCCGCGCCGCTACTGCATCCAGACGATCTGCCCGTCTACCACGGTCATCCGCACCTTGGCCTCCCGCATCGCGGCCCCGATGCCCTGCTCGACCGCGGCATCCCACTCCCAGGCCACCAGGTCGGCGTCGAACCCGGGCGCCAGCTGCCCGCGCCGCTGGCCCAGGCCCCCCGCCACCGCGTTCCCCACGGTGAATGCCCGGAGCGCCGACTCGAAACTCACCCGCTCACCGGGGTTCCACGGCCCGCCCCCGGCCTGCCCCGCCGGTGTCCGGTCCATCGCCGCCGCGAAGCCCGGTCGGGGGTCGAGGTGGGTGACGGGTGCATCGCTGCCGAACGCCACCACCGTGTCCCGCTCCAGGAGGCTCCGGAACGGGTAGGCCCCCCCGGCCCGGTGGCCCCACCGCGCCTCGGCCAGCTCGGCATCGCCCGGCAGGTGAGACGGCTGCATGGACGCCACCACCCCGAGCGCCGCGGCCCGGCCGAGGTCGTCGGGATGCACGCACTGGAGGTGCTCGATGCGGTGCGGCAGGGCCACCCGGGGCGCGTCGGCCAGGAGGTCGAGGGCCCGCCGGACGGCGGCATCGCCGATGGCGTGGATCACCAGCGCCAGGCCCCCCGCCGCGGCCGATTGCACCGCCCGCCGGGCGGTTTCAGGGGCCGATAACGGCATGCCCCGGTCGGCCCCGTCCTCATACGGCTCCAGCATCCAGGCCGTGCGGCTGCCCAGCGTTCCGTCGAAGAAGAGCTTCACCCCGCCCAGGGTGAGCCACGGGGTACCGGCACCGCTCTGAACCCCCGCAGCCAGCAGTTCCTCCAGCTGAGTAACAGGCGGATGGAACAATACCCGCAGCCTGAGCCGGTCCTCCTCTTCCAGCCGCCGAAATGCGCGGAGCGCGTCCGGCCCCTCGATATCATGGATCCCGACGATGCCCAGCCGGTGAGCCGCCCGCTGCCCGCTCTCGATCGCCGCGAGCATCCGGCCCGGCTCAGGCACCGGCAGGATCGCCCGCACCGGCTCGGCCGCGCGCTCCAGCAGCAGCCCGGTGGGCTCACCGGTGGCGTCCCGCACGATCCGGCCCCCCGGCAGATCGGGAGCTTCCCGGGTGATGCCAGCCTCCCGGAGCGCCCGGGAGTTGGCCCAGAGGGCGTGCACGTCCACTGAGTCGAAAGCGGCGGGCAGCCGGCCGGTGGCCCCGTCCAGCGACCACCGGTCGGGCGCCGCCTCCCACCGGTTGGCATCCCACCCGTGACCGCGCAACCAGCCCTGCTCCGGCGTGCCGGCGGCGATCCGGCTGAGGGCCTCGGCTCGTGACTCGGCGCCGGCCAGATTGACCCGGCCCTGGCCCAGCGCCCACAGGCCGAAGTGGGTGTGTCCATCCACGATTCCGGGTGTGACCGTCGTTCGGGGAAGGTCAATGCGGGGAACCCGGCTGGGGACCTGCCGCTCCAGGTCCGTGGCCCGCCCCACCAGCCGGATCGCCCCATCCTGCCACCAGATGGCGTCACCGACCACCCCCTCCGCCAGTGAGAGGATTCGCTTGGCCCGGAGAAACCCGGACCGGCCGGAAACGGCGAGTGGGAGCACACCAGAACATACCGCCCAGCCGGAACCCCGACACGTGGCTGGCGCGCCCACGGGTATCGCCGACAGGGCAGTTGAAAAGTTACCGTGTCACGGAAAATGGCAGTTTTCCACACGCCAATTGATCGGCGTGGAGGCTCGATTGAGCTGGCCGAGGACTATCCCACGCATGTGGAGACGTGGTGTTTTCCACATGTTGAATGGGGATATCGGTGGATTTCTGTTTGGAAGAGGCTGCAGGTGAAGCAGCTGGAGTCGCGGATAGTTTTCCACTTTAAGTGAATCGGCTAACCACAATTCCCACAATGAGAAAAAGCCTCCTCGGAATGTTGAAAATAGTAGTAGCGACAGTGTCGCTACTCGGCGGTTTTATATGCACAGCCTGTGTATACGGCCTCTCCAGGCGGCTAAATGGCGCCAGGTTGCTGTCTGGAGACCCGGGCACTGGTGGCTCCGTGAGCAGGGGCGACAGGCCAGCCAGTCACCCCAGTTTGCGCACCCTCAGGATCCCCTGGCCGACTGCACCGCCTCCTTGAGCCGCTGGTAGGCCTTGGGGTCCAGCGCCCCGAACCGCCGGTCGGTGTAGGTCACCTGTCCGCGGGCATCAATCACGAAGATGGTGCGGCGGTTGTAGCCGTTCTCCCCCGCACTGCCCCAGGCTCGGGACACGCTCTGGTCCTGATCACTGAGCAGCCGGAAGGGCAGCCCAAGGCTCTGGGCAAAGCGGACGTGGGTCTCGATGGAGTCGGCACTGATGCCCACCACCACCACCCCTTCCCCGAACAGCTCGGTGTACTGGTCGGTGAAGGTCTGCATCTGGGCGGTGCACCCCGAGGTGAAGTCCCGCGGGTAGAAGGCCAGCACCAGCACCCGGCCCCGCTGGGCGCTCAGGCTGAACCACTGGGCGCCCCCGGCACCCTCGGCCGAGGCCCATGGGAGGGAGAAATCGGGCGCCCGGTCTCCCTCCCGGGGGCCGGTGACCAGCGACGCGGAGGGCCCTCCCTGGGCGGTGAGGGGTGTGACCAGGGTCAATGCCAGGGCCAGGGCGGCAAGGGGATGACGCATCGGGTTAGCCTCAGTCTTGGATGCCGGCGGCACGTTTGAGGGCGGGTTCGAAGGCCTGATCGGCCCCAACTCCGGTGTAGATGACCTTTCCCAGCGAGTCCACGATCACCACAAAGGAAGTCGCCGGGGCCAGGTAGGCCCGGGTGCTGACCCCCTCGGTGTCGTACAGGACCCGGAACGGTGGCTCATGTTCCTGGATATAGCGACGGACCCGTGCAGGGTTCTGGTTCACGGTCACATTGATGCCGATGTACTCCACCCTGCCGCCGGTGAGCTTCCGGGCCTCCCGGAATCGGGGCAGCAAGGCCTCGCAGTTCTCGCACCAGGTGGCCCACCACTCGATGAGCACCGGCCGCTTGCCGATCCACTGCCCCAGGTCCACCGGCGCCCCGTCGAGGTCGTTCACGGTAACCACCGGGGCCCGGCTGCCCACCGGGATGCCGGATTCCTGGCCAGCCACCGGGGACGGCAGGGCGGCCCACGCCAGCAGGGCGCCCGCGATCGCCAGCCGCCGGGGCACCCAGCGCTCGAACCACGTCATGAGACTGTCCCCATCTGAATGAAATAGTACTCCGCCATCGCGATCAGAATCACCCCGGCGGCGCGCTTGATCCAGGTGGTCCATCGTCCGCCGCGGGGCAGCCTGGCCCCCAGCCCGGCGCCGAGCCCGATCACGATGAGCAAGGCGGTCATGCCGAGGGAGAAGACAAACAGGTACCAGAACCCGAGAACGGCGGACCCGGTGGCCGTCACGAAGGTCAGGGCGGCGGCAAAGGCCGGCGCCCCACAGGGAGCCGCCACCAGGCCGGAGGTGGCCCCCATGGCGAAGGCACCGCCATACGACCCGCCGCCGAACCGGCCGGCCCATGCCACCAGCCGGCCGGGTGCGTTCACGGGGAAGACGTCCAGCATCGCCAGGCCGAACACCAGCAGGAGATTCCCCATGGCAAAATAGGCCCATGGACTGGACCCGATGGTGCCGAAGAGCGATCCGGTCATCCCGGCCACCAGCCCCAGGCTGGCGTAGACCAGGGCCAGACCGAAGGCGTAGGTGAGGGTGAACGCCACCGTCTGCCCGCGGGAGCGCCCCGCACTGCCCGCCCCGCCCAGGACGCCGGCCACGACCGGGATCATCGGATACACGCAGGGGGTCAGGCTGGTCACCAGGCCGGCCAGGAACATGGTGGCCAGCGCGGCCAGTGGGCTGTCGGTCAGGAGTTGCTGGAGGGGCACCGGCAGGGCGTGACGGTCAGGCGGTCAGGCGGTTCGGCGAGCGGCCACCATCGGCCGGAGCCCCGGCAGGGGCGTACCGGGTCTCGACATACTCATCAAGGATCCGGAGGAAGTCCGCCACGATGGTGTCTCCCTTGAGGGTGACCAGGAGCCGTCCATCCACATAGACCGGGGCCTTGGGTTCCTCGAAGGTGCCGGGCAGGGAGATCCCGATGTTGGCGTGCTTCGATTCTCCCGGGCCGTTCACCACGCACCCCATCACGGCCACCTTGAGTTCCTCCACCCCGGGGTAACGGTCGCGCCAGACCGGCATCTGCTCCCGGAGGTAGCCCTGGATATCCTCGGCCATCTGCTGGAAGAAGGTGCTGGTGGTTCGGCCGCAGCCGGGGCAGGCGGTGACCTGGGGGGCAAAGCTCCGGATCCCGAGGGACTGCAGCACCTGCTGGGCGACGAGCACCTCCTCGGTGCGGTCTCCGTTGGGCTTGGGTGTCAGGGAGACCCGAATGGTGTCCCCGATCCCCTCCTGCAGCAGGATGGCCAGGCCGG
>CAZCVG010000107.1:6738-9294 GCA_964501735.1 uncultured Gemmatimonadaceae bacterium | reverse complement strand
CCGCCACCCGGGTGAACAGCCCCACGATCAGCCCCAGCCCGCCGGCGAACTCCGCCGCGATGGCCAGGAAGGCGAACAGGGCGGGGATGCCCAGCTGCCCGGTGAAGAACCCCATCGTCCCCTCGAAGCCGTACCCGCCGAACCAGCCGAGCACCTTCTGGGCCCCGTGGGCGAAGATGACCAGGCCGAGCACCACCCGGAGGACCGACAGCAGCCGGTCGTCACTGGTCTGGAAGAGAGTCTTGCGCATGGTATTGCTCCTGTCAGTTGCTGGCGTTGTAGTAGAAGCGCTCGTGGGCCACCTGGCCGTCGCGCCAGCGACGCACCGCGACCTGCTCGAGCCTGACCCGGACGCCGCCCTTGAACGTCACGTCCATCCACCACTCGGACAGGCTGGTGTCCCCGTCGGCGGCGGCGGCGAGGAGGCGGGCGCCATGGAACTGCTCGATGCTGTCCACGAACTGGCGCTCCCGCTCGCGGTTGGCGGCCTTGCCGGCCATCGGGGTGGAGGTGTTCTCCTGCATGACGATGTCGTCGGCGTAGAACTGCTCGAAGGCGTCGAGGATCTTGCCAGCGAGCACCAGCCGGTTGAGCTCGGCGTCCAGGGTGGCAACCGAGGGAGTGGCAGTGGCGGTCATTGGGATCTCCATCTGGTTATTAGTGAATGCAACAACAGTAGACTAGTCAAGTATTTTCTCGTAAAGAACCCGGGCAATCCCCCGGCGTTTGGTGCTATTCGTCCGCTCCGGCCCGGACCTTGTCCAGCAGCCCAACCAGCTGCTGCTGCTCGGCAGGGGACAGCGGCCCCACCAGTTCCTCGTCCGCCTGCTGCACCGTGGCCTCGAGCCCATCCAGGAGGGCCAGTCCGTGCCGGGTAATCCGGCAGGTGACCTGGCGTCGGTCGGTGGGGCAGCGCTCCCGGTGACAGAGCTGCTTGGCCTCCAGCCGGTCGAGGAGACGGGTGATTCCCGGCGCCTGTTCGATCATCCGGCTGGCGATCTCCAGCGTGGGGAGCCCTTCGGGGCCCGCGCCGCGGAGGATTCGGAGGACATTGTACTGCTGCATGGTGACGCCAGCCGGCTCGATGAGCGCCGTCATCCGTCGCCGGAGCACGTCCACCGTCCGAAACAGCGCCAGCGTGGCTTCCTGGCCGGTGGAGTGGAACGGCCGGCTCTGCTTGATCTCCTGCTGAAGCCTGCTGGTGTGGTCAGCCATGGGAATACTATACAAGGCATTGGTTGACTAGTCAAGTGTCTTGTATCCGGTCACCGACAGTCGGGAAATATTCGGGTCCGGTACGGCTGGCTGGGTACCTCGGCACCCGAATCCCGAAGGGCGCTGGACCTACTTCTCCTTGAGCCGCCCCGCCTTGGTCACCGCCTGACGGAGCAGGAACTCGATCTGGCTGTTCAGGGATCGCAGGTCATCCGCCGCCCAGCGCTGCAGGGCATCGTGCAGCGCCGGGTCAATGCGGATCAGGAAGGCGCGCCGTTCCGCCACGACGCCGGGCTCAGGTGTACAGGTTGCCGGCGTTCACCACCGGCTGGGTGGCCTGTTCGGAGCAGAGCACCACGAGCAGGTTGCTGACCATCGCCGCCTTGCGCTCCTCGTCCAGCCGCACCACCTGCTTGGACGACAGCAGCTCGAGCGCCATCTCCACCATGCCAACGGCCCCCTCGACGATCTTCTGCCGGGCCGCGATCACGGCGGTGGCCTGCTGCCGCCGGAGCATGACGCCCGCGATCTCCGGGCTGTAGGCCAGGTGGCTGATCCGGGCCTCCAGCACCTTGACGCCCGCCTTGGCCAGCCGGTCGGTGATCTCCTCCCGCAGCTTCTCCGCCACCTCATGGGTGTGGCTGGAGAGGCTCATCTGCCCCTCCTCGTGCGCGTCGTACGGGTACTGGTTGGCCACGCCCCGCAGCGCCGACTCGCTCTGCACCTTCACGTAGTCCTGGTAGTTGTCCACCTCGAACAGCGCCTCGGCGCTGTCCACCACCTGCCAGACCACCACCGCGGCGATCTCGATCGGGTTGGAGCCGTGGTCGTTCACCTTGAGCTTGGGGGTCTCGAAGTTCCGCACCCGGAGCGAGATCTCCCGCTTGGTGAAGAACGGGTTGGCCCACCAGAGCCCGGGGGACCGTACCGTGCCCACATAGCGCCCGAACAGCTGCAGCGCCTTGGCCTCGTTGGGCTGCACCGTGAACAGGCCGAAGTAGGCCACCAGGACCACCACGAAGGCCACCACGTGGAACACGATCCGACCCGCCTCGTTGGCCCGGACCGCGCCGACGAACCCCACGACAACGACGACGGTGACCAGCACCAGCACCAGCAGCGCCAGCAACCCCGACGACGCCTTGCGCTCCAGTTCGCGAATCACGGCAGTATCCTCAAGGTGAGTGTGGTATCGAGATGATATCACAATGATACTGAGTCGTCAAGGGGGGCCGGGCCCCCCTGGAATGGGGGGGGAGCGGGATCAGTCACTCGTGCGCGGTATGGAGAGAACAGGAACCTCGGCTCGGGTGGAGCTGCGGGTGGGGTCTGCCGAGCCAC
>CAZCVG010000107.1:0-6638 GCA_964501735.1 uncultured Gemmatimonadaceae bacterium | reverse complement strand
GGCCGGCCGCTAGGCCAGCCAGCCGGCGAGGTGCTCCTCTACGAAGGCGTCGTCCTGCAGCTCCGGGTAGGCGGCTCGCACCCGGGCGATCTCCTCCCGCTGGCCCGGGGAGAGCCCCTCGGCCGGGTCCAGGCACCAGGTGCCGGCCAGGAGCCCCTGCTGGTGGAGCACCTCGTGGATCCCGGCAATGCACCCGGCAAAGCCGTGGGCGGGATCGAACAGGGCGGCGTTGACGTCGGTCAGCGCGGTGGCCAGGCGGTGCCAGGCGGGTTCGAGCGGCCGGTCATCGCCGAGCCCGCGGATGGCGGCCAGCATTTCCGCCGCCCGGCGGGTGCCCACCGCCCACTGGCCGAGCAGGCCGCCTACCATCCGCCAGTCGCGGCCGTGGAAGCGGTACCGGGCCAGCAGGTCGGGCACGATGCTGTCGTCGTTGCCGGTGTACAGGGCCACGTCCTCCCGGCCGGCGTCGGCCACGGCCCGCACCACATCCAGGGTCTGGTAGCGGCTGAACGGCGCCACCTTGATGGCCACCACCCCGGGGAGCTCCGCGAACCGGCGCCAGAAGCGGTAGCCCAGCACCCGGCCGCCCACGGCGGGCTGGAGGTAGAAGCCGAACAGCGGCAGCACCTCCGACACCGTGCGGCAGTGGGCCAGGATCTCGTCCTCCGCGGCCTCCTGCCAGGCGGCCAGGGAGAGCAGCACCGCGTCGTAGCCGAGGCGCGCGGCCAGCGCCGCCTCGGAGCAGGCCTGCGGCGTGCGGCCCACCGCGCCGGCGATCAGGGCGAAGGGGCGAGGTTCGCGCCCAAGCGCTTCCCGCGCGGTCTCCGCCGCCAGCCCGAGGACCGGCTCGAGGAGCCCGTGGGCCCGGATGGCGAACTGGCTGGTGTGGACACCCACGGCGATGCCGCCGGCCCCGGCCGCGAGATAGTAGCGGGTCAGTGCCCGCTGGTGCCGCTCATCCAGCCGCCGCGCGGCATCAAGGGCGGTGGGATGGGCGGGAATGACCTGACCGGCCAGCAGGTGGGCGCGGAGTGTTGCGGCGGGGGAACTCAAAACTCGCCGTCCCTGGTCTCGAACTTTGTGGGCCGGTCCAGCAGGCGTCCTCCTCGCTCGAGCCACGTCGCCACCCACTCCATCAGTGTCGCCAGCGGAACTCGCGGCGGCCCGAACAGGGCGTGGGCGCGCGAGGCGTCGCTGAGCAGCGCATCGTCGGCCTCCCGGCCCTCGAAGACCGGGGCCCGTCCCAGCCGGCGGCCAAACCACTCGGCGGCCTCGCGGACGCTCAGGCGCTCGGGGCCGGTGAGGTT
This sequence comes from uncultured Gemmatimonadaceae bacterium, assembly GCA_964501735.1. Classification (GTDB taxonomy): domain Bacteria; phylum Gemmatimonadota; class Gemmatimonadetes; order Gemmatimonadales; family GWC2-71-9; genus JADJOM01. Next base: position 5,331 of record CAZCVG010000107.1, on the reverse strand, counting down.
GAGGATGGTGGGCGGGCTGCTGGCCAGCGCCAGCGAGCGGAGGGCGGCGGCGTTGGCGTCGCCCTGCCAGATGACGTTGGCGCTGCCCATGGTGACCGGCACGGGGGCGCCGGATTGCACCCGGCGCGCGATGTCCACCAGCACCCCGTAGCGCAGGTCTACGGCGTAATTGAGCCGCAGGATAGCCACCGGCAGGCCGCGGTCCCGGCTGGCATGCTCGAAGATCCGTTCCCGTGCCAGGCAGCTCATGGCGTATTCGCCCACCGGCCCGACCGGGTCCTCCTCGGTGGGGCCCCGTCCGGTGGCCGGAGCAAAGGGGTACACGTTGCCGGTGGAGAACACCACCGTGCGGCTCCGGGGAAAGCGGCGGGCCACCAGGGCGGGCAGTTCGGCGTTGAGGGCCCAGGTGCGGGACGGCTGGTCCCGGCTGCCGAACTTCTGGCCTGCCATGAACACCAGGCTGGGAGCCTCGGGCAGCGCCAGCAGGGCGGCCTGGTCGAGCAGGTCCGCGGCGATGGTGCGGACGCCGACGGCCTCCAGGCCGCCGCGAACGCGGGGGTCGGAGAAGCGGGACACGGCGATCACCCGGGCGGGGGAGCCCAGGGCATCCATCCCGCGCTGCGCCATCCGGGCCAGCGAAGGGCCCATCTTGCCGCCCGCCCCCAGAACGAGCAGGTCCCCCGGCAACTGCCGGAGGACCTCGATCACCTCGGGAGAGGGGCTGGAGAGCTGGTCGTCGAGCTCGAGCTCGTCGCGGGGGCAGGTCACCCCCGCATGGCCATCGGCACGAAGGCCCGCTCGCCTTCGCCGATGTAGATCTGCCTGGGCCGGGCGATCTTCTGGTCCTTGTCGCGGAGCATCTCCTCCCACTGGGCCACCCACCCGGGCAGCCGGCCCAGGGCGAAGAGCACGGTGAAGTAGTCGGTGGGATAGCCCATCGCCTGGTAGATCAGGCCGGAGTAGAAGTCCACGTTGGGGTAGAGCTTCCGCTTGATGAAGTACTCGTCCTCCAGGGCGATCCGCTCCAGCTCGAGGGCGATCTCGAGCTTGGGATTGAGCCCGGTCTGCTGGAACACGTCGTAGGCCACCTGCTTGATCAGCTTGGCGCGCGGGTCGTAGGACTTGTAAACCCGGTGGCCGAAGCCCATCAGCCGGCCCTCGCCCTGCTTCACCCGCTCGATGAACGCCGGGATGTTCTTCTTCTCGCCGATCTCGTCCAGCATGAACAGCACGGCCTCGTTGGCGCCGCCGTGGAGGGGGCCGTACAGCGCCGCGATCCCGGCCGACACCGCCGAGAACGGGTCCACCTGCGAGGAGCCGACGCTCCGGACCGCGCTGGTGGAGCAGTTCTGCTCGTGGTCGGCGTGGAGGATGAGCAGGATCTCGAGGGCCCGCTGGAGCACCGGGTTGGGCTCGTGCTTGCCGCCGATCTCGAACGTCATGTTGACGAAGTTGCCGATGTAGCTGAGGTCGTTCCGCGGGAAGACGTAGGGCAGCCCGCGGGAGTGGCGGAAGGCGAAGGCGGCGATGGTGGGCAGCTTGGCGATCAGCCGCACCCGCTGGAGGTACCGGGTGGCCGGATCGTCAATGTTCTTGGCGTCGGGGTAGAAGGTGGACAGCGCGCCCACGGCGCCCAGCAGGGTGCCCATCGGGTGGGCGTCGTAGCGGAAGCCCTCGATGAACTTGATGATGTTGGTGTGGACGTAGGTGTGGTAGCGGACGTCGTTCTCCCACTTGTCCAGCTGGGCCTTGGTCGGCAGCTCCCCCTCGAACAGCAGGTAGGCGGTCTCGAGGAAGCTGGCCTTCTCGGCCACTTGGTCGATGGGGTACCCGCGATAGCGCAGGATGCCGCGGTCGCCGTCAATGAACGTGATGGCGCTCCGGCACGAGGCGGTGTTGAGGTAGGCCGGGTCGTAGGACATCAACCCGAAATCGTCGTCGCCGACCTTGATCTGCCGGAGGTCGGCGGCCTTGATGGTGCCTTCGCTGACGGGCAGCTCGTAGGTCTTGCCCGTGCGGTTGTCGGTGACGGTCAGGGTGTCCTTGGACACAGGCGCTCCCGGCTCTGGTGCAGGTGATGGGAAGGGTCAAGATAGCCCGCCCGGCGGGGAGCGGAAAGCGGTGCGCGGCAAGGTTATGGCGGACCGGAAAACAGCATGAAGATGCGCCGGCGGGGCCGCGGCGGCCCGCGCCTTCCTTGCCGCTCGGCGGGTGGCGTAGATTCCCCACCCCGTGACCACGCCCTCACTCGCCAGCCGGGCCCGCGGCGCCATGCTGGGCCATGCCGCCGGCAACGTTCTCGGCGTCCCGACCGAGTTCCTGCACACCGCCGAGCGGATCGCCGCCGAGTTTCCCGGCGGCGTCCGCGAGGTCCGCCGCCAGGACCGGCCCGGCTCCCCGTACGACGATGACCTCGCCCTGACCATCATCCTGGCCGAGGAACTCATCGAGACCCGGCCCGACATCCGGCGGCTGGCCTTGCGCTGGGTGGACTGGGCCGAGCGGGACGGCCGGGGGATCGGCAACTGGACCCGGCAGGCCCTAGCGCATATTCGCCTCCACGATGAGCCGCCGCATTCGACCGGCGGCCAGGCCGGCAACGGGGCGATCTCCCGCTGCCTGCCGGCGGCGCTGCGCTACTTCGGCAGTCCGGCCGAGCTGGTCCAGAGCACTTATCACACCGCCATGCTGACCCATCCCGACGAGCGCTGTGGCTGGGGGGCGGTGGCGGTGAACGTGGCCGCCGCCTGCTTCCTCTCGGGCCGCCGGGACTTCATCGGGGACGTGCTGGAGGCGCTGCGGGAGAATGCGGCTCCGGCGGAGCTGGTGGACGCGGTGCGGCGGGTGCCGCTGGAACGGAAGGATGAGCTGCCGGTGACCGGCCCCGAGGCGGGGTACGTGGTGCACGGGGTGGAGATCGCGCTGTGGTTCGCCCACCACGAGCCGGTGCTGGAGCGGGGGCTGGTCTGGCTGGCCGGCGCCGGGGGCGACACCGATACCAACGCCGCGGTGGCGGGCGGCTTGATGGGGGCCCGTGACGGCGAGGCCGCGGTGCCCGAACGCTGGGTGAACGCCCTGCCCGAGCCGTTCCGGCTCAAGGAGCTGGGCCTGAGGCTGGTGGGACTCTGACCGGAGTGACGACGTGACTCGGCTGTTCTATAAGGTGCACAAGTGGATCGGGGTGGGGATCGGCCTCATCCTGCTCATGTGGATCGTGACCGGCATGCTCATCGGCGGCGGCGGGGGCGGGCGGCCCCAGGCGCCCCCCGACTACACCCGCGCCACGATCGCGCCGGCCGCCGCGCTGGCCGTGGCGCTGGTGGCGGACAGCGGCTTCAGTGAGGTGCGGGGGCTGACACTCGAGCCACTGGCCGGCCGGCTGGTGTACCGCCTGAGCGCGCCGCGGGGGCGGGCCGCGCTGGTGGACGCCGCCACGGGCGAGTACCTCCTGCCCGGGGAAGGGCTGGCCCGCGAAGTGGCCGCGGCGCTGGCGCCGGGCGCCCCGGTGCGCGAGGTCGTCCGGCTCGAAGGGCACGATGGCGGCTTCCCCCGCGGGGCGCTGCCCGCCTGGCGGGTAGTCCTGGGCGACCCGGCCAGCACCCTGGTGCACCTGGCCCGTGATGGACAGGTCACCAGCAACACCCGGCTGCAGCGCCGCAAGGCGGTCTATCACGACCTCCACACCTTTGCCACCCTGCAGGAGCTCAACCTCGGCCGCCGCGGGATCCGCATCCTGTTCCTGGTGGCCTCGGTGGTGTCGATCGGCGTGGTGGTCACCGGCTACTACCTTTCGCTTCCCAAGCGCTGGCGGACCTTCCGGCGCAACCCCGAGGAGACCTGACCGATGCATCGAGTGACAGCCCTGACCCTGAGCCTGCTCGCGGCCCCGCTCGCCGCCGCCCACGGGCAGTACACGGTGGACACCACGGGCGCCGGCCGCCTCATCGAGGAGGCGCTGGAGCGCTCGGAGCTCATGGCCAACCTGCAGCACCTCAGCGACGTCATCGGGCCCCGGCTCTCAGGCTCGCCAGCGATGCGCCGGGCCAACGACTGGATGGCGGAACGGTTCCGCGCCTATGGCGCCGAGGCCCGGCTGGAGGGGTATCCCTTCGGGGTGACGTGGGAGCGCGGGCCCACCAGCGTCCGGCTGGTGTCGCCGTTTCCGCGGGCAGTCATGGCGTGGAGCTGGGCCTGGACCGAGGGGACACGGGGCCGGACCCTGACCGGCCCGATCGTGCGGGTCAACGCCGCCACGCCAGAGAGCCTGGCCGTCTACCGCGACCGGATCCGGGGCGCGTGGCTGCTGCTGAACGAGCCGGCCAGCGTGTGGAACCCCGACGGGCCCCCGATGACCGCGGCCGACTCCGCCGCCCGCCAGGCCGATCAGGAGCGCCGCCAGGCCGCGGCCCGCGCCCTCAACGCCGACACCTCCTCGGCGGCGCGCGAGGCGCGGCAGCAGTTCGGCATTGACCGCCCGTACCTGCTTAAGCGGGCCGGGGCGCTCGGCATCCTCACCGATGGCGCCAAGGAGCACACCCTGGTGACGATGTCGGGATCACCCAACCGGGTCTCACCGCTCCCCAACCTGGTGGTGAGCCACGAGGACTACCTGATGTTCACCCGCCAGGTGGAAGCGGGGGCCGCGCCCAGGCTGGAGGCGCGGGTGGAGAACCGCATCGGCACCACGGCGGTCGAGCAGTGGAACACGGTGGGAGAGATCCGGGGCTCCGAGTGGCCCGGGCAGGTGGTGATCCTGGGGGCCCACCTCGACAGCTGGGACCTGGCCCAGGGCCTCACCGACAACGGCGCCTCGTCGGTGGCGGTGCTCGAGGCCGCCCGCGTGATCCTGGCCTCGGGGCTCACCCCGAAGCGCACCATCCGGTTCATCCTGTTCAGCGGGGAGGAGCAGGGCCTGCTCGGGTCGCGGGCCTACGCCGCGGCCCACGCGGCCACCGCCGACAGCGTGCAGGCGGTGATGGTGCTCGACAACGGCACCGGGATGATCACCGGCCAGGCGCTGCAGGGCCGCAACGAGCTGGAGCAGCTCTGGCGCGACCTGCTGGCCCCGGTGGCCCACCTCGGCGCCGGCAGCGTCCGCCAAGGGATGAAGGGCGGCACCGACCACCTGGCTTTCACCCCGTACGGCATCCCGGGCTTCAACTACGACCAGGAGCGCAGGGGCTACAACCACACCCACCACTCGCAGGGCGACAGCTACGACAAGGCGGTGCCGGGCGACCTCCGCCAGGCCGCCGCGGTCATGGCGGTGACGGCCTTCGAGCTGGCCAACCTCCCCGAGCTGCTGCCCCGGGGCAACCGGACCGAGGTCAC
>CAZCVG010000106.1:0-9363 GCA_964501735.1 uncultured Gemmatimonadaceae bacterium | reverse complement strand
CCCCTCGGGGCAGACGCTGGCCATGACCCGGCCGCTGGGCCGGCCCGGCACGGTGACCTCGGGCGGGGCGGTGAAATAGGCCGAGTCGGCCGTGATGTGCGGCGAGTCGAAGCGCTGGATGGTGCCGTCGGGGAGCTTGAACGCCGGCTTGAGGACTGCGTTGATCCGCGCCCCCGGCGCCGGGACCAGGATCAGCCGGGTGGCGCCCTCGAGAGGTTCCGCGTCCACCCGCACCAGCCCCGGCGCCCGCTCCCGGCACCCGGCTCCCAGCAGGAGCAGGAAGGAGAGGAAGATGCCGGTGATCCTTCCGGGCCGTGTCAGTGGTCGTCCCTTGGGAGCCGGCACCTTCCACCCCGTTCCTGTTACTCGGCCAGCAGCGCCTGAATCCGCCCGGCCCAGAGTTCGTGATGACGATCGCCCGGGTGAAACTCCCCGTAGCCCTCGAACCGGATGAACCCCTTCCGGTCAATCAGAACGTAACTGGGCCAGTACCGGATCCCGTAGAGGTCCCAGGTGGCGCGCTGGTTGTCCTGGGCATTGGGATAGCTGATGCCATGCTTGCGGAGCGCGGCGGCCACGTTCTTCCGGTCGTGCTCGCCGGCGTAGGGCGGGAACTCCGGCGTGTGGATGCCGATCAGCGTGAGACCCTGCTCGCGGAAGCGGCGGTCGAACTCCACCAGCGACGGCAGCGCTCCGGTGCAGTTCCAGCAGGTGAAGGTCCAGAAGTTGAGCAGCACCACCCGGCCCCTGAGCTCGCCCAGGGCCAGCGGCCGGTCGCCCTCGGTGTTGAGCCAGCTGGTGTTGCGCCACGCGGGCGCCGGGCGGATCCCGGCCCGGACATTGGTGAGCGGATTGGCCTGCTGGGCCATGGCCGGGTTCCGGGACAGGGTCTCCAGCGCCAAGGCGCCACCAGCCGTGATGAGGGCGCAGACGCTGATGGTAAGGAAAGGACGGGCCACCGGGTCTCCTGCGACTGTTGCTCTCCCAACGCCGCCAGGCACCGCCTGGTTCTCCCTCCCTGATGCCGGGGTGCCTCCGCGGGGAGGCGTGTGGTCCACGGGACGGCGCCAGCCCGCGGCAGGGGTCCCCCGCGCCCGGAGATCGAGGACATCCCGGTCCTTATGGACCTCCGGCACCGGCGAACCCGCGACTCGGTCCCCGTCCGGACTGGCCCTCCCGACGCGGCCGGCGCATCTTCTCCCCCATGCCTGTCCGCGCCCTGCCCAACCTCACCGTCCTGGATCATCCGCTGATCCAGCACAAGCTCACCCTCCTGCGTGACCGGACCACCAGCATCCGGGACTTCAAGCACCTGGTGGGCGAGATCGCCATGCTCATGGCCTATGAAGTCACCAAGGACCTGCCCACCGAGGAAGTGAAGATCGAGACGCCGCTCGAGGCCATGACCGGCCGCATGGTCTCGGACAAGAAGCTCACCCTGATTCCCATCCTCCGCGCCGGCCTGGGCATGGTCAACGGGGTGGCCCAGCTGCTGCCGACCGCGCGGGTGGGCCACATCGGGCTGGCCCGGGACGAGACCTCGCTGGAGCCCAGCCGTTACTACGCCAAGCTCCCGGGTGACGAGCACGATCGCGATTTCTTCGTCCTGGACCCGATGCTGGCCACCGGCGGCTCGGCCACGGCGGCAGTGACCACCCTCAAGGCGGCCGGCGCCCGCCGCATCCGGTTCCTCTGCATCGTCGCCGCCCCGGAAGGGGCGCGCCGGATGCAGGAGGGGCACCCCGACGTGCCGATCTTCGCCGCCGCGCTGGACCGCGGGCTCAACGAGCAGGGCTACATCGTGCCCGGCCTGGGGGACGCCGGCGACCGCCTGTACGGGACGCAGTGACCCCCCAGCCTTTCCCGGCGGACCGCCCATGTCCATCCGCCTGACGTTTCACGGCGCCGCCGGCGGCCAGGTCACCGGCTCGATGCACCTGCTCGAGGCCGCGGGGGCGCGCATCCTCCTCGATGCCGGCCTGTTCCAGGGCCGGCGGGCCGAGTCCCGCGAGCGCAACACCGAGCTCTCGGTGGACCCGCGCCGGGTGGACGCCGTGATCCTCAGCCACGCCCACATTGACCATGCCGGCCGGCTGCCCCTGCTGGTCAGCCGCGGCTTTCACGGCCCGATCTACGCCACCCCCGCCACCCGCGACCTCTGCGCCATCATGCTCCCGGACGCGGCCCACATCCAGGAGAAGGACGCGGAGTACCTGCAGCGCCGCGGCAAGGCCGGCCCCGAGAGCGAGCCGCTCTACACCATGGCGGACGCCGTGGCCGTCCAGGACCTGATGCTGGGCGTGCCCTGCCGCCGGGTCCAGTACGTGCGCAAGCACCTGGCGTTCGAGTTCACCGAGGCGGGCCACATCCTCGGCTCGGCCTCGGTGGACCTGCGGCTGAGCGAGAGCCGGCCCCACCGCCTGGTCTTCTCCGGCGACATCGGGCGCTCCGGGCTCCCGATCATCCGCGATCCCGACCCGCCGTCGGGACCGGTGGACACCCTAATCATCGAGTCCACCTACGCCAACCGTGCCCACGAGACGGTGGACGGGGCCGAGGAACACCTGGGCGACCTGGTGCGCAGGGTGGCCGGCCGGGGCGGCAAGCTCCTGATACCCGCCTTCGCGGTGGGCCGGACCCAGGAGCTGATCTACTCGCTCCACCGGCTGTTCCGGGCCGGGAAGATCCCCGGCGTGCCGATCTACGTGGACAGCCCCCTGGCCATTGACGCCACCGCGGTCTTCCGGCTGCACCCGGAGCTGTTCGACCGGGGGGAGAAGATGGTCGAGCGCACCACTGCGCTGTTCGACTTCCCGCTGGTGCGCTACACCCGCGATGTGACCGAATCCAAGCAGCTCAACGTGATGAACGGCCCGGCTGTGATCATCGCCGCCAGCGGCATGGCCGAATCGGGGCGCATCCTGCACCACCTCAAGAACGGTGTGGGCGACCACCGCAACCTGGTGCTCTTCGTGGGCTACCAGGGCGAGAACACCCTGGGGCGCCGGCTGCAGGACGGCGACAAGCAGGTCCGGATCTTCGGCGACGAGCTGCCGGTGCGGGCCGCGGTGGAGACCATCGGCGGGTACTCCGCCCATGCCGACCGCGACGAGCTGCGGGGCTGGATTCGCCGGGTGCAGGGACCCATCCATCGCGCCTTCGTGGTGCACGGTGAAACCGAGGCCACCCAGGCCATGGCCAAGCTGCTGCGCGAGGAGGGGGTTCGCACCGTGGACATCCCCAGGCTGGGAGAGAGTTTCGAGCTGGCAGCCCAGTGAGGCGGCTGGAGGCAGTATCTTCCGCCCATGTTTTCCAGCCGCCGGCGCCTGCTGTGGGTGGTGGTCCTGGCCCTGGGGCTGGGCTATGCCGGTTGTTTCCTGGCGGTGTTCCTCGTCAGCCGGCAGGACCAGCGCCAGCGGGCCGACGCGATCGTGGTGCTGGGAGCGGCCCAGTACAACGGCAAGCCCTCACCCGTCCTGCGGGCCCGGCTGGACCATGCCCTCTCGCTCTACCGCGAGGGCCTGGCCCCCACGGTGGTGGTCACCGGCGGCATCGGCGAGGGCGACCAGGTCAGTGAGGCCACCGTGGGCCAGCAGTACCTGGCGGCCCAGGGCGTGCCCCGGCAGGCCATCGTGGTCCGTCCCGAGGGCCGCTCCACCCAGGCCTCCATTGCGGCCGTGGCCGGCTGGGCCCAGCCACTCGGCATCCGGCGCGTGCTGCTGGTGAGCGATCCCTTTCACATGCTGCGCCTCAGGTTCGAGGCCCGCCGGAGCGGGCTCGAGGCCCTTTCCTCCCCGACCACCACCAGCCCGATCTCGGCCAGTCTCCGGCGCGAACTGGGGTTCCTGACCGCGGAGGCCTGGAAGATCCCCGTGGTGGCCCTGCGCGCGCTGTGGTGAGTCCCCCTGGTCAAGGTCCCGAGTTCTTGCAGCGGGACGCAGGCACCGCCCCATCACCAGGTCTGCTGCGCCCTTAGTGATTCAGGGCCTTGCACTTGCGGCGCCAGACGGCGGCGGGAGCGCCCTGTCCCGCGTTCAAACTTTCAGCCAGCCACCATTCGGCTCTCTTGTCCCCCGGTGCAAAGCACGCCAAGTTCACACCAATGACACTCGTGTCGAGCGAACGCCGCCACCACGGCCGGGTCATCCACCTCGACGTGGACACAGTGGCGTTTCCCGACGGGTCCTCCGGCCAGCTGGAGATGATCCGTCATCCCGGGGCCTCGGCGGTCGTCCCCATCCTGGACGAGGAAGGGGTGGAGGATCCCCGGGTTCTGCTGATCCACCAGTTTCGGCATGCGGCTGACGGGTTCATCTGGGAGATCCCGGCGGGACGGCTCGACCCGGGCGAGACGCCGGAGGAGTGCGCGGCCCGTGAACTGGCCGAGGAGACCGGCATGTCGGCCGGGCGGCTGGAGCACCTGACCACGATGTACACGACGCCGGGCTTCACCGACGAGAAGATCCACTTGTTCCTGGCGCACGGATTGGAGGAGGGGTCGCATCGCCGGGAGGCGGACGAATTCCTGGAGCTCCGCCCCACCCCGTTCTCGGTGGTCCGGGAGATGATCGCGCGGGGCGAGATCGCCGACGGCAAGACGCTGGTGGGACTGCTGTACGTGGACGCCTTCCGCCGGGGAGGCCGAGGGTAAACGGAACGGAGGACCGATGGCCGCATTGATCCGGTTTCTGAGGTCGGCGCTCGCGCCCGGGCGGGTCTTCCCGCCTGCGGCGCCCGCGGTCCAGCCGGAGATCAATGCGCTCATCGAGGCGCACCTGGCCGGCGATCCGCGCGCCTTCGGGAAGATCGTGGACCGCTACCAGGTCCGGCTGCTCAACTTCGTCTACCGCATGATCGGCGACCGCGAACGGGCCGAGGACCTGGTGCAGGAGGCCTTCCTCCGGGTGCACCGGCACCTCGACCGCTTCGACCGGACCCGGAAGTTCTCCACCTGGGTCTACACCATCGCCTCCAACCTCGCCAAGAACGAGCTCCGCAACCGGAGCCGGTCCCCCCTTATCACGTTCGACCAGGCCCGGCCCAGGGACGAGGACGATCCCCGCCCCGTGGATTTCGAGGACCGCGCCAACCGGCCCGACGACCTGTACGAGCGCCGTCACCTGCGGCAACTGGTGGAGGAGACGGTCTCCCGGCTGACGACGCATCACCGGGAGGTCTTTGTGCTCAGGGAGCTGGAGGGGAAGAGCTATGAGGAGATCGCGGACATCATGCACTGCAACCTCGGCACGGTGAAGAGCCGACTCAACCGGGCCCGCCAGAGCTTCGCGGAACTGATTCAGCCCCATCTGGGGTAGGGGCCCCGGCCGGAACCTTCTACAGCCTTGTCCGGTATAACCTTAGAGTCGCCGCCGTCCCCCAGACCGACGGCGTCAAACTTCGAAACAGGGCACCCTCGCCTCTATGGACTGCCGGGACTTCCGCAGCCACTACTCCGCCTACCGGGACGGGCATGATCCCGCCCTGGCGGCGGAGATGGACGACCATCTCGAGAGCTGCAGGGACTGCACCTCGTACGACCGCGCCGTACGGGAGGGTGTGGACGCTCTGCGGGGGCAGGTCGTAATCCCCTCCTCGGACTTCCTGGTCCGGCTGGAGACCCGCCTGGCCAGTGGCGAGGCGGTGCCCGAGCCGATTCCCCCCCGGGTCTCGACCCTGGCCGCCACCATCGCCGCGGCCCTGTTCATCACCCTGGTGGGTCTTACCCTGAAGGACATGATGGTGCTGCCGACCCCGGTGGCGGCGGAGGCCCAGCCGCTGGTCGTGGTCCAGCCCCGGCTCCTGCCGGGATCGCCGTTTATCACCTTCGAGCGGGCGGATCCCTAGCGGCCCGCCCCTCCACCGGCGGTGGGGTCGCCCCGCCCGCTCCCCCGGTCCGGCCCCTCCGGCTATACTCCCCGCATGCCCCGCCACACCCACGACGACCTGCTGCGCGCCCTGGGTCGGAGTGAACTTGCCCCGGTCTATTACCTGCACGGCACCGAGGACGTCCTCAAGGAGGAAGCCACGCGTGCCATCGTGGACCAGGCGCTGGCGCCCCATGAACGGGACTTCAACCTGGACCAGCGGAGCGCCGGCCAGCTCGACCCCGAGGCCCTGCACTCGCTGGTGAACACGCTGCCGATGCTGGCCAGCCGCCGAGCGGTGGTGATCCGGGACATCGAGGCGTGGAAGAAGAAGGCGGCCCAGCGCGAGGTGCTGGCCCGCTACCTCGCCAATCCGTCCCCCGACACCGTGCTGGTCCTGGTGGAGGCGGCGCCTAACGAAGAAAAGCAGCGGGACTACGCCCCGGATGCCGAGATCGTGGCTCGCGCCTACGCCGTGGACTTCGCCCCGCTGGAGCCGGCCCGGGTGGCCCGCTGGCTGGCCTTTCACGCCAGGCGACTCGGCATCACCTTCGGCCCGGGCGCCGCGGAGCACCTGGCCAGCTCGGCGGGGTACGAGCTGGGGATGCTCCGGGCCGAACTGGAGAAGCTGGGCAGCCTTGCCGACGACGGCCCCATCAGCCGGGAGCGGGTCGGGGAGCTGGTGGGGGTGCACCACGGTGAGACCCTCGAGGATTGGGTCGAGGCCACCCTGGCCGACGACCCACCGCGGGCGCTGGCCCTCACCCGCCGCGTGCTGGACCAGGGCGGCATGAGCGGCGTCCGCATGGTCACGGCGCTGGGCGGCGCGCTGATCGGCGTGCGGCTGGCGCGGCAGCATTACGACAAGGGCAGCCGGGGTGGCGCCCTGGAGCGGGTCCTGTTCGACCGGCTCCGCCAGGTCCGCCCCTTCGGGCTGGGCGACTGGAAGCTCGCCACGCGGAACTGGAGCCGGTGGGCGGAGACCTGGCCGGCGTCCCGCACCCGCGCCGCCCTTCGCGCCGCGCTCGAGGCCGACATGGCGCTCAAGGGGACGCGCGTCAGCGATGAGGCCGGGGTGCTGGCGGGACTGGTGCTCCGGCTGGTGAGTCTCCGGCCGGATCCACAGGCTGCCGGCGGGGCGGTATCCGCCGCCGGGATGCGATGAACAAACCTGGAGGAGCAGGCATGAACCGGAGTCCGTTGGCCACGCGCCGGGCGTCTCGCCTGCCGGCCCTCGTCGTGATGCTGGCGGGCATCGCCATGGCTGCGCCGGCGGCGGGCCAGGACGATCCGCGCCTCCGCGACGCACTGCGCCTGGCGCAGGAGGGGGCCAGCGACTCCGCCCGCGCCGTCGTGTCCCGGCTGCTCACGGCCACGCCGCCCACCGATACCCTGTACCCCCAGGTGCTCTACACCATGGGGCTCATCTCGCGGAGCGTCGAGGAGATGCGCCGCAACTACGCCCGCGTGGCGGTCGAGCACGCCAATTCCGCCTGGGCGGATGACGCGGTCTACCGGCTGGGCCTGCTGGATTACGCCGCCGGGGACCAGGCCGGCGCCACCCGGCAGTTCGAGCGGATGCGCAACGACTACCCCGACTCCCCGCTGCTGGGCCCCGCCGCCGAATGGGCAGCCCGCGCGCTGTTCGAGCAGCGCAAGGCGCCGGAGGCGTGCGCCTGGCTGGCGCGCGGGCTGGAGCGCGCGGGAGAGGACGTCGAGCTCCGCAATCGCCTCGACTTCCTCAACGGCCGCTGCGCCCCGGGGGCTCCCGGCCTTGCCGGAGCGCCCCGGGAGAGCACGGTCACGGCGCCGCCCGCGGCCCCGGCTTCGGGAGCAGGGTTCGCGGTCCAGGTCGGGGCCGTCAACAGCCAGGGCGCGGCCGATCGCATCGCCGCCGACCTCAAGGCCGCGGGCTTCAGTGCCTATGTGCTGCGGGAGGCGGGTCTCTTCAAGGTCCGCTCCGGTCCCTATCCCGACCGCGCCGCCGCCACCCAGGCGGCAGAACAGATCCGCCGCAAGCTCGGCGGCTCACCCTTCATCGTCGGACCGCCGTGACCGGCCGGTCCGCCGAGCCCGGCAGCACCCCGCTCATGCAGCAGTACCTGGAGATCAAGGCCCGGCATCCGGGCGCGATCCTCTTTTTCCGCATGGGCGACTTCTACGAGATGTTCTTCGAGGACGCCCAGCTCGGCGCCCGGGTGCTCAACATCACGCTGACCTCGCGGGGGGACGGCGTCCCCCTGGCCGGCGTGCCGGTGAAGGCTGCGGCCGACTACCTCCGGCAGCTCATCGGCGCCGGGCACCGGGTGGCCATCTGCGAGCAGGTGGAGGACCCCAAGCTCGCCAAGGGCATCGTGCGTCGCGAGGTGGTCGAGACCATCACGCCGGGCGCGGTGCTGGATGAGAGCTGCCTGCCCGGCGCCCGGAACAACTTCCTGGTCGCCGTCAGCCCGGGCGCCCGGGCCGGGCTCGCCGCCATTGACCTCTCCACCGGCGAGTTCCTGCTCGAGACGGCCGACACCGCCGAACTCGACGAGGCCGTGGCGCGCCTGGGACCGGCCGAGCTGGTCCTTCCAACGGGCACGGAACTTCGCCTGGAGGATGGCGTGCTCCGCACCGAGCGCGAGCGGTGGGAGTTCGATCCCGAGCTGGCCCGGGCGGAACTGGCGCGCCGCTTTCAGCTCGCCAGCCTCGACGGCCTCGGCCTCGACGCCGACGACGCTCCCGCGGTGGGCGCGGCCGGGGCCCTGCTCCGCTATGTCGCCGAGTTGCAGCCCTCGGGCCTGCCACACCTTCGGCGCCCGGTGGTCCGGCGCTCGGGCCGCCACCTCTGGGTGGACGACATGACCCGCCGCAACCTGGAGCTGGTCGAGCCGCTCCGGGCCGGAGCCCGGGGCACCACCCTGGTCGAGGTGCTGGACACCACCCAGACACCGATGGGCGCCCGGCTGCTGCGCCACTGGGTGCTCTCGCCCCTGCGCGAGCCGGCGGCCATCGCCGAACGGCTGGACGCGGTGGCCACCATCGTCGCCGACCAGCGCGGCCGGGCCCGGATCCGGGAAGCGCTCGCCGGGGTCCGCGACCTGGAGCGGCTGGCCGGGCGGGCCGCCGCCGGCCGGGCCACGCCGCGGGAGGCCGGCAGCCTCCGGGACAGCTTCCTCAGGCTGCCCGACGTGCTCGAGGCGCTGACCGGCCTGGCCGATCGCGATGCCAGCACCGCGTTGCACGCCGTACTGGAAGACTTCGATCCCCTGGCTGACCTCGCCGAGGAGCTGGCCCACGCGCTCACCGACCGGCCGCCCGCCGTCCTGGCCGACGGCGACGTGATCCGGCCCGGCTACGATCCCGAGCTGGATGAGCTGCGGGACCTGCGCGACGGCGGAAAGCAGTACATCGCCGCCCTGCAGCAGCGCGAGCGGGAGCGGACCGGCATTCCCACGCTCAAGGTCGGGTTCAACAAGGTCTTCGGCTACTTCCTCGAGGTCACCCACGCCCACGC
>CAZCVG010000105.1:0-9366 GCA_964501735.1 uncultured Gemmatimonadaceae bacterium | reverse complement strand
TGGCCGCCGAGGGCGGCCCCGACGCCATGATGGCCGACTGGCACAGCGTGGTGGGGCTCCAGGAGCTGCTGGGTTTCGAGTTCGCCAACGCGCCGGACCGGCCGGTGACGGGATGGGACACGCTCCGGCTCGGCGGAATGTCGCTGATGGTGATTCACCCGGGGGCGGCCCACTCGCGGGGTGACCTGATGCTCTGGCTGCCGGCGGCGCGGGTGCTCTTCGCCGGCGACATCCTGCTCGAGGACGGGGTGACGATGGTGGTGGACGGCAACTCCGCGACGATGCTCAGGACGCTCGACCTGATTGACTCGCTGGCGCCCCGGGTGGTGGTGCCGGGCCACGGCCGGGTGCCTGACGACCCCCGGCGGCTCACCCGCCTGTCCCGCGAGTACCTGACGGCGCTCCGCGACTCGATGGCGGCGGAGGTGCGGCGCGGCACCTCGCAGCGGCGGGCGGTGGGCGCCTATCCCCCCGCCGACGAGCGCCGGCCCGTCACCCTCAACAGCCGCATCCGCCGGAACGCCGCCCGGGTGTACCAGGAGATGGAGCGGGCGGCGCTGGGACTGGAGGAGGAGTGAGCCGGCTTTTCTGGAGGTGGGGATCACCCGGTGGCTGGAGGCGGAAGGCGGCCGCAGCCGTGAGCCGACAGCCCCGCGGCTTGCGCACTGCTCCAGGCTTGCGCGGCCGGTCCCTCCTCGCCGCCGCAACCTTGCTGGCGTGCGCGGCAGGGCAGCCGGCGGCCCAGCAACCCACCCCCGCGAGGGCCGTGCCCGGCCTCATCTCCACCGAGGACCTCGCGGCCCGGCTGGACCGGGTGGTGCTGGTGGACGTGCGCCAGGCGTGGACCAGCTACCTGCAGAACCACCTGCCCGGCGCGGTCTGGATCAACGTCGAGACCCTGCGGGCGCAGGCGGGCGCGCTGCCGTTCCAGCCCCTCGCCCCGGAACAGTACGCGGCGCTGTTCCAGCGCGCCGGCATTGACGTCGCCCGGCCGGTGGTGGTCTACAGCGCCGGGGACCAGCTCGACATTGACGCGACCTACCTGGTGTGGATCCTCGCCTCCATGGGACATCCGGAGGTCCGCCTGCTGGATGGTGGGTACCAGAAGTGGGAGGTCGAGGGGCGGGCGCTCACCCAGCGCTATCCTCGGCGCGAGGCCGCGGCACCGTGGCTGCGGATGCCGGCCGAGCGATTCGCCACCGCGTCCCTCGAGGAGGTGCGCGCCGCGATGGGGAGCAGTTTCACGCTGCTCGTGGACGCCCGGCCGCCGGAACAGTTCTCCGGCGCGGCCGGCGCCCAGATGCGCCGAGGGCACATCCCTGGCGCCGTCAACCACCCCTGGAAGGGCGATCTGGAGCAGCGGGAGTTCTCCACGGTCTGGAAGCCGGTGGAGGTGCTGCGCCAGGAGTACGGGATGCAGGGCATCACGCCGGACCAGGACATCATCGTCTACTGCAACAGCGGCACCGAGGCGAGCCACGTCTTCTTCGCCCTCAGGTACCTGCTCGGCTATCCGCGGGTGCGGATCTACACCGGCTCGTGGACCGAGTGGGCGGAGCGGGAGGAGCTTCCGGTCGAGCGGTGAGCCGGCCTTGGCTCTTGACCGGGGCAAGTTCCGGCGCGAACATCTCCCCGTCCTCCCATCCCCATCCTGAGGCTCCCGTGGCGATCGAACTGACCATCAACGGCAAGGCTGCCCGGGTGGATGTCGCACCCGAGACCCCGCTGCTCTGGGTGCTGCGCGACACCCTGGAGCTCACCGGCACCAAGTACGGCTGTGGCATGGCGCTCTGCGGCGCCTGCACGGTGCACCTGGACGGTGAGGCCGTCCGCAGCTGCTCTACCCCGGTCTCCGCCGCAGCCGGCAAGCAGGTGACCACGATCGAGGGGCTGTCGGCCGACGGCAGCCATCCGGTGCAGAAGGCGTGGGTCGAGGTTCAGGCGCCGCAGTGCGGCTACTGCCAGTCGGGGCAGATCATGCAGGCGGCGGCACTGCTCAAGAAGATTCCCAAGCCCACCGAGGCTGATATCGAGTCGGCCATGGCGGGCAACATCTGCCGCTGCGGCACCTACAGCCGCATCAAGTCCGCCATCCAGCTGGCCGCGAAGGGAGCCTGAGATGACGACCTCTTTGTCGCGCCGTGAGTTCATCGGGACCACCGGACTCGCGCTCGCGGTCACCGCGCTTCCGGGCCGCCGGCCGGGGGGCGTCCCGGCGGCGGCCCGGGCGCTGGCGCCGAGCGCGTTCGTCGAGATCTCCCCCGACGGCATCGTGTCGGTGTGGGTGACCAAGTCGGACATGGGGCAGGGGGTGCGCACCGCGCTGCCCATGATCCTGGCCGATGAACTCGAGGCGGACTGGAGCCGGGTGAGGGTCATCCAGGCGGACGCGCACCCGCGCTACGGGGAGATGGGCACCGGCGGGTCGAGCAGCGTGGCGACACTCTGGGAGCCGCTGCGCACGGCGGGAGCCCAGGCGCGGGAGATGCTGGTGGTGGCGGCGGCCCAGCGCTGGGGCGTGCCGCCGGAGGAGTGCCGGGCCAGGAGTGGCGCAGTGGAGCATCCCGCCACCGGGCGGCGCTTCAGCTTCGGTGACCTGGTCAACCGCGCGGCGCTGCTGCCGGTGCCGGAGAAGCCCCGCCTCAAGGACCCGTCCGAGTTCCGGCTGATCGGCACCGACGTGCCGGGGGTGGACACCCGGGACAAGGTGATGGGGAAGGCGCAGTACGGGCTGGACGTCGTGGTGCCGGGGATGCGGTACGCGGTGATCGCCCGCTGCCCGGTCTTCGGCGGCACCATGCAGGGGCACGATCCGTCCAAGGCGCTCGCGGTGCCGGGCGTGCTCGGCGTCCTCGAGGTGCCCGCTGGTGCCGCGGTGATCGCCACCAGCACGTGGGCGGCAATGCAGGGCCGCAAGGCGCTGGAGTGCCGCTGGGACGAGGGGCCGGCGGCCGGGCTCGACTCGAACAGGATTTCCCGCCAGCTCCATGACCGCGCCGCCATGGGCGGCGCCCTGGCCCGCAACGACGGCGACGCTCCCGGCGCGATCGCCGCCGCGGCCAGGGCGCTCGAGGCGACCTACGAGGCGCCGCTCCTGGCCCACGCTACCATGGAGCCGATGAACTGCGTGGCCGACGCCCGGGCGGACCGCTGTGAAATCTGGGCCCCGCACCAGGCGCCCGACTGGGCCCGGTCGGAGGTGGCCGGCGCGCTCGGGCTTCCCGCCGAGCAGGTCACGGTGCACACCACCCTGCTGGGCGGCGGCTTCGGGCGGCGCTTCCTGCCCGAGGAGCTGATCGAGGCGGCCCAGGTCTCCCGCCTCGCGGGGGCGCCCGTCAAGCTGGCCTTCACCCGCGAGGATGACATGCAGCGGGACTGGTACCGCCCCATGAGCGTCCACCGGATGGCGGGCGGTGTGAACGCCCAGGGCCGGGTGACCGGCTGGCTGCACCGGGTGGTCGCCCCGTCCATCAGCGGGCAGCGCTGGCCCGGCTCGGTCAAGAACGCCCTCGACCTGGACGCGGTGGACGGTGCGGCCGACCTGCGGTACGACATTCCCAACCTGCGGGTGGAATACGGGATGGTGACCACCCCGGTGCCGGTAAGCTGGTGGCGGTCGGTCTACGCCTCCCAGACCTGCTATGCCAATGAGTGTTTCCTCGATGAGCTCGCGGCGGCGGCCGGCCGGGATCCGCTGGCGGTGCGCCAGGAACTGCTGGCCCATTCACCCCGGCACCTCGCGGTGCTGAACCTGGCGGCGGAGAAGGCCGGCTGGGGCACGGTCCCGGCGGGCCGGGCGCAGGGGATCGCCATCCACCACTTCTTCAGCGACGCGATCGTGGCCGAGGTGGCCGAGGTCTCCATCGAGGCAGGGAAGGTGCGGGTCCACAAGGTGACCTGCGCGGTGGACTGCGGGGTGGCCATCAACCCGTCCAACGTCCGCTACCAGATCGAGGGTGGCGTGATCTACGGGTTGTCCGCGGCGCTGTTCGGGGAGATTACCGTCGAGAAGGGGCGGGTCAAGCAGAGCAACTTCCACGACTACCCGGTCCTCCGCATGCCCGACACGCCAGTGGTGGACGTGCACCTCGTGCCAAGCGCCGAGCCGCCCAAGGGGGTGGGCGAGCCGGGCCTCCCGCCGATTGCTCCGGCGGTGGCCAACGCTGTCGCGCGGCTCACCGGGAAGCCGGTGCGAAAGCTGCCGATTACGTTGTAGCCCCGCGGCCCGCCACCGGCAATGAAGGCCCCGGCTGGGCGGCGGGGCCTTCATGCTTGTGCCGAAGATGGTCGGGGCCGGAGCCCATGTGCGTCATGAGTCAGGGCGTACCGGTACCCCGCAGCTCTCCGGGCCGGTAGATAATCCCCCCCAGCATCACCCACTCCACCCGCCGGATGTTGCGAATGTCGCCGAGCGGATCGGCCGCGAGCAGGACGAGGTCGGCGCGCTTGCCGGGGGCAATCGTGCCGGCGTCGCCGGCGGCGGGCCCGATAGCCCGGGCCGCGTCCCGGGTGGCGGCAAGCAGGGCCCGTTCAGGCGACAGTCCCACCGAGTCCACCAGCAGGCGCAGTTCCTCGGCCAGCTGGGCCCGTTCCGAAGTCGGTCCGTAGGCGGTGTGGTCGGTGCCGGCGGTGAGCAGCACACCCCGGGCGGCGGCCTGGCGGGTCACTTCCAGCCCGAAGACACTGGCCGCCCTCGAATAGCGCTCGGGTAGGGTGGGTACCCGCCGGTTCCGGCTGATGGCCCGGGCCGCGCCGAGCTGGGTTGCGTGCAGGGTGGGCTCGAGGAAGGTGCCGTGAGCCGCCAGGGTGTCGAGCGCCGCGAGGACCAGCGGGTTGGTGGCCGCCAGGGCGGTGGCCGAATCGGCGGTGACCTGCAGCAGGGCGCTGCTGGCCCGGAGCGAGTCCCTCGCGGTCCGGTCGAGCAGCTCACCCACCAGCCCTGCCGCATGGACGACGCCGTCCTGGCCGGCGCGGGCCTGCTCGGAGACGCTGGCCGGCTGCACCCAGGCGTGGCCCCAGACGGTCATGCCCACGGCGTGGGCGGCACGCACCGTGGCGGCCACCTGGGCCGGGTCCATGTCCTGGTACAGCTTGATGCCGATGGCACCACCGGCTCGGGCCTCCTGGACCAGCTCCCGGGCGCGCGCGGCGGTGGTGAACATCATCGGGTTCCAGCCTAGCTGGCGCATCCCGAGCGCGGCGGGAGCGTGCAGCCGGTTGCCACCGGGCCCCCGCTCCCGCTCGGGGGAAAAGAACCGGGTGCCCGCCACCAGCTGCATGGCGAGGACCCGCGGCGCCGGCTGGCGCGCGGCGACCGCCTCGAGCAGCCGAGCGGGGTGATTTCCCATGTCCCGCACGGTGGTGATCCCCCGGGCGAGGAGTTCCCGGAGATCGCCGGTCATGGCCGTGTCGGTGACGCCGGCGACCTGGAACAGGAGGTGGACGTGGGTGTCCAGGAGCCCGGGAATCAGGAACCGGCCCGCGCCGTCCACCCGGGTGGCGCCGGGCGGAATTGGGCAGGCGGCCGCCGGTCCGGCGCAGCTCACGTGGCCCCCCTGCACCACGACCGTGGCGTCCGGCAGGGGCGGCCCCCCTGTGCCGTCCCAGAGGGTGGCCCCCACCACCGCGACCGGTCCCGGCAGGTTCTGACCCGCCCCCGCGGTGGATACCAGGACGGCCAGCAGGACCGCCGGGAGAGCCGGCCGGAGAAAGGCGAGGGAGCGCGCGCGACAGGTGTCCAAGGTTTCCCGAAGGGGTCGAGTCTGCTTCTACAGTAGTATCCCCGGCCAACTCCGTCACGCGTGTAACTGGCCGGGGGTTTCAAAACCCGCCCCCTTGACCTGTTCCATTCTGTGAGCGAGGATAAGTTTGCTCCCCCTACCTGTTCATCCCATCCCGAGGGTCCTGTGGCCATCGAACTCAACATCAATGGCAAGGCCGAGCGCCTGGACGTGGCGCCGGACACGCCTCTTCTCTGGGTTCTCCGTGACACACTCGAACTCACCGGCACCAAGTACGGCTGCGGCATGGCGCTGTGCGGTGCCTGCACCGTGCACCTCGACGGCGAAGCCATCCGGAGCTGTTCCACCCCGGTCTCCGCCGCGGCCGGAAAGAAGGTGACCACCATCGAAGGGCTGTCGGCGGACGGGAGCCATCCGGTCCAGAAGGCGTGGGTCGAGGTGCAGGCGCCTCAGTGCGGCTACTGCCAGTCGGGGCAGATCATGCAGGCCGCCGCGCTGCTCAAGAAGACCCCCAAGCCCAGCGATGCCGAGATCGACTCGGCCATGGCCGGGAACATCTGCAGGTGCGGCACCTACCAGCGGGTGCGGGCCGCCATTCACCGGGCCGCCGGGGAGGCGTGAGATGACCACGACCAATGTTTCCCGCCGCGGCTTCCTGCAGGTGAGCGCCGCCGCCGGCGCCGGGCTCACGCTGGCCTTCAGCGTCTCGGGGTGCGGCCGCAAGGGCGACGCGGACGGCGAGTCGGATCCCGGGCAGTTGTTCGAGGCCAACGCCTTCGTCCGGATCGGGGAAGATGGCTCGGTGCGGGTGGTGGCCAAGCACCTCGAGATGGGCCAGGGGACCTACACCGGTCTGGCCACCCTGGTGGCCGAAGAACTCGACGCCGACTGGAGCAAGGTCCGGGCGGTGGGCGCGCCGGCCGACGCGTCCCGGTACGGCAACATGCTGTTCGGTGGCGCCCAGGGCACCGGGGGCAGCACGTCCATGGCTGCCAGCTACGACATCATGCGCAAGGCCGGCGCCACGGCGCGGGCCATGCTGGTCGCCGCGGCGGCGGCCGAGTGGGGGGTGGACGCGGCAGGGCTCACCACCGAGGCGGGCGTAGTGACCGACCCGAAGAGCGGCAAGCGGGCGCCCTATGGTTCGCTCGTGGTGCGGGCCGCCACCATGCCGGTGCCGGAGGACGTGCCGCTCAAGGATCCGGCCACTTTCCGGCTGATCGGCCGGAGCGCCCCGCGGCTCGACTCCAAGGACAAGACCACCGGGCGGGCCATCTTCACCCAGGACATCAAGCTCCCCGGGATGCTCACCGCCGTGGTGGCGCATCCACCGCGCTTCGGCGCGAAAGTGAAGTCGTTCGACGCCAAGGACGCCCTGGCGGTGCCCGGGGTGACCGACGTGGTGCAGATCCCCGCCGGCGTGGCCGTCCTGGCCAGCACTTTCTGGGCGGCCAAGCAGGGCCGCGACAAGCTCACCGTGGTGTGGGATGAGTCCGGCGCCTTCCGGAAAGGCAGCGCCGACCTCTGGGCCCAGTACCGCCAGCTTGCCAGCCGGCCCGGCGCCGTGGCCCGCAAGGAGGGCAACGTCCAGCAGGCGCTGGCGCGGGGCAAGGTGGTGGAGGCGAGTTACGAATTCCCGTTCCTGGCCCATGCCACCATGGAGCCGATGAACTGCGTGGTGAAGCTCTCGGCCGACCGCTGCGAGCTGTGGAACGGGGACCAGCTCCAGACCGGTGACCAGATGGCGGTGGCCCAGCTCACCGGCCTCAAGCCGGAGCAGGTGCACATCAACACCCTCTATGCCGGCGGCAGCTTCGGGCGGCGGGCCAATCCCAAGTCGGACTATGTGGTCGAGGCGGTCACCGTGGCGCAGGCCATCCAGGGCAAGGCCCCGGTCAAGCTGGTGTGGACCAGGGAGGACGACACCCGGGCCGGCTGGTTCCGGCCGATGTACCTGCACGTGCTCAAGGGCGCGGTGGCTGGCGGGCAGGCGGTGGCCTGGCACCAGCGGGTGGTGGGGCAGTCCATCATGAAGGGCACGCCGTTCGAGGCCTTCGGGATCCAGGACGGCATTGACGGCACCTCGGTGGAGGGCGCCTCCACCACGCCCTATGCCATTCCCAACCTGCAGGTCGAGCTGCACACCACCGACCTCCCGGTGCCGCCGCTGTGGTGGCGCTCGGTGGGGCACACCCACACCGCCTTCGCGGTGGAGTCCTTCGTGGACGAGCTGGCCGTCGCGGCCGGCGCCGACCCGGTGGAGTTCCGCCGCGGGCTGCTCGGCAAGGCGCCCCGGCACCTGGCGGTGCTCAACCTGGCCGCCGAGAAGGCCGGCTGGGGCGCGCCGCTGCCCGCCGGGCGGGCCCGCGGCGTGGCGGTGCACGAGTCGTTCAATTCGGTCGTGGCCGAGGTGGCGGAGGTGTCGCTGGTGGATGGAAAGCCGAAGGTGCACCGGGTGGTCTGCGCGGTGGACTGCGGCGTGGCCATCAACCCCGACGTGGTGCGGATGCAGATGGAGAGCGGGATCGCCTTCGGCCTCTCGGCGGCGCTGTACGGGGAGATCACCCTCAAGGACGGCCAGGTGGAGCAGGGCAACTTCGACGGCTACCGGGTGCTCCGGATGCCGGAAATGCCGGCCATCGAGGTGCATATCCTCCCCTCGACCAACAACCCCACCGGGGTGGGCGAGCCGGGGGTGCCGCCGTCCGGGCCGGCCGTGGCCAACGCGCTGTTCCAGCTCACCGGGACCCGGGTGCGCAAGCTGCCTATTGTGGGGTAGTGTGATTGGGCGATTAGGCGATTTGGCGATTGGGCGATTCGCCGATCCAGTCAGCCGACAGCCCGGCGGATAACCGCCGGGCTGTCGTGTAAGTCCATGCACTCGAGCCGCGAGGACACAACAGGGCCCCGCCTGGTCGCGCGGGGCCCTGTGTCACCTCCAATCATCCCATCGCCTAATCGCCCAATCGCCCAATCGCCTACTTCTTCACCAGCGCCTGCTTCAGCGCGCGGTTCTGCCACAGCACCGTGGCACCGAGCAGGATCAGGCTGCCCACCAGGATGGCGGTGGCCAGGACGTTGATCTGCGGCGGGAAGGCGGCCCGGCGGGCGCCGTAGACGTACAGCGGGTAGGTGACCCGGCTGCCGGCGTTGAAGAGGGTGATGATGAAGTCGTCCAGCGACAGGGCAAACGACAGCATCGCGGCGGCGGCGATGCCCGGGGCGATGAGCGGCAGGGTCACCTTGAGCACCGTGCGGAGCGGCGGGGCGCCGAGGTCCATCGCCGCCTCCTCCAGGGTCCAGTCGAACCCCCGGATGCGGGCCTTCACCGTGAGCGCCACGTAGCTCACCGAGAACATGATGTGGGCCATCACGATGGTCCCGAACCCGGTGGCCACGTTGGCCTGGAGGAAGAGCGCCAGCAGCGAGGAGCCGAGCACCACCTCGGGGGTAGTGAGCGGCAGCACCAGCAGCATCCCCACCGGCCCGGCCCCCTTCCAGCGGTAGCGGCACAGCGCCAGCGCGATCAGCGCGCCGAACACCGTCGCCACCGTGGTGGAGACGGCGGCCACCTGCAGGCTCAGCTTCATCGCGTCCACCAGCGCCGGGAAGAGGAACGGGTCCC
>CAZCVG010000104.1:0-9431 GCA_964501735.1 uncultured Gemmatimonadaceae bacterium | reverse complement strand
GACCTGCTGGAAGAGATCGTGGGCGACATCTACGACGAGTACGACCGCCCCGAGGGGGCCGGGCCGGCCGCCGAAGGGGCTCCGCTGCTCGATGGCAGCCTGGCCATCTCGGACTTCAACGCCGAGCACGACCTGCAGCTCGATGACACCGACTACACCACCCTGGGCGGATACCTGTTCGGCCAGCTGGGGCGGCTGCCCCGCCCCGGCGACCGGGTGAGCGTGGGATCCGACGCCTTCGAGATCGTGGAGATGGACGGCCGCCGGGTGAAGACGGTCCGGTTCCTGCTCAGCGGTGCCCCGCCCCTCACCAAGCCCTCCCGATGACCCGCCCCATCGCGGCCATCCCGCCCGGGTCGCTCGACCTCACCGGGCCCGCGGCCGTGGCCCGCCGCCGGCTGCAGCGGATCACCGCCGACCACCTCGACGGCGCCGGCTATGCCGAGCTCCTGCCGCCCACCTTCGAGTACGAGGAGGTCTTCCTCCGGGCCGGCGGCCCCGAGGTGGCGGAGCGGCTGATCCGCTTCACCGACCGGGACGGGCGGGTGCTCGCCCTGCGCTACGATTTCACCGCCAGCCTGGCCCGGGTCGCCGCTACCACCTTCCGTGACGCCCCCCGCCCCCTGCGGCTGTGCTACAGCGGCAAGGTCTTCCGCCAGGAGCCCGACCGCGGGGGCCGGCCCCGCGAGACCCTGCAGGCCGGCGCCGAGCTGCTGGGCCAGGAGGGGCTGGAGGCCGACGTCGAGATCGTCCGCCTGACACTGGCGCTGGCCCGGGCCACCGGCCTGGTGGAGTTCCAGCTCAACCTCGGGCACGTAGGGGTCCTCGCCCCGGGGCTGGGTGCCCTGCCCGACGACCTCCGGGCCCAGGTCCGGCGCTGGATTGACCGCAAGGACCGCGGCAACCTGACCCGCGCCCTGGACGGCGCCGGGCCGGAATCGCGGGATCTGGGCCGCCTGGCATTCGTCATCGGCCGGCGCGAGGCCCTCGAGCAGGCCCGCCGGGACGCCTCGGCGGCGGCGCGGCCCGGGCTCGACCACCTGCTGGCCCTCGACCAGGCCCTGACCCCCGGCGAGCGCGCCCACGTGGTCTACGACCTCGGCGAGGTCCGGGGGCTCGACTATTACACCGGGATCCACTTCGAGCTGTTCGCCGCCGGGGCGAGGCGCGCCGTCGGCGCGGGCGGACGCTACGATGACCTCATGGGCCGCTTCGGCGCCCCGATGCCCGCGGTCGGCGTCACCCTCGATCTCGACAGCCTGGCCGAAGCCGCGGGAGAGGCCCGGTGAGCCCGGCCCGGCTCCGCGTGGCCCTGGCCAAGGGCCGGCTCTACCAGCCGGCGGTGGACGCCTTTGCCAGGGTGGGGATCGCCATCGCGGCCGACCCCGGCCGGCGGCTGCTGATTCCCTCCAGCGATCCGGGCATCGAGTTCCTGGTGGTCAAGCCGGCCGATGTGGCGGTGTACGTCGAGTCCGGCGCCGCCGACTTCGGGGTGACCGGGACCGATGTCCTGCGGGAGAGTGACGCCGACGTGCTGGAACCGCTGGAGCTGGGATTCGGGGCCTGCCGGCTCGTGGTGGCGGCCCCCGCCGACGCCGCCTATCCCGGCCTGCCCGGCGGGCGCACGGCTCGCGTGGCCACGAAGTACCCCCGCCTGGCCTGGCGGCACTTCGCCGGCTCGGGCCGGCCGGTGGAGATCGTGGAGGTCCAGGGCTCGGTGGAGGTCGCGCCGCTGCTCGGCCTGGCCCACTGGATCGTGGACCTGGTGGACACCGGCAATACCCTCAAGGCCAATGGCCTGGCGGAGCGGGAGACGATCCTGCAGGTGGGCGCCGTGCTGGTGGCCAACCGGGCCAGCCAGAAGCTCAAGCTGGAGCAGCACCTGGCCCTGATGGGGAAGCTGGGCGCCTGACATGACGGGTGGCGTCAGCCAGCGCCCGATTCTTCGCTGACGCCGCGAGCTACCGGAATACCCAGCGCGAAAGCCGGGCGCCCGGCGCCTCGTGCAGGAGCACCCGCGACCCGCCGGCGGCCACCAGCGCCGAGTCGAGTCCGGCCGCCACCGACGGCAGGAACGACGACATGACCACCCAGGCCTCCGGCCCGCCCGCTGCCCGCAGCCGGCGGGCTTCGTTGTCCCCCCACCCCGGGTCGGGAACCGTGGTGTTGACGCCCAGCGCGTTCGGGCCGGTGCCGGTGGGCACGCCGATCAGCTCCTGCCAGTCTCGATAGGCGTACTGCAGCGAGTCCCCCTCCGCCCCCACCGCCGTGCCCCTGCTCCCGGCGTGGCGGAACGCCGGCCCCGTCGAGCTGACCAGCCGGAGCCGGTGCTCGACCCGGATCCGGTCCGGCTGGCGCCAGTCGGTGGTGTAGAACACCCAGGCCGGGACGCTCCGTCCGTAGACGTAGACCGCGGCACCGGCGCCGTGGGTTGCCATCAGCTCCGCCACCAGCTGGGCCAGCGACTCCCGCTCATACGGCTCGCGCACCTGCCGCCAGGCGTCCAGGCCTGGGAGAAGGACCAGGACCGCCGTGGCACCGGCCAGCCAGGGGAGGTCTGCCCGGCGGCGGCACCACTCCGCCAGCACTCCAGCCCCGTGCGCCAGGCAGAGCGCCAGCGCCGGGGTGGAGAAGAGCAGCAACCGGGGCGCCACCGGGTACAGGCGGGCAGCCGAGGCCACGCCGGCGAGGAGGAGCGGAGCCAGGAGCAGGATCGCCAGCCAGGCGCCCTCCCGGCGAATGAACGAGTGGGCCCCGGCGAGGATCGGCAGGAGCAGTGCCGCCGCGAGCGCCACCCGCCACCCGCCCCCCGCGGCGAGGAACCACGCCTGGAGGTTCTCGGCCGGCAGGTGGAGGAGCTTGGCGCCCAGGCCGGGCAGGGCGGGACTCAGGAAATACGGCACCCAGTAGCGCTGCATGTACGCGCTGTCCGCCGACGCCCGGTACACCAGCAGGTAGAAGGTCACGAAGGCCCCGGCCCAGATCGCCGCGCCGGCTACCAGCCGCGCCACCGCCCCGGGGGTCCGCCGGAGCCCTGGCGCGAGCAGCAGTCCCCCGCCGGCGGCGGCCAGCAGGAAGGGCGCCACCGAGCTGGCCATGGCGACCACCGAGCCCAGGGCGATCAGTGCCGCCCAGCGGCTGCCTGACAACGGCCGCTCCACCAGCCGGAGCGCCGCCAGGGCCAGGAGGACGGCCCACATGGCGTCCAGCCCGTAGGGTTTGAGCTCGTTGGCGTACTGGATCAGCATGGGAGAGAGGCTGACGAGGAGCATCGCCAGGGCGGCGACCCCCGGGGCCAGGAGCCGCACCGCCACTCGCGCGAACCCCGCCAGCAGCGCCAGCCCGCCCAGAAAGGGCAGCAGCCGGAGCACCCGCTCGTCGGTGCCGGCGAGGAGCGCGCCGAGCTTCACGGCCCAGAGGAACAGCACCGGCGCGGCCTGGTCGCTGTCCAGCGGCCGAAGCAGCTCCCCGAAGCCGCGCCCCAGGATGTTGTTCCCCAGCATCGCCTCGTCCAGCCACAGCGACCGGCCGTGGAGGTACTGCCGGAGCCGGAGCGCCACACCGAGCAGCAGGGCCGCCCGGAGCAGCCGGCCGGCGGAACGGTTCCCGGTGGCGCCGGGAGTGGTGTCAGGCACCCGCCGGGGCGCTCCGGGCCGCCAGCTGGATCGCCAGCTCGATCGCCGCCCGCATGCTGGCCGGATCGGCGCGGCCGGTGCCGGCGATGTCCAGCGCGGTGCCGTGGTCGGGGGAGGTGCGCGGGAACGGCAGGCCGAGGGTGACGTTCACCCCCTGCCCGAACGCCGCCACCTTGATGGCGGTCATGCCCACGTCGTGGTACGGCGCCAGCACCGCGTCGAACTCGCCCCGCATGGCCCGCACGAAGACCGTGTCGGCGGGAAAGGGTCCGCTCGCCCCCAGCGCCTCCACCGCCGGCCGGAGCACCCGCTCCTCCTCATCCCCGAAGAGGCCCGACTCCCCGGCGTGGGGGTTCAGGGCGCACACCGCCAGCCGGGGCTCCGGGATGCCCCACCAGTCGGTGAGGGCGGCCCGGGTGACCCGGCCGGTGCGGATCAGCTTGTCGGTGGTGAGGAGTTGCGGAACGCTTCGGAGCGGCACGTGGGTGGTCACCAGCACCACCCGCAGCCGTTCCGCGGCCAGCATCATGGCCACCTCGACATCGCCCGCCAGGTGGGCCAGCCACTCGGTGTGTCCCGGCCAGCGGAAGCCGGCGAGATTGAGCGCGTGCTTGTGGGCAGGGGCGGTGACGATGGCCTGGACCTCGCCGGCCAGGGCCAGCCGGGCGGCGGTCTCCACCCCCAGCCCGGCAATCCGGCCCGCCCGCGCGGCGCGGGAAGGGCCAGGACGGGGCGGGTCGTCCCGCTCGCCGAGGCCTTCATTCCAGCCGCCCACCGCGATGTGCCGGGCCGCGGGCAGGGGCTGGATCTGCTCCTCCGCCCCGATCACGACGACCTCCGCATCGAGCGGGGCGGCCAGTGCCCGGGCGGTGATCTCCGGCCCGATGCCTCGCGGGTCTCCGAGGGTGATCGCGATGCGGGGGGGAGTCATGCGCGGAAGGTAGGGGAGGACCGGAAGAGCGGAAAGGAGGCGGGCGGGCAGGAGGAGCCGGACGGCCCTTGGGACCGTCCGGCCAGTGGCACCACGGCCCTCCTACAGGCGGATATCCACGTAGGTCGAGCTCCGCAGCCGGTCCAGATACCGGCGCGTGGCGAGTTCGTCCGACAGGCGGCGGCGGATCTGGTCCTTCACGTCCTCGTACGCAATCTTCCCCTCGCCCCGGCGCCGCAGCACCTCGAGCACCACGTACTTCCGCCGCAGGCCGGAGGCCTTCCGGATGGCGAACGGGGCCACCACCGCGCCGCTGTCCGCCTCGGCGATGCCCTCCTTGTACTCGTCAGGGAGCTGGTTCACCGGCACATCGAGCGCCTCGCGCTCCTCCCCCGCGTCATGGTGCAGCCGGGCCAGCGAGTCGAACGAGGCCCCGGCTCGCAGCCGCTCGCCGATGGCGGCGGCAAGGGCCTGCGCCGTGTCGGCATCCGCCTCGGTGACCTCCGGCATGATCAGGATGTGCCGGGCCTGCACCTCCGCCGGCTGCACCCGCTGCACCTGAAGAATGTGGTAGCCGAAGGGCGTCTCGACCGGTTCCGACAGCACCCCGGGCTTGAGCCGGAACGCCACCTGCTCGAAGGCCGGCACCATCTGGCCCCGGCGGAACCATCCCAGTTCGCCGCCCTGCGTGGCGCTGACCGGGTCCTGCGAGAAGCGCCGCGCCGCGGCCGCGAAGTCGGCGCCGCGCCGCAGTTCCCCGAGGATGGAATCCGCCTGTGCCCGGGCCCGCTCCCGGGCGGCCGGCTGGGCCTGGGGCGCTACGATGATGTTCCGGAACGAGATGGTGGCCGGCCGCTGCGGCAGGTCGTTCTGGAACTGGTCGAAGTACTCCCGCATCTCGCGCTCGGTGGGCTGCACCGGCTTGAGCTTGCCTTCATCCCGCAGCTTGGACAGCAGGCGGTTGCGCAGCGCCGCCTTGCGCTGGCTGTCGGTCAGCCAGCGACGGAACTCCTCCGGGGTCTGGAACCCCGACCGCGCCAGCTCGCGCTGGAAGTCGAGTTCCGACGTGAACCGGCGGCGCACGTTGCGGTACTGCTCATCGGCCCCCTGCGCGACCTCCTGGTCGGTCACCTTGATGCTGGTGTCCCGGTTGGCCGCCTGGACCATGATCTCGGCATCCACCAGGTCGGAGATCACCTGGCGGCAGAGCGCCCGGAACTCCGCCTCGGTGGACGGCAGCGGACCCTGCTGGCTCCGCTGGGTGAAGATCTCCTCCTCGACCTGCGATGCCAGGATGGGGGACTCCCCGGCCACCGCCACCACCCGGTCCACCGAGGCCTGCGAGGTGTCGCACCGGAACTGCGGACCCGGCTGGTCAGCCTGCTGGGCCGCCAGCAGGACCGGGAACAGCAGGGCGAGGGGCACCAGGCCCAGCTTCACCGGGCCCGTCATGGGGTCGGGGGCGGCACCACCGTGGGTCGCGGCACGTTGGGGATCCGGGGCTGGGCGTCGAGGGAATCGGCCAGATCGCGCAGTTCGGTGGCCACGGCGAGGGCGCGCTCCAGACCGGCCGGGTAGAAGCGGTAGTCCCCCCGGGCCCGGAGGGCCAGCCCGAAGGGACCGGGAACGGGGAATGGCCGGCCTTTGCCTTCGGCGACCTGGTCCCAGTACTTGTCCACCGCCAGGGCCGCCACCCGGGCGCGCTCGGAGGGCGTGGCGGCGGAGTCGAACATCTCCGGCCCCAGCGCCAGCACCTTGGCCAGGGTGTCCACCCGGCCGCGATGGCGCGCCGCCAGTTCGGTCCAGTCCGCGGCCGTGATGTTCACGCCCTCCCCGGTCGCCTCGGCCACCAGGATCGAGTTCTGCCCGATCGCGTGAGCCAGCTGGGTGAGGGCGCTGTCAGGGCGGGTGGCCACATCGTTGATGAAGCCGGGCCCGATGGCGTTCAGCCAGCGGGTGAACTCGCTCACCGTGAGCACCCCGCCCTTCCACCGGGCCAGCACCTTGGTGGAGCGGGACGCCCCGTCCATGTCCGCGATCGCGGAGCGGATGTAGGCCGGGGCGTTGCCGGACACCGTCAGCTCCCGGGTCACGCCAAGGCTGTCGAGGTACAGGGAGTCGAGGGCCAGGCCCTCCCGCTGGCGGAGCACCGCCAGGATCCGCTCCCGCACCTCGCCGAGGGGCGGGCGCCTGACGACGTGGTACCCGAACGGGGTCTCGACCACCTGGCTCATCCCGCCAACCGGCAGGGCCCAGCCGGCGCTGTCGAAGGCGGTGACCCAGTTGCCGCGCGGGGCCATGGAGAGGTAGCCACCCTCGACCTTGCTCGACGGATCCTCACTGACCGCTTCGGCCACCGCGGCAAAGCTGGCCCCGCCCACCACCCGGCTGCGCGCCTGCTCGGCCTTGCGGCGTGCCGCCTGGCGCTCGGCGGCCGGCGCGTCGGCCTTGGCCCGGATCAGCAGGTGCTGGAGGATCCGCTCGGTGTCGGCGGCATAGACGCTGTCGGCCTGGGCCGGGTCCAGCACGAAGCGCCGGGCCAACAGGGTATCGTGCCAGCGGCTGGCCCGCAGCTCGACCAGTTCGGGCCAGAGCGCGTCGGCCGCGAAGGCGCTGTCGTTGAGGTCCCGGCCGGCCGCCAGCGCCTGGGCAAAGAGCATGTGCTCGATCCACATCCCAGCGATGCCCTTGGCGGCCTCGTGATTGACCGGCAGGCCCTTCACCCCGGCCATGAAGCTGCCGAGCCGCTCCACCGGGAGCTTCTGGTCGGCCGCGGCGGCCGCCACCTCGGGCCGGGCGGTGAAGGCGTCCTTCAGGCTGTCACAGCCGGCAAGCAGCAGCAGCGGAACCAGCACTCCTAGGCGGCGCATTCCTTCTCCACGGAAACGGGTAGCGGCGTCAGCGCGGCACATCGGCGCGGCGTGACGGGACATCGGTTGCGCTCGGGTCGGGCCCGAGGGTCGAGCGGGACACCACCACCTCCAGCGCCCGCACCAGCGCCGGCACCAGGGCTTCGCCGCCGAGGCGCGTCAGGCGGAGGGAGAGCGGCGCCATCCGCCGGACTTCCACCGCCAGCTGCACATGGTCGAGGGCCGCCGAGAGGCCCGCGAAGCGGGGAGCCGCCCCGTCGCGGAAGGTGAGCCGGGCTTCGTCTCCGCGGACCAGCACGTGCTGCAGCCCCAGGTCAGCGCCCACCGCCCGCAACCGGGCCATGCTGAGCAGGTGCTCGGCCGGCTCCGGCAGGGGTCCGAACCGCTCGCGCAGTTCGTCGCGAAGCTGCTGAATGTCGCCAGAGGTCGCGGCCCGCGCCAGTCGGCGGTAGAAATCCAGCTTGACGTCGTCCTCCGCGACATAGGCGTCCGACAGGTGGGCCGGCCGGTCGAGCACCACCTCGGGCGGCGCGGGGCGCTCCCCGGCCACCTGGCCCCGCAGCGCCCGGACCGTCTCTTCCAGCCACCGGAGATAGAGGTCGAGCCCTACCGCGTGCGCGTGGCCCGACTGCTCCGCCCCCAGCAGGTTCCCCGCCCCCCGGAGCTCCATGTCCTTCAGCGCGATCCGGTACCCGGCTCCCAGGTCGGTGTGGTGCTCCAGCACCCGCAGGCGCTCCTCGGCGTCGGGGTCGATGAGGTCCGGCACCACCAGGTAGCAGTACGCCCGCCGGTGACTCCGGCCCACCCGGCCCCGCAGCTGGTAGAGCTGCGCCAGGCCGAAGCGGTGGGCGTCGTGCACCACCATCGTGTTGGCGTTGGGAACGTCCAGGCCCGACTCCACGATCATGGTGGAGACCAGGATGTCCACCTCGCCGGTCACGAACCGCCGCATGACCTCCTCCAGGTCATCGGCCGGCATCTGACCGTGCCCCACCGCCACCCGGGCCCTTGGGGCCAGCGCCCGCACCCGGGCGGCGATCGTCTCGATGGTCTCGATCCGGTTGTGGACCACAAAGACCTGGCCACCCCGGTCCAGCTCGCGGGCCAGCGCCTCCTCGATCAGCCCGTCGTCCCACGGCTCCACGAACGTCAGGATCGGCGAGCGGTCGCGTGGCGGGGTCTCGATCAGCACCAGGTCGCGGAGCCCCGCCAGCGAGAGGTGCAGCGTCCGAGGGATCGGCGTGGCCGTGAGGGTCAGGACGTCCACCGTCAGGCGGAGCGCCTTCAGCCGCTCCTTGTGGCGCACCCCGAACCGGTGCTCCTCGTCCACCACCACCAGGCCCAGGTCCTTGAAGGTGACATCGGCCGAGAGCAGGCGGTGGGTGCCGATGACCACGTCGATCTCGCCGGCCGCCAGGCGGGCCAGCGCCTGCTTCTGCTCCTTGGCGGTCCGGAACCGGGAGAGCACCTCGATCCGGACCGGGAAGTCGGCCAGCCGCTCGCTGAAGGTGCGGAAGTGCTGGTCGGCCAGGATGGTGGTGGGCACCAGCACGGCCACCTGCTTGCCGCCCTGCACCGCCTTGAAGGCGGCCCGGACCGCCACCTCGGTCTTGCCGTACCCCACGTCCCCCACCAGCAGCAGGTCCATCGGCAGCGCCTGCTCCATCGCCAGCTTCACCGCCGTGGTCGCCTTGCGCTGGTCCGGCGTGTCCTCGTACAGGAAGGCCGACTCCAGCTCCCGCTGCCACCGGGTATCCGGCGGAAAGGGGTAGCCGGCGTGGGCCTTGCGCCGGGCGTACAGGTCCAGCAGTTCCGCCGCCATCTCCTTGATGGCCTGCCGGGCCTTCTCGCGGGTGCGCTGCCAGGAGGTGCCGCCCAGCTTGTGCAGCCGGGGCGGGGGCTGGTCGCCATCCTCGCCGGCGGCGCGATAGCGCTCCAGCTGGTCCAGGCGGTAGAGCGGCACGTTGAGCCGGTCGCCGCCCTCGTACTCCACCA
>CAZCVG010000103.1:8455-9564 GCA_964501735.1 uncultured Gemmatimonadaceae bacterium | reverse complement strand
GGCACAGCAGGAAGACCTCGCCGATGACCGACCAGGGCAGTCCCTTGCCCACCAGCGCCCCGAAGCGCCGGGCCACCTGATTGAGCAGCATGATGCTCGTCATGGCGGCAAAGGCGAACAGGAGCGGCGACAGGAACTGCCTGATCAGGTAGCGGTCGAGCAGACGCACGGTGGTCGAAGTCCCCGTCTGGAAACGAGTTGTGAGCCCACAATCCGGCCAGTATATTCCCGGTGTCCCGCGCCTACAAGCCCGACGTTCAAGGTCCTGCCAATCCAGCCATCTCGCTAGTGCGCGCCCTGGCCACCCTGGCGCTCCTGCTGCTTGTGCCGGCCTCCCTGGCGGCCCAGGCCGACACCGCCCTGACCCGGTGGCTCCGCTTCCGGGGCCAGCCGCCGCTCACGCTGGTGGAGCCCGGAATCTACCGGAGCCCGTGGGCCGGTGGGCCCCGGCAGACCCCCGAGCAGGCGGGGGAGGCGTGGGCCGCCTCGGTGGCCCGCGCCAGCGACTCGGCCCGCACCGCCCGGGTCACCGCCCACCGGCTGCGGCGCCTCTACGGCCGTGCCGCCCTGGCTGCCGCCGACACCGCCGAAAGCCGGCGGGGCATCCTCGGCCTCTCCTCCAGCTACGCCGACCTGGACATTGACGGCCAGTCCCGGCTCGAGATTCGCACCGAGAAGGTCAAGAACCACCGTTGCACTTCCACCCAGTTCCTGGACCTCAGCTCCGGCTGCCGCGGGGGCTGGAAGGCGCCCCGGCTGGATACCTACGTCACCATGCGGGCCGGCGGCCTCATCGGCCGGCGTCTCCACGTGGACGTGGACTACGACACCGAGCGGGACTTCAGCGCCCGCAACAACATCCTCATCTACTACGAGGGCCTGGAGGACGAGATCGTCCGCCGGGTGGAGCTGGGGACGGTCACCTTCCGGCCGCCGCCGTCGCGCTTCCTCACCGCCACGATCCCGGCCAACAACTTCGGCGTCAACGCCACCTTCCAGGTCGGCGCGCTGGAACTGCAGACCATGGCGGCCACCCAGAAGGGCAGCCAGATCGCGGAGCGCACCTATCAGATCGGGCAGACCACGACCCAGCCGCAGGACCGGGAGGC
>CAZCVG010000103.1:3462-8355 GCA_964501735.1 uncultured Gemmatimonadaceae bacterium | reverse complement strand
CCGGTGGCGCCGGGCCAGCCGCCCCGGGACACCCTGCGGCTGATCGTCGAGCCCCGGGTCGGGGCGCAGCGGGTGACCTTCCGCCACGAAATGCGGCAGGTCTACCAGGTGGCGGGCGGGGACCTGAACATGTCCTCACTCGAGGTGGCGATCATGCTCAACCGGTCGGAGCGGCCGCTGGGTGGCAGCGCGGGCACCTACCTCGCGGCGCTGGGCCTGGCCACCTCCGATGATCCGGCGGTCTTCAACAGCTCGGAGCGGCTCTTCCCCCGGCTCCGGGACCCGGGCGCCTCGCTGGCCCTGCCCGAGCATTACATCGTCTTCCCGGTGCTGCAGCCGTTCGCCGACCCGGCGGCCCTCACCCCGTCGGAGCGCAACGACTCGCTCTACCGCACCCCCGACTACCTGCTCTTCACCGAGGGCGCGCCGGCCAAGTTCGTCTTCCGGCTGAAGTATGCCACGACCTCGGCGGGCGAGGTGTCCTCCCTCGACCTGGGCGCCCTGCAGATCCGCGAGGGCAGCGAGCACCTGAGCTTCAACGGCCGCCGGCTGGAGCGGGGCACCGACTACACCATCAACTACGACCTGGGCAAGGTGACCTTCAGCGATCCCCGGCTGCTGTTCGGGGAGGGGGGCGGGCAGGTGCAGGCCCGCTTCGAGGAACGCGGCATCTTCGCGGTGGCCCCGACCAAGATCTTCGGCATGACCGCGCGCTACCAGCTGGGGGCGGTGGGCGGGATCAACCTGGTGGGGGTCTACCAGGTGGAGGAGAGCGCGTTCAACCGGCCCCAGCTGGGCTTCGAGTCCTCGGCCCACCTCATGGGCGGGGTGAGCACCGACCTGCGCTTCCGGCCCGACGCGGTCACCCGGTTCCTCAACGGGCTCACCAGCACCCCCACCACCGCGCCCTCCCGGCTCGACATCAACGCCGAGCTGGCGCTGTCGCGCCCCGACCCCAATCGCTCCGGCCAGGCCTACCTCGAGTCCTTCGAGGGGGATCCCGGCGTGGCGGTCTCCACCCGCGAATCGGCCTGGCAGCTGGGCAGCGTGCCCCGGTACGCGGACGGGGTGGACCAGGTGGTGGGGGCGGTCTTCGACTCGGCCGATGCGGTGCAGCTCACCTGGCAGAACCTCATTGCCACCGCCAGCGGCACGCCCGAGCTGCGGGCCAGCGACATTGACCCGCAGCTCCGGGTGGCGGGCCAGGGTGACCAGCTCGAGACCGTGCTGTACATGACCCTGCACCCTGACACCTCCGGCGGCCAGACCCGGCGCAACGGCACGCTCCGCTGGGTGATGCCCACCCGCCTCAACCGGCCCCGCTGGCGCTCGATGGCCACCTCCCTCAGCGCCACCGGGACCGACCTCTCCCGCAACGAGTTCCTCGAGTTCTGGATCTTCCGGGGGGACCAGAGCGCCGACACCGCCGGGGTGCGGGTGGTCTTCGACCTGGGCGAGGTGAGCGAGGATGCCCTGGCCCTCGCCCCGGTGAGCGCCACCATCAGCGGGGCCGACTCCCTGTATGCCGGCCGCCAGTACACCGGGGTGCACATCCTCAATTCCGAGGTGGATCCCTTCACCGGGATCTTCAACGCCGTCACCGACGACAACGGCATCCTGGGGGACCGGCCCGACTCCCTCGTGGTCAATGGCACGACCCTGATCGAGCCCTCGCTGTGTACCCGGCAGCTCAGCGCCGCGGTGCTGGTCTTTCCCTGGGGCGACCTCGACAGCCGCTGCTCCCGCGGCAATGGCCTGGCCGATTCCGAGGACCTCGACGGGGACAACCGGCTCGACGCCGCCGGGCCGACCGACAACACCCTTCGCTGGGTGGTGGACCTTCGCGACACTACCCGGTACTTCGTGCGCCGCGGGGTGCAGACCCCGGACGGCCGGGGTGGCTGGAGCCTCTACCGCCTGCCCCTGCGCACGCCCGACTTCGAGCTCGGCACCCCGAACATCCGGCTGGTCAAGCACCTCCGCATGACCATGGTGGGCGAGGCTGACCAGGGCACCACCGACGTGCGGGCCGACTTCGCCATGGCGCGGGTCCGGTTCCTCGGCTCCCCGTGGGTGCGCCGCGCCGATCGCCCCATCGCCGGGCTGGCGGGGGCCACCGCCAAGCCGACCGGCGCCCTGGTGGTCTCCACCGTCTCCACCGAGAACCAGGAACTTGGCTACGTCTCGCCCCCGGGCGTTGAAGGCGGGCTCGACCGCCGGGGCGGCGGGCGGGATGAGTTCGGCACGGTGATCAACGAGCGCTCGCTCCGCATCCTGGCCGAGCAACTGGCCGTGGGGGAACGGGCGGAGGGCTACCTCCGCTTCACCAGCGGCTCCCGCAACCTGCTCCGCTACCGCGAACTGAGGGTCTGGGCGCGGGGCCGGGGGCCCGGCTGGGACAACGGCGACTTCCAGGCCTACGTCCGGGTGGGCAGCGACGCCCGCAACTTCTACCAGTTCTCCCAGCCGGCGAAGACCACCACCTGGGAGCCCGAGATGCGAATTGATCTCGAGCGCTGGCGGGCCCTGCGCACCACGGTGGAGGAGCGGCGGCTGCAGGGCCTCCCGGCCGACAGCGTGGCCCGGGTGGCCTGCGGCGGGGACACGGTCTCGGTGGCCTACGTGGTCTGCGATGGGCCGTACCTGGTGTACATCGAGGATCCCGGGGTCACCCCGCCCAACCTGGCCCGGGTGCAGGAACTGGCGGCGGGGGTGTTCCGGGTGGCCAGCGTGGACCCGACCCAGGACGCCGAGCTGTGGGTGGACGACATCCGCCTGGTCGAGCCGATCTCCAACGTCGGCGTGGCCATGGCCATGGACGCCCGCCTGCTGGCCTCCAACGTGGCCGACCTCTCGGTGGGCTACACCCGGCGCGACGGCCGCTTCCAGCAGATCGGTGGCGAGCCCACCTACCAGACCTCCAGCACCTTCCAGGCGGCCACCACGGTCCAGGCGGACCGGTTCCTCCCGCCCGGCCTCGGCATCGCGCTGCCGGTGAGCGTGAACTATGTCCGCACCGCCGTGGTGGCGGAGCTGCTGAGCGGGACCGACATCCAGCGCGCCGACCTCGACCGGGTGCGGGAGCCGGGCAGCTACAGCCTGGGATGGAACCTGGGGGTGCGCCGGGTCCAGCGCGGCAAGACCTGGCTGGTGCGCGGCCTGATTGACCCGTTCAACCTCAGCGCCAGCTTCACCCGGTCGCAGAGCACCACCGAGCTGGCCGACAGCCGGGCCCGGTCCCATGCCATCAACGCCAACTACAACCTGTCCCCCGGCGGGCGGCACATCGGCATCGGGCTCGGCGGCCTGGTGGACAAGCTCCCGGAGTTCCTGCGCAACACCGAGGCGGGCAGCGGGCTCCGCCGCCCCACCCTCAACCTGGTGCCCTCGTCGGTCCGGTTCAGCAGCGGCATCAGCCGCAGCCAGAGCGACCTGCTCAGCTACCAGGTTCCGGTCGAGCGGGCCGCCGACAGCGCCATCCGGCCGGTGCTCTCCCTGAGCCACACCTGGCGCAACTCGGCGGGGCTCTCGTGGCAGCCGCTGGGCATGCTGTCGCTGGGGGCCGACCTCGGCAGCACCCGCGACCTGCGCCAGTACCCCGACTCGACCGCCCTGGGCCGGGTGGCCACGGCCGCCCGCAAGAGCCTGCTCGGCCTGGATGTCGGGGTGGAGCGCGACCGCCAGCTCACCACCACCGTCGGCCTCACCCCGCGGGTGACCCGGTGGCTCCGGCCCCGCTTCATCACCAGCAGCAGCTTCGTGCTTTCCCGGACCCTGACCAGCCGCAACCCGATTCGCGAGGACGGGGACACCGCCGGCGCCTTCATCCTGCCGCAGACCCTGAACAACAGCCGCACCAACGAGACCGGCGCGGCGCTCGAGCTGGGCATGCTGCTCTCCCGGCTGGCCGGCGACTCGACCGGCCTGGGCCGGGCGCTCCGGCGCATCCGGCCGTTCGACGTCTCGGACCGCCTGACCCGCAATGCCACCTTCGACCTCGCCGCCTTCGACCCCAGTCTCGGGTTCCAGCTGGCGCTGGGCGGGCTGGACCGTTTCCTGACCCACGAGGGCACCAGGGCCATCGGGGCCGCCGAGGTGAAGAGCACCAGCTTCACCTCCGGCATGGACCTGCCCTTCGGGCTGGCGGTGACCCTGGGCTATGCCCGGACCCGCACCTCCCGGTTCCAGCTGTCCGGCGGGGCGTTCTTCATCACCGAGGCGCTGCAGCGCGAGTGGCCCAAGGGCAGCGCCCGGCTGATCCGCCCGTTCCGGAAGGGTCCCGTGTCCCTGGTCTCCATGGGTGCCACCTTCCGCTCGGCCGAGGGCGTGACCACCACCCCCACGGCGGTGGGGGCCACGGCGATCACCGCGACCCGGTCGCGCAACCTGACCCCCGATGCCACGATCACCTTCCGCAACGGGATGGCGCTGGCCGGCTCCTACCTCAACTTCCGGCAGGACAACGAGGGCAACGGCCGGAGCACCGAGGTCAGCCAGAACGACCTCAACGTGAGCCTCAGCCACAGCATCCCGCTGCCCCGCTCGCTCAGCAAGGTGCAGCGCCTGGTGCGCGGCCAGCTTTCCACCACGCTGTCCGAGAACACCGTGTGCCTCAACCAGGCCGGGATCGCCGGGGGCTGCCTGGTGGTGGCCGACACCCGGCGGCGGGAGTACCGCGCCAGTTTCGATACCGACCTGCTGCGCACCATGAGCGGCGGCCTGCAGTTCTCCTACTCGGTCAACGAGGCCCGCCACCTGGACCGCAAGGTCTCCCAGCTGATCCTGACCCTGGCCTTTCAGCTGTCGCTCTTCGCCGGCGACTACCGCTGAGGGCGGGGCCCGCGGCCGAGAGTATCGCCCGCGTCCCGGCGGCGATAGCTTTCAGCCCGGCAT
>CAZCVG010000103.1:0-3362 GCA_964501735.1 uncultured Gemmatimonadaceae bacterium | reverse complement strand
GCTGGTCCACCCCTGAAGCTGACGGCTCGCGGCTCGTCCCTTCCATGCGCCTACTCCTGCTCTCCGCCCTCAGCCTGCTGTCCTGCCGGGACGCCGCCCCGCCGCCGAGGGAATTCGACGCCGCGACGGCATTCCGCTACCTCGAGACCCAGGTCGGCTTCGGGTACCGGATTCCCGGCACCCCGGGACACGCCCGCACGGCCGCCTGGCTGGACTCGCTGCTCCGGGAGCGGGCCGACACGGTGATCGTGCAGGCGTGGGACCACGTGACGGTCTCCGGCAAGACCCTGCCGCTCCGGAATTTCCTGGCGCGGTTCAATCCCACCGCCACCGAACGCATCCTCTTCCTGGCCCACTGGGACACCCGGCCGGTGTCGGACAACCCCGCCTACGATGGCGACCGCACCCGCCCCGTCCCCGGCGCCAACGACGGCGCCTCGGGCGTGGCCGTGCTGCTCGGCATGGCCGACGCCCTGAAGCTCAAGCCGCCGGCGGTGGGGGTGGACCTGCTGTTCGTGGATGGCGAGGACTACGGCAACTTCGACACCGAGAAGGCCGATGTCCTGATCGGCTCCCGGTACTACGTGCAGCACCAGCCTCCCGGGCCGAAGCCGCTCTATGCGGTGCTCTTCGACCTGGTGGCCGACAAGGAGCTGCGCTTCCTGCAGGAGGGCAACAGCCTGCTGGGCGCCCCCGACGTGGTCGAGCTGGTCTGGCAGACCGCCCGGGAGATCGGCCACGGCGCGGCCTTCGTGGCGGAACCGGGGGTCACCCTTACCGACGACCATGTCGAGCTGCAGAAGGCCGGGATCAAGGCAATTGACGTGGTGGACTTCGACTACGGGCCCCGGAACGCCTGGTGGCACACGCCGGAGGACACCCTCGACAAGGTGTCCGCCTACAGCCTGCGCATCACCGGCGACGTGGGCATGGCGCTGGTCCGCCTGCATGGCCGCTGAGCCCGGCCCGCGCCCGGCATGACCGCCCCGATCCGCCTGGGCGTGCTCACCGCCGCGGGCCAGGGGGTCCGCGCCTATCCGCGCACGGTCCACACCCCCAAGGTGATGCTGGAGGTGGCCGGCAAGCCGCTCCTGGTGCGCAACCTCGAGATCCTGCGCGACCGCCTCGGCATCACCGAGATCATCGTGCTGGTGGGCTACATGGCCGACCAGGTGCGGGCCTGCCTCGGCGACGGCTCCGCCCATGGGGTGACGGTCCGGTACGTGGACGTGGGCGACGTGCGCGAGGGGCTGGCCCGGGGCCTCTCCCGGGCCAGGCCGCTGCTGGCCGAGCCCTTCGTCACCATCCTGGGGGATGAACTCTACCTCGGCGGCAACCATGAGCGGCTGCTGCCCCCGGTGGAGCCGTGGGAAGCCGTCTGCGCGGTGCTCCGGACCGAGGACCAGACCCGGATCCGGAAGAACTACGCGCTGGCCATCCAGGACGGGCTGATCACCGACCTGGAAGAGAAGCCCGAGGTGGTGCGCCACCCCAACCTCGGCTGCGGCACCTATGTCTTCCGGCCGTCCATCTTCGACGCCATTGACCGGACCCCCCCGTCTCCCCGGAGCGGCCGGGTGGAGCTGACGGACGCCATCCACGCGCTGGTCAAGGCCGGCGCCCCGGTGCGCCCGTTCATGCTCACCGGCGACTACTACAACGTCAACACCGTCGAGGACCAGAACTACGCCAACTACCGGGTCCGGAGCCTCGAGTTCGGCCGCTACAAGGTGAGCCTCGTGATCCCCGCGTGGAACGAGGAAGGGTCCATCGGCGCGGTGGTCCGCGATTACCGCCCCCACGTCCACGAGATCATCGTGGCCGACAACAACTCCACCGACCGGACCGCCGAGATCGCCCGCGCCGAGGGCGCCACGGTCCACTCGGCCCGCCTCGGCGGCTACGGCCACGCCCTCCGCTTCGGGATGGAGCAGGCCACCGGGGACGTCATCGTCCTGACCGAGGCGGACCACTCCTTCCGCGCCAAGGACCTGGGCAAGATCCTCGAGTACATGAAGGACGCGGACATGGTGATGGGCACCCGCACCACCCGCCAGATGGTGGAGCAGGGCACCAACATGCAGGGGCCGGTGCGGTGGGCCAACGTGGCGGTGGGAAAGCTCATCCAGCTGCTGTGGATCAAGAACTACACCCGCTTCACCGACGTGGGGTGCACCTACCGCGCCATCTGGCGGGATGTGTACCTCAAGATCCGGCCCCGGCTGTCGGGCGTGGGGCCGGAGTTT
Source organism: uncultured Gemmatimonadaceae bacterium (assembly GCA_964501735.1). Lineage (GTDB taxonomy): Bacteria > Gemmatimonadota > Gemmatimonadetes > Gemmatimonadales > GWC2-71-9 > JADJOM01. The sequence goes on along the minus strand of CAZCVG010000103.1, from coordinate 1,116 downwards.
GCCCCGGAGATGATGATCGAGGTTCTCCGGCTCCACCGCCGGGTCATCGAGATCCCGGTGAGCTACTACCCGCGTATCGCCGGCGAGTCCAAGCACTCCACCGGCTACCCCCGCCTGGCCCGCACCGCCCTGCGCATGCTGCGGCTCATCTTCCAGCGCCGCCTGGGCGGCTGAGCCGGCTGCCGGCCCCGCCGGCCGGCGTCCCTTCAATCCACCCGCAGGCGGTCCCGGAGCCTGGCCAGCGTGGCCGGCCCGATGCCCGGCACCCGGACCAGGCTGTCCACCGCCCGGAAGCCGCCGTGGAGCGTGCGGTAGGCCACGATCCGCTGGGCCAGCGCCGGCCCGATCAGCGGCAGCGCCTCCAGCTGGGCCACGGTGGCGGTGTTGAGGTTGAGCGGGCCCGGAGGGGGGACGGCGCCGGGATCCCGCGAGGGGGAAGCCGGCCAGGCGGAAAGCGGTGGCGAGGCCGGGGCGGATCCGCGAGCCGAGAAGGCCGCGTGGGGCCCGATGGTCCGGAGCAGGCCCGGGCCCACGCCGGGGACCCGATCGAGTGCCTCCAGCGAGCCGAAGGGACCGCGGGCCTCCCGGTCGGCCACGATGGCCCGGGCCAGGGCCATGCCCACCCGGGGGAGCCGGGCCAGCTCGGGCGCCGGGGCGCGGTCCATGTCGATGGTCTCTCCCGGGGCGAGCGGCCGGGCCAGGGCAAGCCCCGAATCCCGGTGGGCCAGCGGGGCGCCGGTGGGGACACCGGGAAAGAGGCTCACCGCCCCCGGCGCGGAGCCGGGGTGATTCCACCACACCCGCAGGGCCTGCCCCGAGACCGCCAGCCCGAGGAGCAGCACCACTGCCCGGCGTTCGGGAGCCATGCCGGGCAGCATAGGGGGGCTGGCCGAGGATGCGGGTACCGAATTCCCCGGGATGGCGCCGGAAACCGCGGGCGGCACACCCCGGTCCCCGTAGCCGGGTGCCGCCTCGGTGGGGGCCGGGAACCGGGTGGCCGGCCCCCGGCGCGGTGTGCGCGGTGACCTTGACACCCTCCCCCGCCGACCTAGCTTAGATCAATAGCCGTAACCCCTTGTCGCACTTCACAATCCAGCACCACAGAGGCGATGGCGA
>CAZCVG010000102.1:0-9687 GCA_964501735.1 uncultured Gemmatimonadaceae bacterium | reverse complement strand
TGACCTTGATCGCCACCTTGCGGTCCAGGGCGATCTCGTGGGCCAGGTAGACCGTGGCCATGCCGCCCTGCCCGATCTCCCGGACGATCTCGTACTCCCCCAGCGTCGCCTGCCTGAGCAGCTGCAGCAGGGTCGGGAGGGGAGCCGTCTGCTCGCCGGACACGCTCAACCCGCAGACCTGGCAATACCGGGCCCCGGAATCGAGTGGTGTCTGGCAGCGGATGCAGGCGGTGGTCACGGGCATCGGGCGAGAGGGCACGGAGGACGAGGCACGGGGCGGGAGGACCGGCCCCAGAGAGGGGCATCTTAGCAGCCTAGCGGCCTTCCCGCCAACGCCGGCCCGTCCTTACCATATATAGGGCCAGAGACGGGGCCACACGGCCCTCCCGGCTGGCCGAGGCCACCCCTCCACCTCAGGATCTCCCATGCCCATCGCCACGCCGTCCCGGCGTGAATTCATCCGCTCCGGCGCCCTGCTGGCCCTGGGGGCCGCCGCGGTGCCGGTCCCGGCCGGGGGACAACGGCCCGCCGGCATGTCACCAGCCCCGCTGCAGCCGTTCCGGAGCCCGCCCCTCGACCGGGTGCGGATCGGTTTCGTGGGGGTCGGGGGCATGGGGACGGTGCACCTGGAGAACCTGCTCACCCTGGACGGGGTGGAGCTCCGCGCGGTGTGCGACATCCACGAGGGCCGCGCCCGGGTGGCGGCGGACAAGGTGACCGCGGCCGGGCAGCCCGAACCCGTCCTCTACACTCGTGGCCCGCGCGACTTCCAGCGGATGTGCGCCGAGTCCGAGCTGGACCTGGTCTACACCGCCACCCCCTGGGAGTGGCATGTCCCGGTGATGCTCGCCGCCATGCGCCACGGCAAGCATGCGGCCACCGAGGTCCCGGCGGCCATGACGCTGGACGACTGCTGGGCCCTGGTGGAGGCGGCGGAGAAGCACCAGCGGCACTGTGTGATGATGGAAAACTGCAACTACGACCGCTTCGAGCTGATGATGCTGGTGCTGGTCCGCCAGGGCCTGCTGGGGGAGCCGCTGCACGGCGAGGCGGCCTACCTGCACGACCTGCGGGAGGTGAAGTTCTCCCCCGACGGCGAGGGGCTGTGGCGGCGGGCGTGGGCCACCACCCACAACGGCAACCTCTACCCCACCCACGGCCTGGGGCCCATCGCCAACTGCCTGGACATCAACCGGGGCGACCGGTTCACCACGGTGGTGTCCATGAGCTCGCCGTCGCGCGGGCTTCAGCAGTGGCAGGCGGAGCACCTCGCCCAGGATGATCCCCGCCGGGCGGAACGCTACGTGCTCGGCGACCAGAACGTGAGCCTGATCCAGACCGCGCGCGGCCGGACGATCTACCTGGCCCACAACACCCACAACCCGCGCCCTTACAGCCGGCTGCAGCTGCTGCAGGGGACCCGGGGCATCGTGTCCGGGTGGCCGCACCGGGTGCATATCGAGGGCCGCAGTCCGGCCCACCGGTGGGAGGAAGCCACCGCCTATTACGGCGAGTTCGACCACCCGCTGTGGCGCTCGGAGACGATCCGCCAGCTGGACCGAGGCCATGGCGGGATGGACTTCCTCGAGGACTACCGCCTGATCCAGTGCCTCCGGCGGGGCGAGCCGACCGACATGAACGTGTACGACGCCGCGGCCCTGTCGGCCATGGTGGACCTGACGATCCGGTCGGTGCGCCAGGGCGGCAAGCCCCAGCAGGTCCCCGATTTCACCCGCGGCCGCTGGAAGTCCACCCCGCCCTGGCCGCTGGTCAGTCCCTGAGCGGCGCTCCGCTCAGGTCGCGTCCACCAGGATCCGCACCGCCTCGATCCCGGCCAGCCGGAGCAACCCCTGCGGCTGGGCCAGCGTGTCCAGCTCGGCCCGGGCCGCGGCCTTCCAGGCCGCCGGTGCGCCGTCGCCGCCCAGGTAGGCCAGTGCTTCCCGGCCGAGCACGCCGAGCCGGGCGATGGCCTGGGCGGCGGGCAGGCCATCGGCGGCCAGCGGGAAGGTGGCGGTCAGCCCGGCCACGCCAGCCGGCAACCCGTCCCAGGCGGTGAAGATCCGCTCGAGTTCCGCCATCTCATCGGCCGCGGCCCGCGGGCCGGCGGCCACCCGCTCGGCCAGCCGCATCATCCGGCTACGCGACCAGGGATCGGGGCGGGCCGCGTCCACCAGCCGGGTGAGCGGGGTGAGCTGGGTGGTGCCCTGCAGCCGGCTCCGCTGGCCGAAGCTGGCCGGCATGGAGTAGGCCAGCAGGTCGTGCAGCGGCTCGACTCCCCGCTGGCCGGTGAGCAGGCGCAGCATGCGGTAACTGTGGGCTTCGTGGCCCAGGCCGGCGCGCTCGAGCTGGATGCTCACCAGCGAGAGCCGGCGGTACATGTCGGGCACGTCACGCACCGACTGCGGCGACCAGAACCGCTCCGCCACCGCGGCGAGCCGGGGCCAGAGGCGGCTGTCCACTGTCTCCGAGTTGACGTGCTCGGCCCACATGCAGGCCTCGCCTCCCAGCACCCGGCGGGCCTCCTCGGGCGAGAGGGTGTGGCCCGCGGGGAGCGGGTCGGCCAGGTAGTGCTCGTCGGCGGGCTTGATGTGGTCGAGGTAGTACGGCGCCGAGAGGATCGTCGCCAGTCCCTGCCGCGCCGCCCGGCCGACGTATTCGACTCCGCGCCACGACTGCACCACCGTCCCCTCCGGCAGCCCGGGGTGCAGGATCTCGTCCCACCCGACCATGCGCCGCCGGAGCCTGGTCAGGATGCGGGAGAGCCGCTGGTTGAAGTACCCCTGCAGGGCCTCGTTGTCCTTGAGCCCCCGCTCCCGCTTGAAGCGGAGAATCCGGGGATTGGCGTTCCAGTGCTTGCCGACGACCTCATCCCCGCCGATGTGCCAGTAGGGGTCGGGGAAGAGATCCGTCATCTCGGTGATGAAGCCCTCGAGGAACTGGTAGGTCTCCTCGCGGGTGGGGTCGAAGGCCGGCTCGAACACCCCGAACCGCCGCTCGATGGCGTACGGCCCGATCGCGCTGGCGTATTCCGGATATCCGACGAACCAGCTGGTCGAGTGGCCCGGCATGTCGAACTCGGGGACCACCCGGATGCCGCGGTCGCGGGCGTAGGCGACGATCCCGCGGACTTCCTCCCGGGTGTAGTACTGCCCGTCCGATCCGAGCTGGTGGAGCCGCGGGTAGCGCTGGCTCTCCACCCGGAAGCCCTGGTCCTCGGACAGGTGCCAGTGCAGCACGTTGAGCTTGACCAGCGCCATGCCGTCGAGGGTGCGGCGGATCACCTCGGGGGGCATGAAGTGCCGGCCGGCGTCCACCAGCAGCCCGCGCCACGGAAATCGCGGCGCGTCGGTGATCGCCACGGCCGGCAGGTAGAATCCCGCACTGTCCGACGCGACCAGCTGCTCCAGCGTGGCGAGGCCGCGGATGACCCCGACCACCGTGGCTGCGGCGAGGCGGGCGCCGGACGGGGTGACCGTGAGGGTGTAGGACTCATCCTCCCCGGGGGACTGAACCTCCTCTCCGGCCGCCGCGGCGTTCACCTGGAGCGTGCCGCTCCCGCCGCCCACGCCGCGCGCCATCGGCTGGGCCACCCGCTGCTCCAGCCGAGCCAGGGTGCGGGCCACCGCCCGCTCCAGCCGGTCGTTCCGGAACCCGGTGGCCTGGGCGGTGAAGGTCGAGTCGAGCCGGAGCCGGCCGCTGGTGTACTCCACCGACGCGGGCAGCGGCATCAGGGCCGGTTGCTGCTGGGGGGCCAGCGCGAGGAGCGCGAGGAGCGGGAGCATGGCGAATGGGGTGCGGGGGGCCGGGAGCACGAACCGGCGGAATCTATCACCTCCGTTTGACGCGGGCGCACGGCGACACCAGACTTCCGCTGCCCCCACGCGGCGTGGCCGGTCCTCCCCGGGCCCGCTGTCCACCCCCTCCAGGCCTCCATGCCCGTTCCGACCATCGAGGAGTACGCCCAGGGCCGCTGGTGGTGGTGGCGGGTTCCGCTGCTGGCCATCCTCGTGGCGGATGTCTTCGGCCAGCTCGCCGACCGCACCAATCCCAGCCTGTTTTCCGGCATCACCTTCGGGGCCCACGAGTTCGGGCACCTGTTCTTCGCCTTCGGGGGCGAGTTCCTGGCGGTCGCGGGGGGGAGCCTGATGCAGCTCGTGGTCCCCATCGGGGCCGGTGCGCTGCTGTATCACCACCGCGACTACTTCGGCATCACTGTCGCGGTCGTGTGGCTGGCCTCGAGCCTGATTGACCTCGCTGTGTATATCGCCGATGCCCGCGCCTTCGACCTGGACCTGCTCGGCTTCGGCGACGGGGCCGGCCACGACTGGGCCTGGCTGCTCGGCCGGCTCGAACTGCTGCCGTACGATCTCCGGATCGCCGGGGCGGTCCGGGGGCTCGGCGTCCTCCTCCTGCTGGCGGCCTCGGCGGCCGGGGCCTGGCTCTGCATAAAAATGTGGGCGGCCCCGCGGCCGGCCCCATCTTGACGCGGGCCGGACCGGGCGTAGGCTAGCGGGGCACGAACGGCACGGAACCTCCCTTCACCAGGAGCCCTCATGGTCCCGCTCACCCAGCTCTGGCTTCCGATCCTGCTCTCCGCCGTGGCGGTGTTCATCGCCAGCAGCCTGATCCACATGGTCCTCAAGTGGCACAACAGCGACTACCAGAAACTGCCCAACGAGGACGAGGTCCGCGCCGCCATCCGCAAGGGAAACCCCGCGCCAGGCCAGTATGTCATCCCCCACTGCACCGACATGAAGGACATGGCCAACCCCGAGTTCACCAGGAAGTACGCCGAGGGGCCGGTCGGGGTGATGGCCCTGATGCCCAACCGCACCCCCAGCATGGGCCCGATGCTCGGCGTCTGGTTCGTGTTCAACGTGGTGGTGGCCTTCTTCGTGGCCTATCTCTGCTCCCGCACGCTGCAGCCGGCGCCGGAGTACCTCACGGTCTTCCGGGTCGCGGGAACCGCCACCTTCATGGCCTATGCGCTGGGGGACGTCCCCTCCGCCATCTGGATGGGGAAGCCGTGGCCGGTGGTGCTCAAGAACTCCGCCGACAGCCTGATCTACGCGCTGGTATCGGGTGGGGTGTTCGGCTCCATGTGGCCGCGCTGAGGCCGGCCCACCGGGGAGGTGCCGGAGGCGGCGGCGGGTCGCGACTCCTGCCGCCGCTTCTCCTTCCATGATGGCGGGTTCATGCACCCTGCCCGTGCCGCCGTATATTTCTCGGCGTCATCTTTCTGCTGTCTCACCCTGAACCGCTGGTCAATCATGCGCGTGCTTCGTGCGTTGCTGCTCACGGCTCTCCTGGCGCTGCCCTCCCGGTTGCCGGCCCAGGGCGTCCTCGAAGGCGAGTACCCCGGGCTCGAGACCGGGAAGATGTGGACCTTCGATGTGCCGCCCCTGGAGTACTGGGCCAAGCGGTACAACTTCACCCCGTCCACCGGGTGGCTGGACCATGTCCGGTTGTCGGCGGTCCGGTATGGCGGCGGCTGTTCGTCGTCGTTCGTCTCGGGCGAGGGGCTGGTGATGACCAACCATCACTGCGCCCGGGCCTGTATCGAGTCCGCCACGGGGGAGGGGGAGGACTTCCTCACCAACGGCTTCTACGCCACCCGGCGGGAGGACGAGCGGGTCTGCCAGGGGCTGTTCCTGGACCAGCTGCAGCAGATCAGCGACGTGACCGACCGGGTCAGCCGCTCGCTGCCGGCCGGTGCCGACGCCAAGGCCACTGCGGCGGAGCGCGCCAAGGCGATCCGGGCCATCGAGGAGGAGTGCGGCAAGACCGAGCCGGACGCCGCCTGCCAGGTGGTGAGCATGTACCGGGGCGGCCAGTACAAGCTGTACCGGTTCCATCGCTTCAAGGACATCCGGCTGGTGTTCGCCCCGGAGGGCCAGATCGCGTTCTTCGGCGGCGACCCGGACAACTTCACCTACCCGCGCTGGAACCTCGACATGTCCTTCCTGCGGGCCTACGTGGACGGGAAGCCGGCCGCTACCCCGCATCACTTCGCGTGGAGCACCAACGGCAGCAAGGAGGGCGACCTCACCTTCGTGATCGGGAACCCGGGCTCGACCGGCCGGCTCAACGCGGTTTCCCAGCTGGAGTTCCTGCGCGACGTGCAGTATCCCGCCCAGCTGGACGCCCTCAAGCGGCAGATCGCGGCCTACCATGCCCTGGCCCAGGCGGATGAGGCCCGGGGCAAGGCGCTGCGCAACCTGATTTTCGGGCTGGAGAACACCCAGAAGGCCATCGGCGGATACCAGACCGGCCTCCTGGATCCCCGGCTGATGGACCGCAAGCGGGAGTGGGAAAAGGAATTCCGCGCCCGGGTGAACGCCAATGTGGCGCTCCGGCGCGACTACGGCAGCGCCTGGCGGGTGCTGGCCGAGGTGCAGGCGCGGCGGAAGGCGATTGACGTGCGCCGCCGCTACCACGGCGGCGGCGGCTATGGTTCCCGGCTGTGGTCGCTCAGCCTGGCGACGATCCGTCACCCGGCCGAGCTGGCCAAGCCTGACACGGCCCGCCTCACGCCGTTCCAGGAGGCGAACAAGGCCAACCTGGAGCGGGCGCTCTTTGGCGGCCAGCCGGTGGACCCGGTCCAGGAGAAGGCGATACTCACGGCGTTCCTGACGGCGATGCAGCGCGAGCTGCCGGCCACCGACCCGGTGCTACGCCAGGCGCTGGGGGGCCGGACACCAGAGGCGGCGGCCGCCGAGCTGGTGGATGGCACCGCCCTCGGCACCGGCGACGGGCGCAAGGGCCTCGCCGAGGGCGGGGTGGCCGCGGTGGCGGCCTCCACCGACCCGATGGTCCGGCTGGCCCGGATCATTGACCCGCTGGAGCGGGCCCTGAGCAAGGAGGTGGCCGACCTCAACGACCGCGAGGCCCAGGCCAACGAGCAGGTGGCCCGCGCCCTGCTGGCGGTCTATGGGAGCAGCGTGGCACCGGATGCCACGTTCTCGCTCCGGATTTCCGACGGCGAGGTGCGCCGCTACCCGATGAACGGCACCGTGGCGGCGCCGTACACCACCTTCGGCGGGCTCTACGAGCGGGCCGCGGCCTTCGGCGGCCAGCCGCCGTTCGACCTCCCGCCGCGCTACCAGGAGCGGCGCGACTCGCTCACCGTGGACACGCCGTTCAACGGGGTGTCCACCAACGACATCATCGGCGGGAACTCAGGCAGCCCGGTCATCAACCGTGACGCCGAAGTGGTGGGGCTCATCTTCGATGGCAACATCGAGATGCTGCCCAACCGGTTCCTGTTCACGGAACGGGTGGCCCGGTCGGTGTGGGTGGACTCGCGGGCCATCACCCATGCGCTGCGCCGGGTGTACGATGCGCACCCGCTGGCCGATGAACTCGAGGCGACCCGCCACGCCCCGCCGGCGATGTGACCGTCACGCGGCCCATGTGGGGAACGGCCCGGCTCCTGCCGGGCCGTTTCTCGTTGGGGGGGCGCGCTCCTCAACCCTCGCCCCTGGCGACGTGACCCCGCCGGATGCGGCCCCGGACGGCCGGATGTACCTTGCGGGGGTCGGTGGCGTGGCCCCGGGAAGGACGTGGGGTCCTGGGTCGGATCCGCTCAAGGGAGGCAGGCGTGGGCGATATCAACAGGTCGGTCCAGCGGTGCCGGTGGCTGCGTGTCCTGCTGCTTGGCGTCCTGCTCGGCAGTTGTGCGACCAACCCGGTGACCGGCCGGCGGGAGCTGTCGTTCGTGTCGGAGTCCCAGGAGATCCAGATGGGGCGCGACTACTCGAAGCAGGTGGCCCAGGAGATGGGGGTCTACCCCGACTCCGCGCTCCAGGGCTACGTGAGCACCATTGGTCTCCGCATGGCACGGGCCTCGGAGCGGCCGGGGTTGCCCTGGGCCTTCACCGTGATGGACGATCCCCAGGTGAACGCCTTCGCGCTGCCCGGGGGGTACATCTTCATCACCCGGGGCATCCTGGCCCACATGAACTCCGAGGCAGAGATGGCGTCGGTGCTGGGCCACGAGATCGGGCACGTTACCGCCCGGCACTCGGTGCAGCAGATGACCCGGCAGCAGCTGTTCCAGATCGGGCTGGTGGCCGGGGCGATCGCCTCGGACAAGGTGGCGGAGAACCTGGGGCTCATCAGCGGCGTCGCCGGGATCCTGTCCCTCAAGTACGGCCGGGACGACGAGACCCAGGCCGACGGCCTCGGCTTCCGCTACGCGCTGACCGACGGCTACGACGTGCGCAAGATGGTGGACATGTTCCGCATCCTGCAGCGGGTGGGCGCCCGGTCGGGCCAGCGCATCCCCGAGTGGCAGTCCACTCACCCCGATCCCGGCAACCGGATCGCCCGCACCCAGGAGCGGCTGGCCCGGGTCACCGTGCCGCTCGACGGCAAGCGGGTCAACCGGGACGAGTTCCTTGGGCTGCTGGACGGGATGGTCTACGGCAACAACCCGCGCCAGGGGTTCTTCCAGGGCAACGCGTTCCTGCACCCCGACCTCGCGTTCCAGCTCGACTTCCCCGCGGGCTGGAAGGCGGTGAACCAGACCTCCTCCGTGACCGGGCTCAGCCCGGAGCAGGACGCCCAGGTGCAGCTGACCCTGGCCGGCACCGAGGATCCCGGCACTACGCTGCAGAAGTTCCTCGGCCAGCAGGGCATCCAGGCGGGGCGGGCCACCTCCACGACCATCCACGGCAACCGCGCCGCGCTCGCCCCCTTCAGCGCCCAGACCCAGGATGGCCGGGTGCTCACGGGCCACGTCGGGTTCATCGCGTACGGTGGCACTACCTACCAGCTGCTCGGCCTCACCACCCAGGCGGCAGCCCGGTACGACGCCACCTTCCGCGCCTTCATCGGGAGTTTCCGGCGGCTCACCGATGCCGCCGCCCTCGGCGTCAAGCCCAACCGGCTGGACGTGGTCCGGGTGCCCCGGGCCATGAGCCTGGCGCAGTTCCAGGCCCAGTACCCCTCGGTGATCCCGGTGGCGGAGCTGGCGCTCATCAACGGCCTCGCCGACAGCACCGCCCAGCTCGAGGCCGGTTCCTCGGTCAAGCGGGTGGTGGTGCAATAGCCGGGCGGGACATGCCACGGGGCGGGGCCGGCAGCGCCGGCTCCGCCCCGTGGGCTTCTTGGCGAATCAGGAGACCCGCCGGGTCCGCCGTTTCATGAAGTCCATCAGGATGAACTGGCCCAGGGTCATGGTGGTGGTGAAGTAGGCCTTCCCCCGGCAGATCTCCGACACCCGCTTCACGAAGTCCACCAGCGAGCGCTCCCGCGCCAGCATGAACGTGTTGATCATGATCCCGGCACGGCGGCAGTTGGCCACCTCCCGGTAGGTGGCCTCGAGGATCCGCGGGTCGAGCCCCATCGAGTTCACGTACACCCGGCCATCCGGCAGGGTCATCGCCGACGGCTTCCCGTCGGTAATCATGATGACCTGGCGCATGTCCTTCTTCTGGGCCATGAGGATCCGGCGCGCCAGGGTGAGTCCTTCGGCGGTGTTGGTGTGGTAGGGGCCCACCTGCACCTGGGGCAGCGCGGCCAGCGGAATTTCCTCGGCGGAGTCGTGGAACAGGACGCAGCGGATGCTGTCGCCGGGGAACTGGGTGCGGATCAGGTGGGTGAGCGCCAGCGCCACCTTCTTGGCGGGCGTGAAGCGGTCCTCGCCGTAGAGGATCATCGAGTGGGAGCAGTCCAGCATCAGCA
>CAZCVG010000101.1:0-9688 GCA_964501735.1 uncultured Gemmatimonadaceae bacterium | reverse complement strand
GATCCGCGCTGGCTGGCGCTGTTCGATACGCTCCAGCGCTGGCCAGTGCCCCTGGCTCCACTGCTCGAGCTGCTGGACGGGGTGGCTACCGACCTCGATCCGGTGGCGATGCCGGACTTTGGCACTCTCCATGCCTACTGCCGACAGGTGGCGGGCGGGGTGGGACTGATGCTCGGGCCGGTGCTGGGGGCCCGCCGCGCGGGGTTCGACCACCTCGGGGTGGGGCTCGGCGTGGCCATGCAGCTCACCAACATTCTCCGCGATGTCGCCGCCGACCTCGACGGCGACCGGCTCTACCTTCCCGCCGACGAGCTGGCTGCGTGGGGGCTGTCCCGCGCCGACCTGGACGCTCGCCGGCTGACTCCGGCCCTCCGCGAGTTCCTCGCCTTCCAGGTGCGGCGGGCCCGGCAGTACTTTGACGCGGCGGACCCGGTGGTGCCGCTCTTCCCCGACGACGGCTCCCGGCTCACCGTGCGTCTCATGCAGCACACTTACTCGGGGATCCTCGACCGGATCGAGGCGCGTGGGTACGATGTCTTCCGGGGACGGGTCCATGTGCCGTTCAGCCGCAAGCTGGTCATTCTCGGGAGGGCCATGATGCGTGAGCGGTTCGGGACCGCCCGCCCTCGCCAGCGCCGGGCGGCAGCAACCGCCTCGGGCGGTGGCTGACCACCCGGTCGTCGCCCCGCCCAACCCGGTGGCGGCGGCGCTGTTCGCGCGCTACACCCGGCGGCTGGTGGCCACCCACTTCGCGGCGGTGCACCTCGGCGGGGAGCTGCTGGCCCGGGAGGGTCCCCGGCGGCTGTTGTTCGTCGCCAACCACACCAACTGGTGGGACGGTTTTCTCGCCGTCCTCCTGTCCGCCCGGCTGGGCCTCCACTTCAACATCCTGATGGAGGCCAGGCACCTCGAGCGCTACTGGATGTTCAAGCGGGTCGGGGCGCTGCCGATGCACCGGGATTCTGCGCCGGCCGCGTATGCCGACCTGGTCCTGGCCGCGGGCTGTCTCCGCCGCGACCGGAGCGCACTCTGGGTGTTCCCGCAGGGCAAGCGCCAGCCCGCGGCGGCGCCGGTCGCGGGAACGGAGCGCGGGGCCGCGGCGCTTGCGCTCTCCGCCGGGCCGGGGGTGCAGATCGTTCCGGTGGCATTCCGGTATGCCTTTCTGGGCGAGCAGCTTCCCGAGGCCTTCGTGTGGGTGGGCCAGCCGTGGAGCGGCACGGAAGAGATCCCGCCGGTGGGGATCGGGCCCGCCGCCCGGCGGGAGCGGCGCCGGGACCTGGCCCGGCAGGTCGAGCGCCGGCTCGGGGAGACGCTCTCCCGGGCGGATGCGGCCATCGCCACTGAGCGGCTCGACGTCTTCCGGCCGATGCTGGCGGGCCGCCTCTCGGTCAACAAGCGTCTCGACCGCGTGCGCCACGCCCTTGGCACCGTCGAGGGAGAGTTCAGGCCCCGCAATGGCTGAAAGCGGCATCGTGGCAATGCGCGGCGTGCCCAAGGCCATGGGCAGGGGGCCCGGGCGCCGGCATGACTGACTACGACCTGTTCAGGACGCTGCACGTGATCGGGGCGGTGCTGCTGGTCGGCAACGTCACCGTCACCGGGGTGTGGTCCCTGTACCTGTACCGGCTCTGGCGGACGGGGACCTTCACCTTCACGCCGGTTGCCCGGGGAATCCTGTGGACCGACCTGTTCTTCACCGTGGGCGGCGGCATCCTCCTCACCTTCACCGGGATCCAGATGGTGGTCCGATCGGGGCTGCCCTGGGATACGCCCTGGCTGCTGCACGGCATCGCCGCCCTGGCGATCGCCACGCTGGTCTGGCTGGTCGTGCTCCTGCCGGACCAGTTCCGGCTCGAGCGGGCCACCGACCCGGCGGAGATCCGCCGGCTCTTCCTGCGCTGGTCGGTGGTCGGGTGGGCCGACACCCTGGTGCTGTTCTATGGACTCTGGGTCATGGTGGGGAAGCTCGGGGGATGATCCGTTCCGTCGCGTCGGCCCTGTTCCTGGCGGCGGCGCCGCTGGCGGCCCAGGCGCAGCCAGGATGGTTGCTCGGCGCCGGTGTCGGTGACAGCCTGCAGCGGGTCTGGCAACTCAGCCTGGCCGAACGCCGGGAGCAGGTGGCCTGCCTCGCCGGGACCGTCGCGCTCGACACGGTGCGGATCACCCTGGTCCTGCCGCTCGCTGTCCCGGCCAGCGATTCGCTCACGGCCAGTGCCGAGGAGTCCCTGGCCGCGTGCGGGCCGCCGCGGTGGATCGGCACGGTCCATTCCCACGTCCGTTCCACCGACTCGGCGTTGCCTGTCAACCGGTTCAGTCCGGGCGACCGCGCGGTGATGTCGGCCTGGCGGAGCCGATGGGGGGTGCGCGGCGCCTTCTGCGTCGTCTACAGCGAGCGGGGGATGCACTGCGAGGTCTGGCCACCGCCCGCCGGGGATGGTCCGCGGGCGGCCGAGTCCCGCCAATGAAGCACGCCGGGGGACCAAGCGACTCGGGCCGGTGGGGACAATCCACGCCGCCCTCGTCGGGATCTTCCGGCGTTCCGCCACGACTCGCACGGCGCCCGCTCCGGGGCGTCGGCTTTCCGCGACCCGGGCATCCGACTATCTTGGCTCTCCCGAATCCTGACTGTTGCCCGTGGAGAAACGACCGTGTCTGACGAACCCGAATACCTGAAGGCCATCAAGCGGAACCAGCAGCAGCGCAAGCAGACCGCCGCGCCGAAGGCCCCGGCGCCGGGCCATGCCGCGCCGCCCTCGCCGGCCGAGCGGGAGGCCGTCCGCTGGGCCCAGGACGTCGGTGGCAAGGAGGTCCGTGTGGCGGCCTCGCTCACCGGCGCCAAGGTGGCCGCCCTGATCCAGCCCATCACCCCGTTCGGCACCCCGCCGGCCACGCTGGAAGGCCTGCCGAATCGTGAGGCGCTGGCCGAGCGGATCCGCGCCGCACAGGGCGCCGGGGAGAACGTGCTCGGCTGCTTCGAGCTGACCACCGGCCGGCCGCTCACGCCGGAGACCCAGGAGGGGAAGGTCGTGTTCACGGCCGGCGCCCCGCGCCAGATCCCTAAGGCCGAGAGCCCCGAGCGGATGGTCCGCATCGCGGCCAAGCAGGCCGCGGTGCTGGCCAAGACCCGGAAGCTGGACGACCGCGGCCGGGGCGGGGGCGGCGGGCGGGGCCGCTGAGCGGCGGCTCTTCCCGTGACTCCCGGCCCCGCCAGGCGCTGGTCGCCCGGCGGGGCCGATTGCCGCCCGGGTCTCCGCGACCTCCCTCATCCGTGCCGACGCGCGTAGGTTGGTAACCCAAGCGGCTACGGCCGCGTGCCCATCACTCTGCCGCAGGGCATCTCATGTCCCCAGCCAGCAAGCCCACGCGCCGCTTCACCGCTCGCACCTACGTGTTCTTCGGGGTCCTGGCCGCCCTCCTCGCCGGGCTGCTCTGGGATGGCAGCCCGCTGGGCGGCTGGCTGCTGCGGCAGGCGGTGCGGGCCAAGTTTTCCGACGCCAGGCACGTGTCGCCGGGGGAACTGGTCGGCTGGCTCGCCGATCCCAACCGGCCGCCTCCGCTTCTCATTGATGCCCGACCCGACGAGCAGTACACCCTGAGCCACATTGACGGGGCGGTGCAGCTCGATCCCACCGACCCCGACATCAGCCCGCTCAGGGTGGTGAGCCGGGAGACGCCGGTCGTGGTGTACGATGGTCCCGGGGTCATCAGCGCCGGCTTGGCCCCGGCGCTCGAGGCGGAGGGGTTCACCCGGGTGTCGAGCCTCGAGGGCGGGCTGTTCCGCTGGGCCAACGAAGGGCATCCCGTGGTGAACGACGGCGGCCCGGCGACGAAGGTGCATCCCATCAACTGGAAGTGGGGCCGCCTGCTCAAGGGACGCTACCGGCCGTGAGCCGGTCCACCTGGGCCGCCGCCGCCGCGGGGCTGGTGCTGCTGGTCCTGGGCGGCCTCAGCCTGGCCCCGCCGTCGCCGCTCCCGCCGCTGGGCCCGCTGCTCGAGCCCAGGCGGGGGATCTGGAGCGTGGCCCGCGATGCCGAGCTGCCGCGCGCCAGCACGGCGCGGGTTCCCGGGCTCAGCGGGACGGTCGAGGTGCGCTACGACGACCGCAGCGTACCGCACATCTTCGCGGGCAACGAAACGGACGCGGTGCGCGCCCTGGGGTACGTGGTGGCGCGTGACCGCCTGTTCCAGCTGGAGTTGCAGGCCCGCGCGGGCGCGGGCACCCTGGCTGAGTTGCTCGGCGCGCGTGCCCTGCCCCTGGACCGTGAGATGCGCGCGCTCGGCCTGCCGGCCGCCGCCGAGGCGCGGCTGGCGGAGGCGGGGGATTCGAGCCGCACCCGGGCGCTCATTGACGCCTATGCCGACGGCGTCAACGCCCGGATCGCTGAGATCGCCGCCCGGGGCGCCCCCCTCGAGTACCAGCTCCTGGGCCGAGCGCCCGCGCGGTGGGAGCCGATCAACAGCTTCCACCTGCTCAACCAGATGGGCTACACCCTCACCCGGAGCGATCTCGAGGACCGCAAGGCCGCCGCCAGCCGGATTGTCGGGGCTGCCGCCGCCGACGCCCTGTACCCGCGCGTGAGTCCCATCCAGGAACCGCTCCAGCCCAACGGCCAGCGAGTCCCCCGCGACGAACCGGTCCGCATTCCGCCGCCCGACGCTGTTGCAGAGGACATGGCGCGCTCCCGGGGGACCCCGCCTGCTCCGTCCCTGCCCCCGGGCGAATCAGGTGCCCTCGGTTCCAACAACTGGGCCGTGGCGCCCGGGCGCTCCGCCAGCGGTTACGCGTTGCTGGCCGGCGATCCTCATCTGGAGCTCTCCCTGCCGGCCATCTGGTACGAGGCCCACCTGGTGGTGGCCGATTCCCTCGACGTCTACGGGGTGACCATCCCGGGATCCCCGGGCATCGTCATCGGCTTCACCCGGGACGTTGCCTGGAGCTTCACCAACGTCGAGGCCGACCTGCAGGACCGCTATCTCGAGGTGGTGGACGACTCCGCCGCCCCCACCCGCTACCGGGTGGATGGCGCGTGGCGCACTCTCGGGCTCCGGCCGGAGCGCTACCTCGGCCCGGGGGGCGATGTGCTCCGCACCGACACCGTGCGCTACACCCATCGCGGTCCGCTGACCCGCGCTTCAGACGGCAGCTGGCAGTCGCTCCGGTGGACCGTGCTGGAGACGCCGAGCGGGGTGGCGCCGCTGGCGCGTGCGCCGCGCGCCCGCACGGTGGCCGAATGGCTCGGCGTCATGGCCGGCTGGCAGTCACCGCCGCAGAACATGATCGTGGCCGACCGCGCCGGCTCGATCGGGATTCGTTCCACCGGCTGGTTCCCGGTCCGCCCCGGCGACCGCGGCGACCTCCTCCTCCGCGGCGACACCTCGGCCACCGACTGGCTGGGCCCGTGGCCCCTGGCCGAGTGGCCCCAGGCGCTCAACCCGGCGCAGGGCTTTCTCGCCTCGGCCAACCAGCAGCCGGTGGACCCGCGCGTCAGGCCCCGCTACCTCGGCGCCAACTGGTACTCACCCTGGCGGGCGCTGCGGATCAACGCGCTGCTCCGCGCCGACAGCCAGGTCACCGTGGACGACATGCGCCGGTTCCAGACCGACCCGGTCAGCGCCGCGGCAGAACGGTTCGTCCCCGCCTTCCTCGCTGCGGCCCGGAAGTTCCCGCGGCACGACTCGCTGCAGCAAGCTGCCCGTCGCCTGGCCGAATGGGATGGCCGCCACACCGTGGACAATCCCCGTGCGGCCCTCTTCGAGGGCGCGGTGAGTGAGCTGCAGCGCCGCCTCTGGGACGAGCTGGCACCGACGTCGGATCGTCCCAACCTCGTCATGGTCTGGGCGCTGCTGGCGGATTCCGCCAATCCCTGGTGGGATGACGGGCGCACCGCTGAGGTGCGCGAGACCCGGGACGATCTCCTCGCCGCGGCCCTGCTGGTGGCCGACGGCCGGCTGCAGCGCGAGCACGGACCGCCCGACGGCGGCGGCTGGCGCTGGGACCGGGTGCGGAGCATGGACATCCACCACCTCCTCCGGATTCCGGCCTTTTCGGCGCTCGGCATTCCGGTACAGGGTGGGCTGGGCACGCTCAGCCCGCTGAGTGAGGGCAGCGAATTCGGCGCCAGCTGGCGGATGGTGGTCGAGCTTGGTCCCGAGGTGCGCGGCTGGGGAGTGTACCCCGGGGGGCAATCGGGCAACCCGGCCAGCAGCCGGTACCTCGACCGGCTGGCCGCGTGGCGCGATGGGCAGCTCGACACCCTCCGCTTCCCCCGCCGGGCAGGGGATCTCCCGGCGGTACGCTCCACCCTGCGCCTGGAGCCGGCACCATGAGACCCGTTGCCATAGTGATGGTGGTGGCCGGGGCCTTCGCCGCCGCCACCTGGCTCCTCGGCTGGTGGGCGGTCCCGGTGCTGGCGCTCGCCGTGGGCGCGGTGCGGGCCGCCTGGGCACCGTGGCTCGTCGGGAGCGGCGCGGGGCTTGGCTGGCTGGGGATGATCCTGGCGGCCGATCGGGACGGTTCGCTCGGCCGGCTGCTCGCTCGGCTGGGCGAAATGCTGGGGGTGCCGGGGTGGACGATTCTCGCCCTGGCGGTGGGATTTGCCGCCCTGCTGGGGTGGAGCGGAGCCCGCCTGGGAGCCCTGGTGGGGTCCAGAGCCTGAACGGGAACCGCCGGGCCCCGTCCTTGCTATGAAAGACAGCCGGCCAGCCAGGAAAGCCCCGGCCGGCCACCCCTAGTCAGGCGAGGGGAGACTGTCTAGATTTGGTACGTTCCACCAACTGCGGAGGGTTCCCTGATCCCTGTCGCTCGACCCTGTACCTGAAGGAATAAGTTTTGTCGCGAGCAAATCGCCGTCCCACGTCTTCCCCGCCAACCCGTTCACGCAACCTGGGTCGCCGGTCGATGGATGCCCATCGCCAGTGGCTGCTCGACAAGTATGGCTCGGTCTGCGCCTACTGCGGTGGCGAGATCGCGGAAGACCGCACCACCCTCGACCATGTGTATCCCCGGAAAGGCCAGACGGCCTACGACCGGCCGGACAACCTGGTCATCGCCTGCCAGCCCTGCAACTCTGCCAAGGCCGACACCCCGTTCATTGCGTTCATCGCCCAGAAGCGGTCCCGCGGCGTGTTCCTGCTCCACTACGGAGAGCACCTCTCCGACTGGGTGAAGGACATGGTCCGCCAGACCTCGGAGCGGAACTTCCTGCCGCCCGCGCGGCCGACATTTGTTCCGCACGCGACCAACGGCCACTCGTAACCGGGGCACGGGCCAGGCAGAATGACGCGAGGGTGAGATCGAGACCGATCTCACCCTCTGTTGCTTTCCGGGGGCTGGGGGGCCCGGGCTCTGTCTATCCCAGGGCGCTCTCGATAATCCGCTTCTGTTCCGCCGCGTGGGCCGCGGGATAGCCCTCGGCTGGGCTGGCCCGCTCGGGCCGGCCGGCGTAGCGCAGGGTCGCCCCAGCCGGGAGGATGGCGCGCAAGCGGGCCTCCAGGTAATTCCACGCCCCCATGTTGCGGGGCTCCTCCTGCGTCCAGACCGCCTCCGCCAGCGCGGGGTAGCTCCGGAACAGCGCCACCAGTTCCTCCTCGGGGAAGCTGTAGAGCTGTTCCAGGCGGACCAGTGCCAGCCGGGAGCGGTCCGCTCCGGCCAGGGCCGCCTGCAGTTCATAGAACACCTTGCCGGAGCACAGCACCACCCGCCGGACCTGGCCGCGATGCTCGGCGGCGATCGGGTCGTCCAGCACCGCCTGGAAGTGCCCGGTGGCGAGGTCGGCGAGCCGGCTGGTGGCCTGGGGCAGCCGCAACAGGCTCTTGGGCGTCATGATGACCAGGGGCCGCTGCCGGCTGCGCTTGGCCTGGCGGCGCAGCAGGTGGAAGTACTGGGCCGGGGTGCTGGGGTTGGCGACCCGGATGTTCCCCTCGGCGCAGAGCTGCAGGAACCGCTCCAGGCGGGCGCTGGAGTGCTCAGGGCCCTGGCCTTCGTAGCCGTGGGGCAGCAGCAGCGTCAGGCGGGTGGTGAGTCCCCACTTGGACAGGCCCGACACGATGAACTGGTCCACGATGATCTGGGCCCCGTTGACGAAGTCGCCGAACTGGGCCTCCCACAGCACCAGGGTCTCGGGGGCGGCGGCGCTGTAGCCGTACTCGAAGCCGAGGGTGGCCAGCTCGGAGAGCGGGCTGTTGTGCAGCTCCATGCTGGCCGTGGCGCCGGGGAGGTGGGCGATCGGGGCGTACTTGGCGCCGGTCTCGCCGTCGTGCAGCACCAAATGGCGCTGGCTGAACGTGCCGCGCTCGGTGTCCTGGCCGGTGAGCCGGATGGGGACGCCCTCCACCAGCAGCGAGGCGAGGGCCAGCGCCTCGGCGTGGGCCCATTCGATGCCGCCCTCGGGACCCAGCACGCTGCGGCGCCGTTCCAGCTGCTTCATGAGCTTGGGATTGGGCGTGAATCCCTCGGGCAGGGTCAGCAGTTGCTCGTTGAGGACGCCGAGCAACTCCTCGGCCACCGCCGATTCCGGCTCGATCCCCGAGGAGCGATCCGAGACCCGCCGTTCCGTCTCGGCCGCGCGCGGCTTGCCCAGGCTGGCCTTGAAGGCCTGCTGGGTGTCCACCAGGCGCTGGTAGCCGGCCTCGTAGGCCTGGTCGGCGGCCTCCGCGGCCAGCACGCTCCGGCGGGCCAGCAGGGCGGCGTACTGCTGCCGCACCGTGGGCAGCCCGCGGATGCGCTCGTACATGCGCGGCTGGGTGTAGGCGGGTTCGTCTCCCTCGTTGTGGCCGTGGCGGCGGTAGCCCACCAGGTCAATCAGCACGTCCTCGTGGAACTTCTCCCGGTACAGGAGCGACAGCCGCACCGCCGCCAGGCAGGCTTCGGCGTCGTCGGCGTTGACGTGGATGATCGGGATGTCGAATCCCTTGGCGAGGTCGCTGGCGTGCCGGGTCGAGCGGCTGTCAATCATGTCGGTGGTGAAGCCGACCTGGTTGTTGGTGATGATGTGGATCGTGCCGCCGGTGCGGTACCCCTTGAGGGCCCCCAGGTTGAGGGTCTCGCTGACTACCCCCTGGCCGATGAACGCCGCGTCACCGTGGATGATGACCGGCACCGCGGTGGAGGGATCCTGGTGCGGCTCCTTCCCCTTGCGGGTGGTCTGCTCGGCGCGGGCCCGGCCATCCACCACCGGCCCCACGAACTCCAGGTGGCTGGGGTTGGGGGACAGCGTCACGGTGACGACCTTGCCGTTCCGGGTCCGGTAGGCGCCCTCGGCGCCGTGGTGGTATTTCACGTCCCCGGTGCCGTCTTCCGGCGAGGGGCCGCCTCCCTCGACGTGACGGCCACCCTCGAACTCGGCGAAGATGCTCTCGTACGGCCGCCCCACCGTGTGGGCCAGGACATTGAGCCGGCCCCGGTGGGCCATCCCGATGACCACCTCGCGCGCGCCCTGCTGGCTGGCCTGCTCGATCAGGGTGTCGAGCATCGGCACCAGCATGTCCACGCCCTCGATCGAGAACCGCTTCTGGCCCAGGTAGGCCTTGTGCAGGAAGCGCTCGAGCGCCTCCACCTCGATGAGCCGCTGGTGCAGCCAGAGCTGGTCCTCGGCGGGGAGCGGGTGGCGGTGCTCGCCGCTCTCGATCATCTGCCGGAACCAGACCCGCTCGCCGTGGTTGGAGATGTGCTCCAGCTCGTAGGCCATGG
>CAZCVG010000100.1:0-9912 GCA_964501735.1 uncultured Gemmatimonadaceae bacterium | reverse complement strand
CGGGACCGGGATTGATCCCATCATCCGGCGTTTCTACACCGAGTCGGTGGGCGCGTTCTGGCCCGCGGGCCGCCGCCACATTGATCAGGCCTACCGCTCTCTCCAGTTTCCGTTTCCGGAGGTGGCGTTTCCCGACCTGGCCATCGAGGCCCTGCTGGATCTCGCCGGCCTGGGCGCGTACATCCGGACCTGGTCGGCGGTGCACCGGAAGGCGAAGGCGGAGGGCGGCGACCCGGTGACCCCGTTGATGGGGGAGCTGGCCGGCGCCTGGGGCGACCCCGCCGCCCGCCGGCCGGTCCGCTGGCCGCTCTTCGGGCGGGTCGGCGTCGTCCAGGCCTGACACCAGGGCCGTTTTCGCAGGAGGTGCGGGATGCCGCTGGTGCAGCAGATACTCGAGACCGCCCTCTACTGCGACGACCTGCCGGGCACCGCCCGGTTCTACCGCGAGCTGCTGGACCTGGCGCCGCTCTACACCGACGACCGGCTGGTGGCGCTGGATGCGGGAGGCGGCGGCGTGCTGCTCCTGTTCCGCCGCGGGGCATCGGCCGGCGGCGCGCAGGCGGCCGGAGGGTTCATCCCGCCTCACGACGGGGCGGGTCCGGCGCACGTCGCCTTCGCCGTGACGGTGGACGGACTGGCGCTGCTGCGCGAGCGGCTGGCCGCCCGGCGTATTCCGGTCGAGAGCGAAGTCACCTGGCCGTCCGGCGCCACCAGCATCTATCTCCGTGACCCCGAGCAGCACTCGGTGGAACTGGCCACGCCGGGCGTCTGGGGCAAACGCTGATCACGGCGGCGATCAAACCCCGATTCCTGTACCTGTCACCAGCTACCCATGCCGGAACCCATTGACTCCCGTGTCACCATCGGCCACGTGCACCTCAAGGTGGCCGACCTCGACCGTGCCCTGGCGTTCTACTGTGACGTCCTGGGATTCGACCTGATCCAGCGGATGGGAGACCAGGCGGCCTTCGTGAGCGCGGGCGGGTACCATCATCATATCGGGCTCAACACCTGGGAGAGCCGGGGCGGTGAGCCTCCGCCCCAGGGGAGCACGGGCCTCTACCATGTAGCGATCCTCTACCCCGACCGGCCCGCCCTGGCCCACGCCCTGCGCCGCGTGCTGGCGGCGGGGATTGCCCTGGACGGCGCCGCCGATCATGGGGTGAGCGAGGCGCTCTACCTCCGCGACCCGGACCAGAACGGGATCGAGCTGTATCGTGACCGGCCCCAGGCGGAGTGGCCGCGGGACTCGGCCGGGAAGCTGGAGATGTTCACCCGGAGGCTCGACGTGGCCCGGCTGCTGGCGGAGTGACCCGGGGAGGTTTGCGCTCCCCACTGCCGCGCTGCACCTTTTCCCCACCATGGGCCTGCGCGACCAGCTGGCCGGCTTCCGGCCGGAAAAGACCGAGTACCACTGGGAGCCGTGCTGCTTCTGCGGCCAGCCGATCCGGACCAGCCCCACCGAGCCCAGCCGGGTGTGGCTCGAGTACGGCTCGGAGGCGCGGGAGCGGCTGGTGGCCGAGTACTACTGCCACACCGCCTGCTTCCAGGCGAGGCTCGACCCTTCGCTCCGCCGGACGGCCAGCACCGAGATCCACCGGAGCCCCGATGGCACGATCACCAACGCCGCGGAGCTGGTGGCCGGGCAGGTCACCGGGCAGCGGGTGCTCTGCCCGGCCTGCCGGGAAATGATCTTCACCAGCTGGCCCGACGGCTGGGACGGCCACGCGGCCCACAAGTGCTCGGGGCTTGCCACCGACGGCACCCGGGCCCGGAAGGCGGAGTACAAGCGCCGGTTCGCGGGGCTGTTCCAGTCGTGAGCGCCGCCCCGCTGGCAACGAAAGCAACCTTCCTGGCGATGTGAATGTGGTAGAATCCATCCTGGCACCCACCAGCAGTCGCTCGCTTCCCGTCGTTCTCGTCGTGCTCCTCGCGTGCGGCGGTTCCCCTCCGGCGAGCAAGCCCCAGCCCCCGGCGACGATCACCAACCCGGTCAGCGAGCCGGGGCTTACCTCGATCACCCTGACCCCGTCAGCCGAGCAGCGCATCGGGCTCGTGACGGCGCCGGTGGAGCGCCGCCGGGTGCCACGGACACGGGATGTGGGCGGAGAACTGATGGTCCGCCCCGGCAACCTCGCGGTGCTGGTCGCTCCACGGGCCGGGACGGTTCGGGGGCCGGCGGGCGGAGCGCTTCCCGCCGCGGGAACGAGGGTCCAGGACGGCGTGGCGGTCGCCGAGCTGCTCCCCCTGCCCGCCGAAAGCGAGCTCTTCGGCGCCCCCCAGGAGGTGGCCATCGCGAGAGCCCGGGCGGAGAACGCCCAGCTGCGCTACGACCGGGCCGCCGAGCTGTTGCGGCAGCGGGCGGGGACAATCGAGGCGGTCGAGGACGCCCGCGCGCTCCTGACCGAGGCGGAAGCTGCCCTCCGGGCGGCCGAGGCCCGGGTCAGCGTGAGTGAGGGAGGGAACGCCGCCGCCGTCGCGCCGGTCACCCTGGAGGCCCCCTTCGATGGCGTGGTCCAGGATCTCGTGGTGGCCGTGGGGCAGCGAGTGGCGTCAGGCACCCGGCTGCTGGATCTCGCCGCCATTGACCCGCTCTGGGTGAAGGTGCCGCTGTTTGCCGGGGACGTGCCCGAGGTGGACGTGGCCCGGGGTGTCACCATCCGCGGGGTGAGTGACGTCGGAGCGGGTCGGGGGCGGGTGGCAGCGGCGATCCGCGGGCCGCGCTCCGCCGACCCCCTGGCGGCCTCGGTGGACCTGTACTTCGAGCTCGCCAACGCGGATGGCGCGTGGCGTCCCGGCGAGCGGGTGTCGGTCCTGCTCACGCTTCGGGGTGGCACGGACGCCGTGGTCGTCCCATGGAGTGCGGTCGTCCGGGACCTGCACGGCGGCAGCTGGGTGTACCAGCGGATCGGTGAGGGCCGCTACACCCGCCAGCGGGTGGAGGTCGCCTACGTCACGGGCAATGACGCGGTGCTGGCCCGCGGCCCGGCGCCGGGAGCCCTGGTGGTGCGGACCGGGGCGGCGGAACTCTTCAGCACCGAGTTCGGGCCCGCCAAGTGATGCGCGCGCTGATCGGCACCGCGCTCGCCCACCGAATCGTGGTGGTGGCGCTGGCCGGGCTGCTGGTACTCCTGGCCCCCGGCGCCCTCCGCGACACACCCTTCGACGTGTTCCCTGAGTTCGCCCCGCCGCTGGTGGAAATCCAGACCGAGGCGCCGGGCCTTTCCACGGAGGAGGTCGAGCAGCTCGTCACCATCCCGATGGAGAATGGGCTGCTCGGCACCAGCTGGGTCACCACCATCCGGTCCAAGTCGGTCCTGGGACTCTCATCGGTGGTGCTGCTGTTCCCGCCGGGCACCGACCTGCTCCGGGCCCGCCAGCTGGTGCAGGAGCGGGTCGCCGCCGTCGCGCCAACCCTCCCGGTGGTGGCCCGGCCGCCCGTCATCCTGTCGCCACTCTCCTCTACCAGCCGGGCGCTCAAGATCGGGCTTTCGTCCGAGACCCTGGATCAGGTGGCGCTCACCACCCTGGCCAAGTGGACCATCCGGCCCCGCCTGATGAGTGTGCCGGGAGTGGCCAACGTGGCCATCTGGGGCCAGCGCGACCGCCAGCTGCAGGTGCTGGTGGACCCGGACCGGCTCCGGGCGAGCGGCGTCACGCTGGACCAGGTGGAGCGGGCGGCGCGGGACGGGTCGAGTCTCGGGGGCGGCGGGTTCGTGGACACGCCCAACCAGCGCTTCGCGGTCAGCCATCGCACCCCGCTCCGGAACGCCGCCGAGCTCGCCGGGATGGTGGTCACCTGGCGGCAGGGCGTGGCCATCACCCTGGGCGACGTGGCGGAGGTCGCCGACGGGCATCCGCCGCCGATCGGCGATGCCATCATCAACGACGGGCCGGGCTTGCTGCTCATCGTCGAAAAGCAGCCGTGGGGCAACACCCTGGAGGTCACCCACGGGGTGGACGCCGCCCTGGCCGAACTGGCGCCGGCGCTCGCCGGGGTAACGGTGGACGCGAGCATCTTCCGGCCCGCGACGTTCATCGAGATGTCGCTCCACAACCTGGGGCGCGCCCTGCTGCTCGGCTGCCTCCTGGTGGTGATCGTTCTGGCGCTGTTCCTGCAGGACTGGCGTACCGGGTTCATCAGCCTCACCGCCATTCCGCTCTCCCTGCTTGGCGCCGCGCTGGTCCTCCGCTGGCGCGGCGGCACCGTGGACACCATGGTCCTCGCCGGGCTGGTGATCGCGCTGGGCGAGGTGGTGGACGACGCCATCATTGACGTGGAGAATATCGCACGCCGGCTGCGCCAGAATCGCATGCTCACGGCTCCGCGCCGGGCCCTCGAGGTGGTGCTCGAGGCCTCGCTGGAAGTGCGGAGCGCGGTGGTGTTCGGCAGCCTGCTGGTGGTGATGGTTTTCCTCCCGGTTTTCTTCCTCCCCGGGCTGGCTGGTTCCTTCTTCCGGCCGCTGGCGGTGGCCTACATCCTCGCCATCGCGGCGTCGCTGCTGGTCGCGCTGGTGGTCACCCCGGCCCTGGCGCTGCTGCTGCTCCCCCGGGCCCCGCTCACGGCGGGCGAGTCCCGGGTCGCCGGCTGGCTGCACCGGCACTACCGCACCGCCCTGCCGCGGCTGGTGGATCGTCCCACCCTGGCGCTCCGGATCGGCGCCGGCGCCACCGTGGCGGCCCTGGTGGCGTGGCCCTTCCTGGGGGAGGAGTTCCTTCCCCGCTTCAAGGAGTACGACTTCCTGATGCACTGGGTGGAGAAGCCCGGGACCTCCATCGAGGCCATGGACCGGATCACCCTGCAGGCCAGCCGGGAGCTGCGGGCCATCCCCGGGGTCCGCAACTTCGGCTCCCACATCGGGCGGGCGGAGGTGGCGGACGAAGTCGTGGGACCGAACTTCACCGAACTCTGGATCAGCATCGACCCGGAGGTGGACTACGATGCCACCGTCGGCCGGGTGCAGGAGGTGGTGGACGGCTATCCCGGCCTGTACCGCGACCTGCTGACCTACCTGCGGGAGAGGATCAAGGAGGTCCTGACCGGCGCCAGCGCCACCGTGGTGGTCCGGGTCTCGGGCCCGAGCCTCGACAGCCTGCGGGCCGTGGCCGCGGTGGTGCGGGAGAGCCTGGCCACGATCCCCGGAGTCGTGGACCTCAAGGTCCAGCCCCAGGTGCTGGTGCCGCAGGTGGAAATCCGCTTTCGGCCTGACGCCGCGGCCCGGTTCGGGGTCACCGCGGCGGCGGTCCAGCACACCGTGGGCACCCTGGTGCGGGGGAACCGGGTGGGCGAGTTCTACGAGGACCAGAAGGCCTTCGGGGTGGCGGTGTGGGGGGTCCCGGCGATCCGGCGCGACCCGGATGCCCTGGGGCGCCTGCTGATTGACACGCCCTCCGGCGGCAGCGTGCCCCTGGCCACCGTCGCCGACGTGGTGATCGCCCCAACACTCAACGAGATCACCCGCGAGGGCGCCACCCGGAAACTGGATGTCACCTGCAACGTGCGGGGGAGGGATCTCGGCGCGGTGGCCCGGGACATCACCGGGCGCCTGGCCATGATCGGCTTTCCCGCGGAGCACCATGCCGCCGTCCTGGGCGAGTACGCCGAGCGCACCGCCGCCAGTCGGCGACTCGCGGGGATGGCCGCGCTGGTCCTGGTGGGCATCCTGCTCCTGCTGTACACCGATTTCCAGTCGGCCCGGCTCACCTTCCTGCTCTTCGCCTCTCTGCCGTTCGCGCTCATCGGTGGCGTCATCGCCGTGCTGCTGACCGGGGGGGTGCTCTCGCTGGGGTCCCTGGTCGGGTTCGTGACGGTCCTCGGGATCGCCGGGCGCAACGGGATCATGCTGCTCAGCCACTACCGGCACCTGGAGCGTGAAGAGGGGATGACCTTCGGGCGCGACCTGGCACTGCGGGGAGCGGAGGAGCGGCTGACCCCGATCATGATGACCGCCCTGGTGACCGCCCTGGCGCTGGTGCCGATCGTGCTCGGCGGCAACCAGCCGGGACACGAGATCGAGCACCCCATGGCCGTGGTGATCGTGGGGGGTCTTGTCACCTCCACCGTCCTGAACCTGTTCCTGATGCCGGCGCTCTACCTCAGGTGGGGAAGAAAGGCGGACCCAGCCGCCTGACCCGCCCCCGCCCGCGATCCGGCGGGCAAGCTACGCCCCCGCGGCCCGGATGACCCACCAGGCGCCCACCACGATGCCCGCCACCCCGGCCGCCCGGGCCACACGCTGGCCCCACACCACCGACCGGGCCGCGGCCTGGCGCATCGCGAAGGCCGCCACGGTGGCGTACAACACCATCCCCGCGGTTACCCCGGCCCCGAACGCCACCAGGTAAGCCAGCCCGACGCCCAGGCGGTCAATGAGCGTCACCGGAATCAGCGCCACCACGGCGCTGGTGCCGGCGAGTCCGTGCATGAGCCCGACCAGGGTGATTCCCTTCCGCGTCCCGGCCGGCCGCTCCTCGGGCGCGCCGTGCTCGTGGCGGCCGGCGTGATCGTGGTGATGGTGGTCGCGCCGGTGCTGGTGGGGTGCGGCGGCCGGCGGGCCGTGATGGTGGTGCGCCGGGCCGGCATCCCGGTGCGCGTGCAGGTGGGCGTGATCCCCATGCTCTTCCGGCGGATGAAGATGCAGGGCGCGGCTGGAGCGGAGTGCCCAGATGCCGAGCCCCACCAGCATGGCGCCGACCAGGCCCTCCCCGACCGCGTCGAACCGGGTCGGCCAGCGCAGTCCCGTCACCAGCAGCGCCCCTCCCGCCAGGATCACCGCCAGCGAGTGGCCGATACCCCACCGGAACCCGAACCGCGCGGCCCGGGCCAGGGAGGGGCGCCCGGTCACGAAGGTGGTGACCGCCACCATGTGATCCACCTCGAGCGCGTGGAGAAAGCCGAGCATCAGGGCGGTGAGGATCGAGATCATGGCCGGGCCAGGGAGTGCGGGGGACCGGGGAAGATCGGGCCGAACCGGAGGAAGGGCAAATGCCGCTTCCGCTGGCGGCCCCGCGCCATGATCTTGGGGCAGCACCCGGGACCCGTTCCGCCAACCCTGACCCCCTGACCGGCCATGCCCGCACCCGCCGACCAGCGCCCGCGCATCCGCCTGACGACGCTTTCGCACGGCTCTGGCTGAGCCTGCAAGCTCGGCATCAGCGAGCTGGCGCAGGTGCTGCGCCACGTGCCGATGCTCGAGAATCCACGGATTCTCGTGGACGCGGCCTCCCGGGACGATGCGGCGGTCTGGCAACTGAGCCCCGATCGCGCCCTGGTGGCCACGGTGGACTTCTTCACGCCCGTGGTGGACGACCCCAGGACCTGGGGCCGCATCGCCGCGGCCAACGCCCTGAGCGACCTCTACGCCATGGGCGCCACGCCGCTCTTCGGGCTCAACCTCGTGGGCTGGCCGAGGGACACCCTCCCGCTGGAGCTGCTCGGCGAGGTGCTGGGCGGCATGAGCGAGGTCACCACCGCGGCCGGCTGCCCGGTGATGGGGGGCCATTCGGTGGACGCCCTTGAGCCCCACGTGGGCATGGTGGCCATCGGGGAGGCCCACCCCGGCCGGCTGCTCACCAACGCCCTCGCCCGCCCCGGCGACCTGCTGGTGCTCACCAAGCCGCTGGGCACCGGCATCCTGGCCACCGCCCTCAAGCGTGAGCGCGTCACCGAAGCCGAGATGGCCGGGGCCATCCAGAGCATGACCACCCTCAACGCGGGCGCCATGCGGGCCGCGCTCGCCGCCGGCGTACGCGCGGCCACCGACATCACCGGCTTCGGGCTGCTGGGGCACCTCGGCAACGTCCTGAGCGGAAGCGGGGTCGGCGCCCGGCTCTGGATGGACAGGATCCCGCGCTTCGACCTGGTCCTGGCGCTGGCGCGTGAAGGCTTCGTTTCCGGTGGCAGCCGGCGGAACCTCGACGCCGCCGGCCAGGTCTCGTGGGCCGAGGACCTGGCCCCGGAAGAGCGCGTGCTGCTCGCCGATGCACAGACCTCGGGAGGACTGCTCCTCGCGGTGCCGCCGGACGGGCTGGACCCGCTGCTGGCCGGCCTGGCGAGCGAAGCGACCCTTGAGCGCGCCGTCATCGGCGAGCTGACCGGCCGCCCCGGCGAAATCGTGGTCACCCGGAGCCCCTGACCGTGGCGATGCGCTGGAGCCCCGAGCGGCTCGACCAGCTGGAGCGGGCTGTGCGGGACCGGCGCCGGGTGGCGCTGTCCCGCCGGGGGAGCGAGTTCGTCGTGGTGGCCGTGGCACTGCGGAACTCGGGGCGGCAGGAGGCGCTGGTCGGGCACCTGCCCATGACCGGGGAGGAGCTGGAATTCATTCTGGCGGAGATTGACTGGTTCCAGGTCGTGTAGTGCGGCGGACGGGGGTCCGGCGGCTGTGGCCGACCGGCCCGGTCCCTTGACACCCCCGTCCCCCGCCCCCACCCTCAACTCATGTTCACCTCGCTCCTCGTCGGCCTGGATGGCTCCCCCCAGGCGCAGGTGGCGCTGGCGCAGGCCATCATCATCGGCCGCCAGTTCCATTCGCGCATCGTGGTGGCGCACATCTCCCCCGCCCCGGGCCACACCTCCGAGATGGCGCTGGGCGCGCCCTGGATGGAGTGGAAGGCGGGACACGCCCCGGTCACCCGGGTGGAGCACGAGGACGCCGCCCGCCAGATGCTGGAGGACGCGGCCGGCGCGGTGCGGCGGGCGGGCCTGGAGGCGGAGACCGCCTGGCGGACCGGGGACATCGCCGAGTCGCTGCGGGAACTGGCGGGAGAAGTGGGCGTGGTGTGCGTGGGCCGCCTGGGCGCCCGGGGCGCCCGGGGCACGGACGCCCTGGGCCCCGATGTGCGGGCGCTGATCCGCCGGTCCCCCCGGCCGGTGCTGGTCTGCGGCAGCGCACCCACCCCGATGGACCGGGTGCTGGTGGCCTACGGCGGCGGGCCCGCCAGCGAGGGGGCGCTGGCCTTCGCCTCCCGGTTCGCCGGAATCACCGGGGCCCACCTGGATGTGCTGCATGTAACGGAGAACACCGAGGAGGGAGGGCGCACCGGCGCCAGGGCCTCCCGGGCGCTCTCCATGGCCCCGCTCGACTACGACATCCACGTGATCGAGGGCAACCTCGAGACCGCCGTGGCGGCCACGGTGGAGCGCCTGGTGTCCAACGCGCTTTTCGCCGGCGCCCACCGCGAGGAGAGCGGCTGGTTGGTGCCCTCCCACACCGAGACTATCTTGCGGGCCACCGACATCCCCGTCCTGGTCCACATGCAACCCGCCAGTCCCGGTGCCCGTACCGCCCCTGCCCATCGCAGTTCTGCATCTCGATGAAAGCTGTCTCGGCAACGGCCGGGACGGCGCCACGCCGGGTGGAGCGGCCGGCCTGATCGAGGTCCGGGCCCGGGGCGCCGTCCAGCGCCGCGACTTCTACATCCACGCGCCCGACACCACCAACAACCGCATGGCCCTCTCCAGCGCCATCGCCGGCCTGCAGCTGCTGGCCGGCAAGGGGAAGCGGCTGCGGGTCCTGCTGGTGTCGGACTCCGAGTACCTGGTGAAGGGAATGCGGGAGTGGGTCCCGGGATGGATCGCCCGGGGCTGGGCCCGCAAGGGCGGCGCCATCGAGAACCTGGAGCTGTGGCGGGTGCTGGTGGACACGGCCCGGAAGCATGAGGTGCAGTGGACCTGGGTTCGCGGCCACCAGGGCCATGCCAAGAACGAGTACGCCAACGACCTGGCCGTGAAGGCCGCCACCGAGCAGGTCACCAGCCACGGCGCGGTGGAGTCGGGGTTTCCCGCCTGGCTCGAGGCGAAGCGCCAGAAGGGCAAGTACCTCGGCTACGACCCGGATACCGGCTTCGCCGCGCTGGAGGCGCGGCTCGCGGCGGGCGAGCGGTTTGCCCTGGCGGGCGCCGCCGACTAGCCCG
>CAZCVG010000099.1:0-9986 GCA_964501735.1 uncultured Gemmatimonadaceae bacterium | reverse complement strand
TGTCGCTCGGCATCGCCATGACCATCGAGGACACCTGGGGCGGCGACATCATCACTGCGGCCATCGCCCACCTGGCCCACAGCACGCCGGAACGGTTCCTGTTCTCGTCCACCGACTTCAACAGCTACGTCACTGTCGCCTTCGCCGACGGCGCGCCCCAGCGGGACCAGGGCCGCCTGGCCGCGTCCCGTGCCCCCGGCCTGGGGGTGACCCCGAGAATGAAGCTGCTGGGCCGGCCGGTGCTGGAGGTGGCGGGGAAGGGGACCGGCCGGCGGCGGTAGACACCGCGGGCCCGGGGAGAGATGGCCTGATGCCCGGACGGCCCGGCTGGGCGACGGACTGTGGACCTGGCGGCCCGGCGGCCTGGCACTACTCCGGCGGGAGCTCCCCGACGTCATGGTCCCGGTCCCGGTGATCCACCCGGATCGGGTCCGGCCCCTGTGCCAGCATCCGCTCAAGGAAGTCCATCCGCTCCTGCGCCTCCAGGAGCTCCTGCCGGAGCACGTCAATCTCGGCGGCCAGGGCCTCGTTGCCGGGGCCGAGCGCCCGCTCTCCCGCGCCGGGCCGGAGCCAGAGTGCCCAGAACGCGAAGACCACGCCCAGCACCGCGTGACCGGTGGCATGCCAGGGCTCCGCGGCCTGGGCCGCCTGGGCGACCGCCGCCACGTTGATCGCGCTCAGCGCCACCGCGATCGGGTACCAGATCTTGCGCTTCGTGGTTGCCATGGACGGCCTTCCTTGCCGCCGGCGGGTCATTCACCATCCGGCCGGCGGCTTCTGGTCTGGTCTGGGGAGAATATACGGCGGGCGGCGGGGTTCGGTGTCGGGGCGGTGGTGGTCCTGCAGCTTTCGGGCACGTTGCCGGGACATCGCTGTACTGACCGGCAGCCCTCGTCCCGCCGCCTAGGGGGCCGGTCGTGGCAGCGCCTTCGGCGCCGCGGGCAGGCGGGGCCGTTCGGCAATCAGTTCCTCGGCCATTGCCACCAGGCGGTCCGTCAGCCGCAGGCATTCCTGCTCGCGCGACCGGGCGGTGTTCCCGTAGATGGTGCGTGCCGTCAGGAACACCCCCGACAGCCAGAGCGGGATGATCCCGGCCAGGGTGATGGGCGGCAGGCCCAGCGCGCCCATGGTGATCCCCATGACCGCGCCCATCCCGCCGCCCCCCACGCCGCCGCAGATGCCGCCGAAGATCGGGCCGATGATGGGGCCCATGTTCTCCCGCACCGTGATCCGGGTCCGGCCGTTGCGCACCGAGACCGCCACCTCGACATCGCGGCGCAGGCTGGGTGACGGGGTCATGGTCCAGGAGAACGACCGTCCCAGCTGGCTGACCTGGCCGGCGTGCCGGATCTCCCGCCGGATCTCATCCACCATCACCGGGAACTCACCCTCCGGCAGCTCGCCTTCCACCGTCCGCTCGAACAGGAACGACGTCGGGCCGTTGATCACCTTGCTCCAGCCGCTCGGCGCGGGCAGCGCGGTGGGGGTGTCCCGCTCCCGGAGCGAGCGGGCCGCCTGGCGGACCAGTTCCGGCGTCACGCCCACCTCGGCGGCCAGCGCCTCCACGCCGCCCAGGGTCATGGCCTGGCCGGTGGGATTGCTGGCCTCCAGCTCGGTGGCGCGCCGGACGATCTCCCGGATCTCGTCCTCCCGGTAGCGCCGGCGGGGCGGGGCCGCGGCGCCGGTCAGTTCCGCCAGCAGGGTCTCGGGCGAGTCGGTGCGCAGGTCGTGCCGGGTGGACAGGCCGCGCACCAGCGCCCCTTCGATCACGCCGCCCACTTCCGTGAGGCGGGCGCGGTGGGCCGCGGGGGCCTCCAGGAACCGGCCGGAGCGGGTCGATTCCTCGGTCGGCCAGCGGCCGGGCGCCTCCCCGACCAGCATCTCGTAGATCACCGCGGCCAGACTGTAGACATCGCTCCGTACATCCAGGTCGGTGAGGCCGGCCGCCTGCTCGGGACTCATGTAGCCGGGTGTGCCCAGGGGGAATCCGGTGCGGGTGAGGTTGGCGCCCCCGGCGGTGCTCACCGCCTTGGCGATGCCGAAGTCGGCCACGATGGGGTGGCCCTCGGAGAACAGGATGTTCTCGGGCTTGATGTCGCGGTGGAGGACTCCCATGCGGTGGGCGTAGCTGAGCGCGTCGGCCACCGGCGCCGCGATGGCCAGGGTCTCGCCGGCGTCCAGCCGGCGGCGCTGTTCCAGCCGGTACCGCAGCGAGCGGCCGCTCAGGTGCGGCATCACATAATAGAGGAAGCCCGACGCCTCGCCGCTCTCGTACAGGGCCAGGATGTGGGGATGGGTGAGCCGGGCCACGATCTGGATCTCGGCCAGAAACCGCTCGGCGCCGAGGGTGACGGTGAGGTCGGGGCGCAGCACCTTGACCGCGACTTCCCGCTGGTACTTGCGGTCGTAGGCCAGGTAGACCGTGGCCATCCCGCCGCGGCCCAGGGTCTGGCGCAGCTCGTAGCGCTCGCCGAGCGCGGCGGCGAGGTCGGGCGGGATGTCGTCGGTCACGGACGGGCCTGGCCGACCTCGGCCACCCAGATGTCGCTCTGCAGGTCGCCCAGGGTGACGAAGAACCGCCCGCCGCGCACCTTGAACCCGAAGCGGTGCCAGGGCCGGGTCGGGTCGTCGAAGCGCAGCGCCACCCGGGGCTTGCCGCCGTCAACGGGAACGGCGATCACCGCCGTGACCCGGCCCGACTCCCAATTAAGGTGATAAACCGTCCGGCCGTCGTCGGACCACTGGGGGAACGCCCATCCCTCGTTGGAGTACGGCGAGGAGAGGCGCCGGGCCGGTCCGCCGCCGACGGGGATGATGACGATTCCGCCCTGGCCGCAGCCGCAGGCAAGCCAGCGCCCGTCCGGCGACCAGACCGCGAGGCTGGAGGCCGCAGTGTCTGAGCCGATCACCACCGGGACCGGGCTGGGCCCCGACCAGCGCCCGGCGGCATCCCGGCCATAGAGGCGGAGCTCGGGCTTGGTGCCCCAGTTGGCCAGCACCACCAGCTGGTTACCGTCGGGCGCCCATTCGGGGCTGCGCTCGTCGTCCCTCCCGTCGGTCACCTGGACCGGCTGGCCGCCATCGGAGGGCATGACGTACACTACCCGGCGCTGACCCCGGGACTTGTGGATCGCGAGTTCCTTGCCGTCTGGCGACCACGTGCCCCAGAACGAGCCCACCGTGTCGCGGGTGAGTTGCTCGGGTTCTGCCCCCGGGCGGTCCAGGCGCATGCGGTACATCTGGTGGATGACCCCGCCCCGATTGGAGCTGAACGAGATCCAGCGGCCGTCCGCCGAGACGTTGAGATTCTCGATCGTCTGGTTGCCGACAGTCACCGGCGTGGCCCGCGCCACGCTCACGGCGCCCGAGGCCGGGATCGGTACCGACCAGGCGTTGGACACCTCCGTGAACGCCGAGTAAGCCAGCCGGCTCCTGTCGCGGGAGATCCCCAGGTCGTACGCGTCGAGGCCGGTGGTGAGCCGGACCGGGGGGCGTCCCGGCGCGCCCGCGCCCGTCAGCTCCACCTGGTAGACGTCCCGGCTGCCGTCCCGGTTGGAGATGTAGAGGAGCGTGTGATCGCCGGCCCAAGCCGGGCTGACGTTCAGGGACACGGAGTCGGTGGCCGCGATGGACGGACCGCCGGCCGCCGGCGCGGTCCGAACCACGCTCGAGGCGACGTTGCCCAGGTCGGTGGGTCTCACGTACTGGATGTTCCCCGAGACGAAGGCAATCGTCCGGCCGTCGGGGCTCCAGGCGAGCGAGTGCACCTCCCGGCTCACGGTCACCAGGCGGCTTTCGCCGCCTTCCACCGGCCGGGCGAACAGCGAGTCGCCGGAGGCATAGACGAACGTCCCACCGTCCGGGGAGACGGCGACGCCGCGGCTGGTCTGGGGACCCGCCACCAGCAGGCGGGGCACACCGCCCAGGGCCGGAACAATCTCGATGCCGCGGGGCGAGGCGAACACCAGCCGCTGGCCATCCGGGAGCCACGCCGGCCAGCGTCCCGCGCCGTCTCCCTCCCGGATCACCCGGAGCGGCACGCCGCCCTCCACCTGCCGCACCATCAGCACCCCCCCGCCGGAATAGGCCAGGAACTTGCCGTCGGGGGAGAGCGCCGGCTCGATCTCGAGCCCTGGATCCAGGGTCACCTGGGTGCGGCGGCCCAGCTCGATCGGCCGGGGGGCGCGATCGAACGTACCCAGGCCCACGGCGGCCAGAATCAGGATGCCGCCGGTCGCCGCCGCGGCCAACGCGATGCGGCGCCGATTTGGCACGGCGGCCGGTGGCGTGGCAGTGCTTCTGCCTAGCGCCTCAGCCAGCTGGCCGATCGAGCCGAACCGGTCCGCCGGTGCCTTGGCCAGCGACCGCGTGAGGGTGGCAGAGACGTCGGCCGGCACCGCCGGCCGGATCTGGGTGATCAGGCGCGCCTCGACCGTGAGGTGCTGGTGCACGATGGACTGCACCGTGGGCCCGGTGAACGGCGGCTGACCGGCCAGCATTTCGTACAGCACACAACCCAGGCTGTACTGGTCGCTCCGCCCGTCGAGGTCCTTGTTCCCCGCAGCCTGCTCCGGGCTCATGTAGACGGGCGTGCCGATGATGATCCCGGTCTCGGTCAGGCTCTCGCCGCCGGCCGCCGTCACCGCCCGGGCGATCCCGAAGTCGGCCAGCACCGCATGCCCGGACTCCAGCAGGACGTTCTCCGGCTTCAGGTCGCGATGGATCACCCCCCGGCCGTGGGCATAGGCCAGGGCGTCGGCCACCTCCCGGGTGATCCGCCGCGCATCCTCCACCGGCAGCTGCTTCTCGCGCGCCAGGCGGTCCCTGAGCGACTCCCCCTCGACCACCGGCATGACATAGTAGAGGAACCCATCGGCCTCGCCGGAGTCGAACAGCGGGAGGATGTGGGGATGCCGCAGGTTGGCGGTGGTCTCGATTTCCCGCAGGAAGCGGTCCGCCCCCAGCGCGTGGGCCAGCTCCGGCCGCAGGATCTTCACCGCCACCTTGCGGTGGTGCTTGAGGTCCTCGGCGAGGTAGACCGTGGCCATCCCGCCCGACCCGAGCGAGCGCTCGAAGCGGTACTGGTCGGCGAGGGCGGCCTGCAGCCGGTCAGGGATCTCGGGCACGTGATCGGTGTGGGTGTGAATACCGCGGAAAGATGGGCCCAACGGGGGGCGGTCGCCAGTTGCCGCGCCGCCTCAGCCACGCTGCCGCGCGGCGCCGGTCCTGCGATTCAGAAGGCTGTCCGCCCCACGCCCGTGCCGCCCACGCTGGCCACCAGTTCCCGCGCAAAGCCGGTTTCATCCTCATTCACCAGGTGTCCCATCCCGGGGTAGATGCGGGTGGTCACGGCGGCGCCCATCCGGGTGAATACCGCGGCGCTCTCCCGCACGCGGGACTCCGGCACGTGCGAGTCCTGGTCGCTGCAGCCCAGGAACACCGGTGTCGCGCGGAAGCTGCCGGTCTCGGCCCAGGCGGTGCCCGGCGGCCCGATCAGCCCTCCCGAGAAGACCACCACGCCCCCGTAGCGGGCCGGCCGGCGCTGGGCTGCAGTGCAGGCGAGGCACGCCCCCTGGGAGAACCCCAGCAGGATGATTCGTTCGGTGGGGATGCCGGCGGCGACCGCCGTGTCAATCAGCCCGTGCACCACCGAGATGCCCGAGGTGATGCCCGGCTCGTTCTCCGCAATCGGCGCCATGAAGCTCCTGGGATACCACGTGCCGCCGGCCGCGGCGGGCGCCAGGAGCGCCACGTTGGGGTGGGCGATGCCGGGAGCGAGGTCCATGATGTTCCGGGGCCCGGCCCCCCGGCCGTGCAGCATGATCACCACGCCGCGGGCCTCGCCGAGCGGGGCCCCCCCGCGAAGCAGCGGCTGCCCGGCGTGGGGCGGGACCGGGCCGCTCATCCGTGGGTCACCTTCGGCAGGCCGGCCTCGATCGCGGCGCGGTGGGGCTCCTCCCACGGCGGCAGCTTGAGGGCGGTGCCCAGGTCGGGCAGCGCCTCGTCGGCGGTGAAGCCGGGCGGGATGGTGGCCACCTCGAACAGCACGCCGTTGGGCTCGCGGAAGTAGATGGAGCGGAAGTACTGGCGGTCCAGCACGTCGGTCACCGGGATGCCCCGCTGCATCAGCGACCGGCGGAGTTCCAGCTGCTGGTCGGGATCGTCGATCGCGAAGGCCACGTGGTGCACCGTGCCGAGGCCGTTGACGGCCTGGGGGGCGTCCCCGGCCCGGGCCACCTCGATCAGCCGTCCCGGAGCGTCGCCGCTCACCGCCAGCCGGGTGGCCCGGGCGGTCTCCCCCACGACCGCCGATTCCATCAGCTCCTGCACGAAGGCAACGGTCTTCTCCGGCTCCCGCACCAGCAGCGTCACCCCGTGGATGCCCCGGATGGCGCTGGTGACGTCTATGTCCGGGCGGAGCCACGGGGCGCGCCCGTCGGCGGCGCTCTCCACCAGCCGGATGATGAGCCCCGACGGGTCCCGCAGGCGCAGGGCCGCCTCGCCGAAATCGGTCCGCTCCTCCTCGAACGGCAGCCTGGCCGCCTGGAGCCGCCGCCGCCAGAAGGCCAGCGATCCCGCCGGCACCGAGAACGAGGTGACCGTGATCTGCCCGGCGCCCTGCGTGCCGACCCGCACCCCCATGTCGTGGTAGGGGAAGGTGGTCATGATGGTGCCCGGCGCGCCCGACTCGTTCCCGTAGTAGAAGTGGTAGACGTGATGGTTGTCGAAGTTGACGGTCTTCTTGACCAGGCGCTGGCCCAGGAGCCCGGTATAGAAGTCCAGGTCCGGCTGCGCCTCGTTGACCGTGGCGGTGACGTGGTGGAGGCCGCGGATGGGCTTGTCCATTTACTTGCCCACCGCGGCCTTCATCCCGGCGACCCAGTTCGGCACGACCCGGAGGTACCCGGTGCTGGTCTGCTCCGGGCCCTGCATGTAGATGATGCCCCCGTCCCATGAGGGACGGTTGGACCACCCCGAGGTGTCCGAGAACCGCGGGTCCCGGGCCCAGAATCTCGGGGCGCCCAGCGGCTCGCCGGTCAGCGGGTTGATGCGCACCAGGTACCACGACACGCCCGAGCGGTACAGCACCTCGGAGCCCGACAGCCAGAGCGGCTCCACCCCCTCCGAGGCCAGCTGCCAGCGGCGGCCGGGGACCGGAAACGCGGTCACCACGATGCGGCTGCCCTCCTGGTTCTGGTACACGATCAGCCGGCCGTTGGGGGAGACCGACGGGAATCGCGCCCCGGTGAGGATGGTGTCCGGGCTGAACGTGGTGCTGGCGGGATCAAACCGGCCCACCAGCGAGCGGCCCCAGTCCATCAAGAGGGCCGAGTGCGCGTCGTGGAAGTCCACCGGGTCGAGGTTGGTGGAAAAGTCGCTGCCGCTGGACCGCTCCTCGAACCGGGCCAGCGTATCGGGGCGGACGCCCGAGCTCGGGGAGCCGCGCAGGATCAACCAGCCGGTGGAGTCCCGCAGCGCGACGAGGATCTGCTCCCCGGTGACGCCCCAGAGCGGATGGCGCAGCAGTTCGCCCCGGAGCCAGGTGAACCGCTGCCCGTCCCGCAGGTCGTAGATCCGCAGCTCGTTGCCCTCGGCGGTCTGGGCCACGGCCGCCAGCCAGCGGCGGTCCCGGCTCAGGTCGTAGCGCTGGAAATCTCCCGGCTCCACCGGGAGCGGCGCGGGCACGCCACCCGCCTGGAGGCGCACCAGCTGGCCAACCGCCGCATCCACCCCGGGCGCGAAGACCAGGAGGCCGCTGGCCGAGATGTCGTAGTGGGCCTCGCCTACCCCTTCCCGCCGGATCCCGTTGAGCAGCGCCACCGGCCGGCCCGCCTGATGGGTGGCCGGGTCGTAGCGGGCGGCGAGCAGGCTCCCGTCCATGGCGACATAGGTCAAGTAGCGGCCGTCCACCAGCCGGAACGCTGAGCCCGCCACGGCGCTCCCGGGCGTCCCGTCGGGACGGGTCGCCCGGATGGTCCAGCGCTCGCCGGTCTCCGGATCGAACAGCTCGGCGTAGCGGTTGTAGGAACAGAGGAACTTGCGGAGGTCGGGCAGATACCCGGCCAGGGCGCAGCGGGAGATCTGGACCGAGCGCCGGGCGCCGCCCTCCGCGTCGAGCCAGTGAACCCGGTTGCCATCGGTGTCGGTGAGGACCAGTTCGGTCGCCGAGCCCCAGTCGAGCGAGTTCACGCTTTCCGCCTGCAGGATCTGGCGGGCCTCGCCCCCGGCGATCGGCGCCACCATGACCCGGTCGCGCAGCAGGAACGCCACCCGCGTCCCATCCGGGGAGACCCTCGGCGCCGTGCCGCCGGCGGTCCCGGGAATCGGGCGAACCGTGGCGTCGCGGAGGCTCCGGTACCAGAGCGTGGTGGAATCGCCTTCCAGGGCGGCGTAGACCACGAAGTCGCCAGTCGAGGACACCGAGAGGTTTCGGGGCGAAAGGCCGTAGGAGACTCGCGCCGTGGTCGCGGCGAAGAGCATCGGGGCGCTGTCCGGGAGCGCGGCATCGTAGACCGCGGGCGATCCGCCCGCATTGTCGCCAGCCCGGCGTCCGGCGAGGAACGCCAGCACCGCGAGCCCGGCCGCGAGGAGTCCCATGCGCCAGGGCAGCGCCTGCCCACCCGCTTGCCCCACACGCCGAGCGGCCGTGGTGGGATGCCGCCGGGTCCCCGGGGACTCGGCCGCGAGGGCGGCCCCGAACTCTGCCGCCGTCGCGAACCGGTCGGCCGGCAGCTTCTCGATGGCCTGGTGCACCGCATCGGCCACGTGGGGTGGCACGGTCTTCCGGAGCGTGGTGACCGGTTCCGGGGTGGCGGTCATCACCTTGGCCACGATGGCCTGGGCGGTGGGGCCGGTGAAGGGCGGCTCCCCCGCCA
Source organism: uncultured Gemmatimonadaceae bacterium (assembly GCA_964501735.1). Lineage (GTDB taxonomy): Bacteria > Gemmatimonadota > Gemmatimonadetes > Gemmatimonadales > GWC2-71-9 > JADJOM01. The sequence continues at coordinate 1,110 of CAZCVG010000099.1, read as the reverse complement.
GCAGCTCGTAGGTGGTGGCGCCGAGGGCGTAGACATCGCTCCGGGCGTCGAGTTCGCGCTCGCCCATCGCCTGCTCGGGCGACATGTAGTGCGGGGTGCCGAGGCTCATCCCCGTCTCGGTCATGCGGGAGCCGCCGGCCTTGTTGGCGGCCAGGGCGATGCCGAAGTCGGCCACCAGGGCCCGGCCGTCGTGGAGGAGGATGTTCTCGGGCTTGATGTCGCGGTGGATCACGCCGTGCCGGTGGGCGTAATCGAGCGCGTCGGCCACCTCCCGCGCGATCCGCACCGCGTCGGCCACCGGGAGCTGCTTCTCGCGGGTGAGCCGGTCACGCAGCGACTCCCCTTCGATGAACGGCATGACGTAGAAGAGGTAGTCGGCGACCCGGCGGCCCCGCGGCTCGCCGTCCGGGCTGGTGGCGACCCCGGAATCGAACAGCGGCAGGATGTGCGGATGCTGGAGGTTGGCGGTGGTCTTGATCTCCGCCAGGAAGCGCTCGGCCCCGATGACCGCGGCCAGCTCGGGGCGAAGAACCTTGAGCGCCACCCGGCGGTCGTGCTTCAGGTCCTGGGCGAGATACACCGTGGCCATGCCGCCCTGGCCGAGTTCCCGCTCGAGCCGGTAGCGACCCGCGAGGGCGGAAGACAGCTGTTCCACGGTGTCCGTCATGGGTGACCTGGGAGCAGTGAAGAGAGCGGCAGGACGCCGGAAGCTACCGCGAGCCCGGGGGAGGGGCTAGGCGGCGCGTCATTCTCCCGGCCGGTATTCCCGCTCGATGTGCCCCTCGAGCTGCGAGCGGTAGAAGTACACCTCCCGAAGGTCCCCCGAGGCGTAGCGCTCCGCCTGGTCGTTGAAGTGCCGCGAGTGCGGGTCGCCGCTCAGGCCGCCGGCGGTAACGGCCCGGGCCCGCACCGAATCGCCGAATTCCACCACCGCCACGAAGCTGTTCCCCGAGGTGCCGTAGCGGCGCTTGCTGCCGCCATGGGTCGCCGCACCGAAGGAGGCCAGTGAGCCCCACCGCGCCGAGGTGAACGGCACCGGGATGCTGGGACCGGAATCGCTGAAGGGCTGCACGATGTCGCCGGTGAGCCGCTGGAACCGGTTGATCTCCC
>CAZCVG010000098.1:0-9999 GCA_964501735.1 uncultured Gemmatimonadaceae bacterium | reverse complement strand
CGCTGCCGGAGGCGGTGGCCCGCCTGACGGTCCAGCGGGCCGAGCCCGGGCTGCCGGGACGGATCGCCTTCTCGGCCATCGAGGCGGAGATCGCCGGCGAGGTGGAGCGGGCGTTCGCGCAGGCGGGCGTCTTCGTCGTGACCAACACCAAGACCCACCGCATGGACCCGGCGGTACCGCTGCTCATTCCCGAGGTGAACCCCGATCACCTGCAGTTGCTCGAGCGCCAGCAGCGGGAGCAGGGCTGGACCGGCGGCATCGTGGCCAACCCCAACTGCTCCACCGCCGGGCTGGTGCTGGGAGTAGCGCCACTCCACCGGGCCTTCGGCGTCGAGAAGCTCTTCGTGGCCACGATGCAGGCGGTGAGCGGTGCCGGGTACCCGGGCGTCCCCTCCCTGGACGCGCTGGGGAACGTGATCCCCTTCATCGGGGGCGAGGAGGAGAAGCTGGAACAGGAGACCCGCAAGATCCTCGGCCTGACGGGGCCGCAGGGGATCGCCGAGGCGCCAATCGCGGTGAGTGCCCATACCAACCGGGTGCCGGTGGTGGACGGGCACATGGAGGTGGTGTCGCTCGGCTTCTCCCGCCGGGTGACGCCCGACGAGGCCATCGCCGTCCTGGAAGGCTTCCGAGCGCCGGAGGAGGTAGCGCGGCTGCATTCCACGCCGGCGCGCCCGGTGGAGGTGGACCACCGCCCCGACCGGCCCCAGTCCCGCCTGGACGTGGACCGCGGCCATGGCATGACCGTCACCGTCGGGCGGATCCGTCCCTGCCCGCTGCTGGATCTCCGGCTGGTGCTGCTGTCGCACAACACGGTGCGTGGCGCGGCGGGCGCGGCGCTCCAGAACGCCGAGCTGCTGGTGGCCCGCGGCTGGGTGCAATGACCGGGAGGCGCTCATGCGCATCGCCCTGATCGGCTACGGCCGCATGAACCAGCTGGTGGGACGGCTGGCGGAGGCCCGCGGGCACGCCATCGCGACAATCGTCACGGGGGCGGAGAACGCCTGTGCCGCGGCCCTCACTGCCGAGCGGCTGGCGGCCACCGACGTGGCCATCGAGTGCACCCGGCCCGACGCGGCCCCGGCCAACCTGGTCGCGCTGGCCCGGCGCCGGGTAGCCACGGTCTGCGCCACCACCGGCTGGCTGGAGGAACTGCCTGACGTGACCGAGGCGGTGGAGGAGCACCGCAGCGCCCTCCTCTACAGCGCCAACTTCTCGGCCGGGGCCGCGCTCTTCTTCCGGGCCGCCGAGGACCTGGCCCGGCGGTTCGCGGGCCGGAGTGAGTTCGACGGGTTCGTCACCGAGATCCATCACGCCGCCAAGCGGGACGCGCCGTCGGGGACGGCGCGCCGGCTGGTCGAGGCGCTCATCGCCGGCGACCCCCGCCGGGGCTGGCCGGTCACTAGCACCCGGGGCGGCCATGCGCCGGGGACCCACGAAGTGGTCCTGGACGCCCCCTTCGAGACCATCCGGCTGGAGCATTCGGCCCGGAGCCGCGAGGTCTTCGCCGCAGGGGCGCTGGCCGCGGCCGAGTGGCTCCCCGGGCGGCGCGGCGTCTTCACCTTCGACGAGATGCTGTTTGGAGGTGGCCGATGACCGTGCTGGGCGGCCTGGGGTCGGCCATCGTGACCCCGTTCCTCGGCAATGGCGAGGTGGACGTGGAGGCGCTTCGGGCGCTCGCCCGCTGGCAGTTGAGCGAAGGGGTGGATTTCCTGGTCCCCTGCGGCAGCACCGGCGAGGCCCAGACCCTCACCGCCGCCGAGCGGGAGCTGGTCGTCGGGACGGTGGTGGACGCGGCCGGCGGCGTCCCGGTCATGGCCGGCGCCACCTCCAACGACACCCGGGAGGCAGTCGAGGAGGCCCGCCGCATGAGCGGCCTCGGCGTCACCTGGATCCTCTCCGCCACCCCGTACTACAACAAGCCCACCCCCGAAGGGCTGTTCCGCCATTTCAGCGCCGTGGCCGACGCCTCCCGGGTCCCGGTCTGCCTCTACAACGTCCCCGGCCGGACCGCGCTCAACATGCAGCCGGCCACGGTGCTCCGGCTGAGCCAGCACCCCAACATCATCGGTATCAAGGAGTCCTCGGGAGATCTGGCCCAGGTGCAGCACCTGCTGCTCGGCCGGCCGGAGGGCTTCGCCGTGCTCTCGGGCGAGGACTGGATGACCCTGGCGGTGATCGCGGCCGGCGGGGATGGCCTGGTCTCGGTGGCGGCGAACGAGGTGCCCCGGCTCATGAGCCGGCTGGTGCATTCTTCGCTTCGCGGAGAGCTGGACCAGGCACGGGAGATCCTGTACACGGTGCTGCCGCTGCTGGAGGCCAACTTCATCGAGACCAACCCGGCGCCCGTCAAGGCGGCACTGGCCGCCATGGGGCGCATCCAGAATGTCCTCCGCCTGCCGCTGGTCCCGCTCTCCGAGTCCCGGCGCGGGCCCCTGATGGCCGCCCTGCGGGAGGCCGGTGTTGAACTCGGCAGGGAGGGCACGTGAGCGGCGACGCCCTGGAGCGGGAGATCGAACGCTTCGCCCGGGCCATCCCCGCCGGGGGGGAGACCCGGGCTCGTGAGGCGGTGGCGCGCCTCCGCGCCGGCCTCAACGACGGGACCATCCGCGCCGCCCGGCGGGATCCGGCGGGCGCGTGGCATGCCAATCCGTGGGTCAAGGCCGGCATCCTGCTCGGCTTCAAGCTGGGGGTCATGCGGCAGGTGGGCGCCGGGGGACCGTTCCCCTACTTCGACAAGGACGGCTGGCCGCTGAGGCAGTTCGCGCTGGAGGACGGAGTGCGCATCGTGCCGGGCGGCACCTCGATCCGCGATGGGTGCCACGTGGCCCGGGGCGTGGTGGTGCTGCCGCCGGCGTTCATCAACGTCGGCGCCTTCGTGGATGAGGGCACGATGGTGGACAGCCACGCGCTGGTGGGCTCCTGCGCCCAGATCGGGCGGCGGGTGCACCTCTCCGCCGCGGCCCAGATCGGCGGGGTGCTGGAACCGGTGGGCGCCCTCCCCGTGATCATCGAGGACGACGTGCTGGTGGGCGGCAACTGCGGGGTCTACGAGGGGACGATCATCCGGGAAGGTGCGGTCCTGGCCCCTGGCACGATCCTGACCGGCGGCACCGTGGTGTACGACCTGGTGCGTAACACCCGCTACCGGCGGGAGGACGGCCGCCCGCTGGAGATCCCCGCCGGCGCGGTCGTGGTACCAGGCACCCGGCCGGTCACCACCGAGCCGGGGCGCGCCATGGGCCTGGCCCTGGCGGCCCCCGTGGTGGTCAAGTACCGGGACGAGAAGACCGACACCGCGGTCCGGCTGGAGGAGCTGCTCCGGTAGAAGGCCGGCGCGCGCCGGCTACGGCACCACGGCGCCGGCGACGCTGGTCACCCCATCGGACAGGTCCACGCGGAGCGGCCGGCCCCCCGCCGCGACCGTCCCGGCACCGCCCCGGCCGAAGCCGAGGATCTCGCCGGTGGCGCCATCGCGAATGACCGCCAGTGGATAGGCGGGATCCCAGCTCACGACCGTCTCCCCACCCGATGCCCGCGCCGAAACCGGCGGCGGGACCCGCGGACCGGCCCGCAGGGCGGCGCTGGCCATTCGCCGGGCGGTGAGCCCCTGCCCCGTCAGGCGGAGCGAGGCCACGCGGGAGATTTCCTGCCGGCTCAGCGGGACCACGAAGGCGAAGTGGCGCTCCTCGCCCCCGGGGAGGTCCGGCACCAGGTCTCCCTCGAAGGAAATCCCGAACAGCCTGGTGCCCTGGGCATCGAAGCCCTCGACCCGGTGCGCCCCGGCCCGCTGGGGCAGCGCCGCGGGGGCCAGCACCTCGAACGCGGGTTCGAGAATGACGTTGCCCTGCACCACCCTGCCCCACACGAGAAGGCCCGGACCGGCCACGGCCCGGGTGGCGGCGACGCTCGGCCCCGGGCCCCGCCAGGCAAGAATGCCGACATAGGTGTAGTCGCTGATCCAGTCGGGATTGCAGTAACTCATCAGGTCCTTGTAGGTGGCCGGGGACCTGAGCTGCATGAGCCCGAGGTCCAGTCCCCACACGCCGATCGCCGCGTTGGCATAGGGGAACTGGGTGTCCACCCCGCTCGGATTGCCGCACGGGGCGTGGTTGCGGCCGAAGTTGTGCCCCAGCTCGTGGGCGATGACCTCCGGCGCACTGGGAAGCTTGTCCCAGGCTGCCGAAGCCGGCACGCCGACGTAGCCCAGGCCCGCGATCCCGCCGCCGTAGGTCACCGGCACCACCCCGACATAGTGCCGGCCGTTCCCCTCCGAGATCCGGAGCGAGTTCATCTCGCTCAGGATCTGGGACCAGCCGCCGTTGCCGTCGTTGGCCTGGAGGACGGGCGCGCTGGTGGTGAACGGGGCGCGCACATCCACGCTGGTCGCGCCGAGGGGCAGCATCCGGGTGGTCAGGTCGAAGTAGCTGCCCTTGTTGAGGTCGTTCACGGCGCCGACGGTCCCGTTGGCGCTCAGCAGGACGGGAACCAGCCGGAGATCGAGCTGGCGGGCCGACTGCACCGCCACCGCCGTCACGCCCGATGCCGGGAAGCGATTGTCGCTCTTGTCGGTCTCGGGGATCGCGTCCTCCGGGTCCAGCTCCGCGCTGAACGTGAGCCCGGCGACCATCCGCTCGGCGGGAATGAGCACGTTCCAGGAGGAGGCCAGGGTGGCGGTGTCCACCGACTGCGGCACAGCGGTGGCCTGGGCCTGAACATCGAAGCTGTCCACCGCCACACCACCCTGGAACAGCCGGAGCCGGACCGTCGGCCGGCTGGCATTGGCCGCGCTGGCCGTCGCAAACACCCGGATGAGTGCCGCCCGCAGGGCCACCATCGGCACGCTGTTGTCGGTCCGCTGCACGCTTTGGAGCAGCTGGTAGCCGGCGATCCCGTAGTTGACGCTGGGCAGGGCGCCGCCGGTGTAGGCCACTACCACCTGCACGGTGTCACCGGCGGACAGGGCGACGGTGTCGGCGGGAACCTGGGGAGTCCAGGTCTGGTTCTGGGCGATCACATAGCGCGACGATGTCAGGTAGGTACCGGCCGGCAGGCCCGTGATCACCCCACTGCCGGTGACCTGGCGGACCACTCCATCGGGGCCAGTCACCGCAATGCGCGACGCCGTGCCCCCCGGCAGGCCGGTCACCAGGAATTCCAGGGTCCCCACCGGGGCCGGTCCGGCCGGGTCCTTGCCACCGCCGCACGCCACGAGCGCCGCGAGGGCGACGGCGGCGAACCGACGGTGGGGCCTGGGACGCTGGGCTGGGCGCATGGCGGGCTCTCCTGGGCGGGGTTTCGGGCGCGACACCTTCTTCCCCCTGGTCACGGCAGGTATCAGGCCAGCCCGGCGCTGGGAATCAGCCCTCGGGCGGGGCCTCGGGTACTCCGCCAACATCATGAACTGCAAGGCTTTAGGGCACTTGTGCCGGCTGCCCCACCGGGCCGCCGGGACTGGCCATGCCGTGCGGACCGCAGACCCGGTTGCGTCCCGCGGCCTTGGCTTCAAAGAGCCGGGTATCGGCACGATCGAGCAGTTCCTCCACCTCGACGCCATCGGCCCCGTAGACGGCCACTCCGCCGCTGATGGTGATGTGGATCTCCTCGGGCCGCCGGGGCAGGGCGATGGGGAGGGCCTCGACCTGCCGCCGGATCGCCTCCACCCGTTCAACCGCCGCGGGGCCGTCCATCCCGGGCAGCAGCACCACGAACTCCTCTCCCCCGTAGCGCACCACCATGTCGCTCAGGCGCACCGCGCCCTGGATGGCGCCGGCCACGGCGCGGAGGGCGAAGTCCCCGGCGGCGTGGCCGTAGGTGTCGTTGAACAGCTTGAAGTGGTCAATGTCCAGCATGGCCAGGGCCACCGGCTCGCGGTAGCGGCGGGCCCGCGACAGCTCGGCCAGGATGCGCTCGTCGAACCAGCCGCGATTGGGCAGCCCGGTGAGCCGGTCGCTGCGCGACTGGCGGCGGAGCCGCTGGCTTCGCAACACGATGGCCACCGCAAGGAGCGTGGTGACCCCAAGCAAGACCGCGCGCGAGATCTGGGTGGCCCAATCGAATTCGCCGTAGCCGTGCAGGTCCAGGGCCGGATCGTGCAGGTCGAAGGCGCCCCACGCGATACCCACCAGGGCCCCGTACTGCAGCACCGCCACGGCCCCGGCCACCAGGCTGATGCGGACATCGTAGCGCAGCGCCGTGGCTCCGATCGCGAGGAAGTAGATCTCGAACAGGAGCCGGCTGTTGGTGGTCGTGATCGGCTGGCCCAGGACCAGGAAGGCCCCGAGGGCAGCGCTCACCAGCGAGACGTCCAGCAGGCTGGTGGCCATGCCGAGCCAGGGCCGGTAGAAGTCCCGGCGGATCAGGGCCTGGGCCAGCAGCGCCAGCCCGAGCGCGAGCAAGGCAGTGCCGAGGCCCACCACCCCGGCGGTGATGTTCGGGTCGAGCAGCAGGTTGATGATGGGGATCGGGAGCAGGAACAGGATCAGCACCGTCCGGACCCGGCCCACCAGCAGCTCTCCCTCGGCCCCGGCATCCATCTGCAGCGGGTCCGGCGGGGTGAACAGGCGGCGCCACAGGGGTGGCGGTCGCACCGCCACCGGTTCCGTGCCGGGAATCGCCCGGGAGCGCCGCCTGGAGTGCTGGTAGGGCTGGGACATGAAGGGCTACATCAGCCGGTACTTGGGCCCGCTCCCCCCTTCACGGGGTGTCCAGCGCGGGCCGAGCACGTCGGTGGCTTTGCAGTCCACGCAGTTGGGGGCGTTGATCCGGAGCCCTTCCGGGGTCCGTTCATACACCCCGGCGGGACAGACATGGGCGTAGAACTCGGCGACCTCGGGCGTGATGTCTGCGCCCGCGACCAGGTGTGAGGGGATGGTGTCCCGGGTGGCGTTGCCTGACTTGAACACCGCGTCCACCTTCGAGAACGTCAGGCGCCCATCCGGCACCAGCGCGCCCGCATCGCCCGCCGGGACCACCTCGCGCGGCTGGTCGGCATCGGCGTGCATGGCGATCCGGCCGCCCGGGAAGCGCCCGCCGGTGAGGGTCATGAGCCCCGCCTTCACCCCGCCCAGCCAGAGCCCGTCCTTGAAGGCCAGCCGCATGTTCCGGGTCCGGCGCATGTCCTGCACGATGTAGCTCTGGTTAAGCATCTCGTCGTAGGGCGCCAGCGCCGTGGCCGAGGCCTCGCCGGTCTTGAGCGCCTGGAAGGCCGCCCGGGCGGCGTACATGCCGGATTGCATGGCGTAGTGAACCCCCTTCAGGGACGGCACGTCCACCAATCCTACCGTGTCTCCCGCCATGAGGAGTCCCGCCCCGCTGCGCCGCTCGGGGAGGGCATGGTACCCTCCCTCGGGAATCGTCTTGGCACCCCACTCCAGCAGCTCCCCGCCCTCGAGGCAGGGCCGGACCAGCGGGTGCAGCTTGAGTCGCTGCAGCAGTTCGTGGGCATCGAGCGCCGCCTGGCGGTAGTCGAGTCCCACCACCAGCCCGATCGAGACCAGGTCCGGCCCGAGCGGGTACATCCACGTCCCCCCGAAGGCATCGTTGGGGAGCGGCCAGCCCAGGGTGTGGATCACCCGGTCGAGCGGGCGCTTCACCTGCCAGACCTCCTTCACCCCCAGCGCGAAGATCTGGGGATTGGGCGAGCCGACCCGCTGCCACTCCCGCCACGCCTGCCCCAGGGTGCCGCGGGTCCCCTCGGTGAGCACCGTGACGCGGGCGGTGATGTCGGTTGGCTCCTGGTAGGTCTCCGTCGGGGCGCGATCGCGGTTGAGCCCGGAGGCGGTGGTGCGCACCCCGCGGACCGCCTCTCCTTCCACCAGCAGGGCTTCCGCCGGGAACCCGGGGAAGATGTTCACCCCGAGCGCCTCGGCCTGTTCCCCCAGCCACCGCACCACCTCGCAGAGGGAGGCGGTGTAGAATCCATGGTTTCTCATTGTGGGTGGCGTGGGCAGCCGGATGGATCCCGACTCGCGCAGGAAGTACACCGCCTCACCGCGCACCGGCTGCCGGAAGGGGAAGTCGCTGTCGGGCATTCCCGGGAAGAGCTCGCGGAAGGCCCGGGGGTTGATCACCGCACCGGAGAGGCTGTGTTCTCCAAGGCTGCCGGCCTTTTCGAGCACTCCGATGTTGAGCTCCCCCAGGCTGCCGCCGGCCTCCTGATCCTGCCTGGCCAGCCGGGCCAGTTCGATGGCGCCCGCCAGGCCGGCGGGACCGGCGCCGACAAAAAGCACGTCCATTTCGAGCGCGTCGGCGCCAGGCGGTTCGGTCAGGATGAGGCGGTCCAGCGGCAGTCCGGGCTGGTGGCGCCGGGGCAGGATGGAAGTCACGAAGCACCGCTCCTTCGGGGACGGGTTGAATCGCGCAATATACTAGGCGCGCCGGGAGCCGGGGCGCCCTGGCCAGTGGGAGAGTTCATGGATCTGCGCAAGGCGGTGCGGGACCCCTGGGTGTGGGGACAGTTCGTCCTGATCGGCTTGGTAGGCGCCGGCATTCCGCTGGCCGCCGCCCGGCAGTGGCCGCTCCTGACCGCTGCGGCATCCGGCTGGCGGCTCCCGGGAATCGTGATCTTCGGGCTCGGTGCCTGCATCGCCCTGCTGGGAGTGCGGTCGCTCGGGCCCAACCTGACCCCTGGCACCGAGCCCATGGCGTCGGGCCAGATGGTGGAAACTGGGGCGTACCGGCACGTCCGCCACCCAGTGTATCTCGGCCTCATCCTGATCCTGGCCGGCTGGGCGTGGTGGCATTCAACCCCGTGGCTGGGGCTCCTGGTGGGCCTGCTGGGCTTCGGCTACTTCGACCGCAAGGCCGCGGCCGAGGAGCGCTGGATGCTGCGGCGGTTTCCCGCCTATGCGGCGTATCAAGCCCGGGTGCCCAAGCTGATCCCCCGCCTGCCGCGGCCCGCTGCCCGCTGAAGGCCCGGGCGGGTGTATTTTCCGCGCTGACGCCGCCCGCCTCCCCCGCGCCGAGCCACGCAATGCACGCACCCGAGATTCCCGGATTCCGTCCCGTCCCGTTCACCGGGGTGATCTACGTCATGGCCGAGGCGGCGCGCCAGGGCTATCGCTACGGCCACCCTGACTGGGCCAACCTGGGCCAGGGCATGCCGGAAACCGGGCCCCTGCCGGGCGCCCCGCCCCGGGTGGACCGGGTGGAGATTGCCCTGGACGACCAGGAATACGCGCCGGTCCCGGGCATCCCCGAGCTGCGCCACGCCGTGGCCGCGCTCTACAACGCGCTCCACCGGCAGGGCAAGACCTCCCAGTACACCGAGCGCAATGTCTGCATCTGCGGCGGCGGGCGGGCCTCGCTGACCCGGGCCGTGGCGGCCCTCGGGCAGGTCAATCTCGGCCACTTCCTGCCCGACTACACCGCCTACGAGGAGCTGCTCGACATCTTCAAGCTGTTCACCTCGATCCCCATCCTGCTGGACAGCGCCCGCGGCTACGAGTTCACCATCGAGGACCTGCGGCGCGAGATCACCGGCCGGGGGCTCGCGGCGGTCCTGCTGTCCAACCCCAACAACCCCACCGGGCGGGTCATCCGGGGGACGGAATTGGAGGGGTGGGTGGCCACCGCCCGCGAGCTCCAGTGCGCGCTGCTGCTGGATGAGTTCTACTCCCACTATGTTTGGGCGGATGGCGGATCAGGCGCCCCGTCAGCCGCTGGCGAGATCATCTCGGCCGCGCACTACGTCGAGGACGTGGATCGCGATCCGGTGGTCCTGTTCGACGGGCTGACCAAGAACTGGCGCTATCCCGGGTGGCGCTGCACCTGGATCGTCGGCCCCCGGGCGGTGATTGACGCCGTCTCCAGCACCGGCTCGTTCCTCGACGGCGGCGGCAGCAAGCCGCTGCAGCGCTCCGCGGTGCCCCTGCTGGATCCGGCCGTGGTCCGCGCCGAGACCGCCGCGATCCGGGCGGCCTTCCTGCGCAAGAAGGCCATCATGATGGACGCCCTGACCGCCTGTGGCATGCGAATTGATCTGGAACCGCAGGGCAC
>CAZCVG010000097.1:4065-10043 GCA_964501735.1 uncultured Gemmatimonadaceae bacterium | reverse complement strand
GCCTACCGCACCGTCATGAACATCCAGGTCTGACCGGTTTCCCGAGCCTTCGCCAATGACCAACGCCCTGCCACCCGCCATGATCGACGGCGTCCGCCGCATGAACGGCACCACCCGGTTCCTGACGCTGGGCGGTCTGCTGGTGGCCGTCGGGGTGATCTGGGCCGTGGCCCGGTACGGCTCCGCCCCGTCCCTGGTGCGGCTGTACGGCGGCCTCGACCTGCGCGAGGCCGGCCAGATGAGCGACGTGCTCCAGAAGAACGGGATCCGCTACGAGCTGGCCGGTGGCGGCAGCGAGATCCTGGTGGACGTGGCCTCGGTGGCCCGCGCCCGGGTGCTGCTCGCCCAGGACGGCCTCCCGGTCGGCGGCGGCAAGAAGGGCGACGAGCTGTACGACACCCCCACCTGGGGCAAGACCGACCAGGAAATGCGGGTGCTGGAGCGACGCGCGCTGGAGGGCGAGCTGGCCCGGACCATTTCCGGTTTCCACGGGGTGGAGAAGGCGGTAGTACACCTGGGACTGCCGGAGACCAGTCCGCTCCGCAAGCTGGAGCGGCCGGCCAAGGCGTCGGTGGTGGTGACCCTTCGCGGCGGCCGGGTGCTGAGCGCCGAGGCGGTCTCGGGCATCACCTACCTGGTGGCCAACGCCGTTCCCCAGCTCTCCGGCGATCAGGTCGCGGTGCTCGACAGCGAGATGCGGCTGCTCAGCGCGCCCGCCGACGGCACGGCGCGCGGGCTCACCTCGCGCCAGCTCGAGATGCAGCGCTCGGTCGAGGACTACCTCGAGCAGAGCGCCGAGCGGATCCTGGCCACCGCCCTCGGCCCGAGCGAGGCCCGGGTGCAGGTGTCCGCCCGGCTCAACTTCGAGCAGGTGGACAAGACGGTCGAGACCTACAACCCCGACGGGGCGGTGCTGCAGAACGAGCAGCGCAGCGAGACCATCGGCGCCGACAGCCTCGAAGGCGGTAGCGCCACGGTGGTCAACAACAGCTACCTCAACTCGCGGGTGGTGGAGAAGGTGGCCGGCTCGGTCGGCGGGGTGGAGCGGCTGACGGTGGCGGTGCTGGTCAACGACAAGGCGATCGCGCGGGTGGCCCCCGGGGCGAGCCAGGCCGCCGAGCTGGCCCGGTACGAGCAGGTGGTGCGCGACGCCATCGGGCTCGACAGCACCCGGGGGGATCGCATCACGGTGACGGCGATGCCCTTCGAACCCATTGTCCTGGGGACGGACTCGGCCCCGGCCGGTGGCGCCGGCGGGGGGCAGGTCCTGGTCCTGGTGGACCGGTTCAGCCGTCCCCTGATCGGGCTGCTCGGCATTCTCGCGGCCCTGATCCTGGGCCTGCGGGTGCTCAAGCCCGCCGGCCCCGGGGCGAACCTCGCCGGGGGCCAGGGCGCCGGGGGGCTGATGGCCGCCGGGGAGACCGAGGCCGAGCTCCCGGCGGTCCGGGTGCCCGCGCTCAACGCCACGACCTCCCGGCTCAAGCACGAGGTCCAGGCCGAATCCACCCAGCGGCCTGAGATGGCCGCCTCGGTGGTCAAGACCTGGCTGACCGAGGGCTGATGGCTACCGCGACGAGAGACCCCCTCACCGGGGCGCAGAAGGCGGCAGTGTTGTGCATGTCGCTGGGGACGGATGTGGCCTCCCGGGTCATGCAGCTGCTCGGCCCGGAGCAGGTCGAGGCGGTTACCAAGGAAATCGCCGCGATGCCGATGGCCGACACCCGGACCGTCGAGGAGGTGCTGAGCGAGTACCGCCAGATGGCCAAGGCGGTGCCGTCGCTTTCCGAGGGCGGCCTCGGCCGGGCCCACGACATCCTGGAGTCGTCGTTCGGGGCCCAGAAGGCGCGGCCCATCATCGACCGCATCAAGGAACAGCTCACCGACACCGGCCTCAAGAAGCTCAAGAAGGCCGCCCCGGAGGTGCTGCTCAGCGTGCTGCGCGGGGAGCACCCGCAGACGCTGGCCCTCATCATGGCCCACCTCGACCTGAAGCAGGGCGCCGCGGTCATTGAAGTGATGGACGCCGACCTGGCGAGCGACGTGCTCTACCGGGTGGCCCGGATGGAGAAGGTCGCGCCCGAGATGCTCGCCGTGGTGGAGGCCGGGCTGTCCAGCAAGACCGACCTGACCCTGTCGCAGGAGATGACCCTCTCCGGCGGGCCGGCGGCAGTGGCCAAGGTGCTGACCCTGGCCAACACCACCACCGAGAAGGCGATCCTGGAGTCCATCACCCAGCGCAACCACGAGCTGGCCCAGCAGATCACCAACCTGATGTTCGCCTTCGAGGACCTGACCACGCTGGACGGCAAGTCCATGCAGCGGATCCTGCGCGACGTGGACAGCAAGGAGCTGGCGCTGGCGCTCAAGGCGGCCTCCGAGGAACTGCGCCAGCACATCATGAAGAACATGTCCGAGCGGGCCGCGGCGGCGCTGGTCGAGGAAATGGAGTTCATGGGCCCGGTGCGTGTGAAGGACGTCGAGGCGGCGCAGACCCGGATCATCACCGCGGTCCGTGGCCTGGAAGAGGCCGGCGAGATCATCCTCGGGGGGCGTGGCGGGGATGACGAAGTCATTGCCTGACACCGCCGTGACGGCCGCGCCCGCGCGGTTCGAGCTGTGGCCGCTGCCGGAACTGGCCAGCCGGGCCGGCCAGCCGGCCGGCCTGGCGCAGGCCGGCGCCCCCGATCCCGCCGCCGAGGGCTACGCCCGCGGGTTCCAGGTGGGCCGGGCCGAGGCCATGGCCGAGGCGGAACGCACCCTCAAGCGGGCCGCCAGTCTCCTGGTCTCGACCGCCGAGGCGCTCGACGCCGCGCGGCAGGGCCTGGTCCGGGAGGTGGAGGACAGTGTCTACCTGCTCGCCCTGGCGGTGGCGCGCCACCTGATCCAGCGCGAGGTGTCCGCCGACCCGGCCCTGGTCCGTGATCTGGTTTCCCGGGGTCTCGATGCCTTTCCGGTCGGTTCGCGGGTGGAGATCCACGTCCACCCCGAGGACCTGGCCGTGCTCCGCGGCCAGCTGGACCCGACCGACACCAGCGGCCGGCCCGCCGAAATCCAGTGGATCGGCGATGCCGAGGTGGAACGGGGTGGCTGCACCCTCGTGACGCCGCACCGGGTCGTGGACGGAAGGATTGACCTCGCCCTGCGGGAGCTCTACGCCCGGATGCGCAATGACTGAGCGTTCCCTGCTGGCCCGGGCGGAGGCCGCCGCGGCCCGGGTGCACGAGTCGCCCCGGTTCGCGGTGCACGGCCGGGTGACCCGGGTGATCGGCCAGGTGATCGAGGCCAGCTCGGTTGACGTGGCCCTGGGCGAGCTGTGCCGGATCGAGAGCCACGGCCGGCCGCGGGTCACCAGCCAGGTGGTGGGCTTCCACGAGCGCGGCATCCTGCTGATGCCCCTCGGAGAGCTCGAGGGCATTCATCCGGGTGCCACCGTGCGGCCGCTCCGCCGGGCCCTCGACGTGACCGCGGGCGACGGACTGGTCGGCCGGGTGCTGGACGGCCTGGGCCGCCCGATTGACGGGCTGGGTGGCATCGGCCCGGCTACCCGGTACGCGCTCTCCGCCGAGCCGCCCCATCCCCTCGAACGCAGCCGGATCGAGCGGCCCCTCGGCACCGGGGTGCGGGCCATTGACGGGCTGATCACCCTTGGCCGCGGGCAGCGGATCGGCATCATGGCCGGTTCCGGCGTGGGCAAGAGCGTGCTGCTGGGCATGATCGCCCGACGGGCCACCGCGGAGGTGAACGTCATCGCCCTGCTGGGCGAGCGGGGCCGCGAGGTGCGGGAGTTCATCGAGCGTGACCTCGGTGCCGAGGGCCTCCGCCGCTCGGTGGTCATCGTCGCCACCAGCGACCAGCCCGCCGTAATTCGGGCCACGGGCGCGTTCGTGGCCACCGCCATCGCGGAGTACTTCCGCGATGCCGGCAAGGATGTCGTGCTCATGATGGACTCGGTCACCCGGGTCTGCATGGCCTGGCGGGAGATGGGCCTGTCGGTCGGGGAACCGCCGACCACCAAGGGCTATCCGCCGTCGGTCTTTGCCCAGCTGCCCAGGCTGCTGGAACGGGCCGGCACCGGCCGCCGGGGCAGCATCACCGGCCTCTACACCGTGCTGGTCGAGGGGGATGACTTCAACGAGCCGATCGCCGACGCGGCCCGCTCCATCCTCGACGGGCACATTGTCCTCACCCGCAAGCTGGCCGCCCAGAAACAGTTCCCGGCGATTGACGTCCTGGACAGCGTGAGCCGGGTGCGCGATGCCGTGATCAGTCCCGAACACCTGCAGCAGGCCAACACCTTCCTGCGACTGGAAGCCGCGTACCGCGCCAACGAGGACCTGATCGCCGTGGGGGCCTACAAGCCCGGCGCCGACCGGCTGGCCGATGCCGCGGTGACCCACCGCGAGGAGATGCTGCAGTTCCTCCGCCAGGGTCCCGAAGAGGGCTCCAGTTACGAGGAGACCCGGGGACGGCTGTCGGCCCTGGCGCAGCGGGCCGCGGCCCAGCCGGGGAGGCCGGCATGAAGCGCTTTGCCTTCCGGCTGGCGCGGTTGCTCGAACTGCGCGAGGCGGCCGAGCAGGAACGGGCCCGGGAGCTGGCCCAGGCCCTCAGTGAGGAGGAAGCCCGCCGGGAGGCGCTGCGGCAGGGTGAGGCCCGCCTGGCCGAGGCCCGGGCCCAGTTTGGCGAAGCCGCGGCCGCCGCCCCGCGGGCGGGGACCCTCCGCAACCTGGAGCTGAGCATCAGCGCCCTCTCCCGTCAGGCCGAGGAACTCAGCGCCACCCACGAGCAGAGCCTGGAGCGGGTCGAGGCCGAGCGGAGCCATTACGAGCGGGCCCGGCGGGACCGGCGGGTCCTGGAACGGCTGCGCCAGCAGCGGCGCGACACCTGGAATGAGGCATATCAGCGCTGGGAGCAGGGCGTCAGCGACGAGACCGCGCTGAGCCGCGCCAGCCGGGAACGGGGTGAGGCGGTATGACCAAGGCCATCCTGTTTGCGACGCTGTCGTTTGTGGTCTCCGCCGCGGCGACTACCGGCGTGATGGTAAAGCTGCACGTCCCCGCGCAGGACTCCACCCCGGCGGCGACCGACAGTCTCGCGGCGGCCCCTCGGGACAGCAGCGCTGCCGACAGCATCGCGGCCGCGCCGCGGGATTCGGCCGCTGTCGGGACCCATTCCGCGGACAGTGTGGCGCCAGCATCATCGCCGGTGCCGGCCACGCCCAGGCCTCTGGCAACGCCAGTGGCGGTACGCCCAGGGCCCGATCCCGAGGCCAAAGCCGCGGCCTACAAGCAGGTGGCCCGGGTGCTGTCGGCCATGAAGCCGCCCCAGGCGGCTCAGGTGCTCTCGCAGCTCTCCGACGATGAGGTTGAGGGCATCCTGCGGGCCGTGGGGCCAAGGCAGGCCGCCGACTTCCTCGCCAATCTCTCGGTGGAGCGGGCCGGCGTATTGAGCCGCCGGCTGCTGGTGCCCGGCACAAAGGGACCAGCGCGATGACCGGTCCCATCGCCCTGCTGGCCTCGATGGCCGGAGTGGAGCCGGCGCCGGCCCCGGCGCCCGGCGAGCAACCCGCGGGATTCGCGCAGGCGCTGCTGGCGGCCATGGCGCTCCCCGCTACAGCCGCCAGCGAATCCGCGCCAGCTGGTCAGGTGCCTGAAACGGACACCGCGATGGATGACCAGGCCGATGGAGAAGGGGAGACTCCGCCCGACGGTGAGGCTCCCGGCCTCCGCTCGTCCTCCATCGAGTTCGATTCTGATCCCGACGTTCAGGTGAACCGGCCAGCCCGCCAGGCGGAACCCGGTACTGAGCCGGGGCCGGGGCGCATCGCGACGCCCAGTCGGGGCATGGTCCATAGCGGGAGCGCTCGCCCCGCCTGCGCTGAGCCTCCGGAGCCGGGCCGGTCGGCGGTATCGTCGCCGGAATTGTCGCGGGTATCGACGCCGCTACCGTCGCCGGTACCCTCGCCGCCACCGTCGCCGGTA
>CAZCVG010000097.1:0-3965 GCA_964501735.1 uncultured Gemmatimonadaceae bacterium | reverse complement strand
TCGCCGGTATCGTCGCCGGTGAACACGCCGGTGGACGGTCCAGCGCAACCAGGCGCCGGCAGGGCAACGGCGGATCAGGCAGGATCATCGCGACCCGAGGGATCGCCGCCCAATGCGGCATGGCGGGCGCCGGTCGGTGATCACCCCTCAGCGGCCGCCGGCAGCACGGTCCCGATGCGTCAGCCGATGGAGCCGGAGAGCCGCGCTGCCCAAGAGGTGCCGCGGGCGGAGCGGCCGAGTCCTCCCCCAGGTGTGCGTGCACTCACCATCACTGTCGAAGCCGCCCTCTCGAGCCCGGTCTCGCATCAGCCCGTCCAGCCGGCGACCACGAAACCCGGCGACCCTGGCGCGGAAGGTCCGGCGGTTGAGGCGTGGCCTGAGGCCCGACCGGTGGTGGCCGGCCAGTCGCCGGCCTTGGAGCCGCATGGCCCGCCGCGCCCTGCGCGGGAAGTAACAAGCCGGGTCCGCGAGCAGGATGCCGCGGAGCGCGGTCAGGAAGAAGCGCGCGCGAGTATGCCAGCCCTTGCAGCCGCGCGCGAGCGCCAGCCGGCAGGTCCAGGCAGGGATACCATCGCCTTCTCGGCGCCAGCCGCGCCGTCGCTCCCACCGGCAACCCGTACCCGGCCGGCCGAAGAGCCGGCCGCTGAGCGGGCGCCTCACACAACCGATGCCTGGGTCAGCGACAGGATTCCTGTCGCGTCCGGGGCCGCGGCCCTGTTCGCCACCTCCGTCCAGCCGGCGCCACCACCCCGCAGCCTCCCTGTGGCGGCGAGTGACGCGGAGAGCAGGGCCGCAGAAGGCCCGGCCATTTCCCGCTGGATGGGTGGCGCAATCGCCGGCCGGGACACGGGCCCGCACCCAGCGGACCGCCCGGTCGTGGCGGAGTCGGCCAGGATGCAGGCGTCGCTCGCTGAGCTGGTGGGAGACGGCCGCGTGGTGGAGATGCGGGTCGAGCAGGGCGGGGCCAGGACGGTGGAGGGGGCGCGCGACAACGGGAGCTCCTCCCTGCGAAGCGCCGCGATGGCGCCGGCCTCACTGGACCAGGCTGCACCGGAGCACTCCGCCAGTGGTGCAATTCCCGTCAGGCCGGCGATTCCCGCGCCTTCGGGCGCGTTCCCCGCCATCAGCGAAGACGCTCATTCCTTCGGCGGTGGGCCCGCCATCGTCTCGGGAGATGGCATTCCTCAGGCGGTTGACGGTGGGTTGCCCAAGGCGCGTGGCCAGACCACCCGGCTGCCCAGCGCGGTGACTGCCAACGACGCGAAGGGGTTGCCGGAGGCGGTCGCTGCCGGTTCATCCCGGCCCGCGCCGGCTCCAAACGTTCCGGCGCACCGGCAGGAGCTTCCCCCCTCACCCGAAGGGGAGCCGCCGGCTCCCCGCCCGAACCGCCGCAGGACGGACCCAGCGTCCCACGCGCCAACCTCCACGATGACAGCACTTTCCGGCGGCGTGACGGCGCCGGTGGGGCGGCTGGCGGGCTCCGAGGTGCCGGCGGAACTGCGTGAGGCACACAACCTGCCCAAGGAAGGCGGGGAGACGCGGCGGGCGGCAGGGCTTGCCGACCGGGTCACGATGACCGTCGCGGATGGAGAGGGGCGCGAGACCCGGATCCGGGTCGCCGTGGTAGGCGAGCATGTGCGGGCCACGATCATCGCCCCGGACGGCGAGTCGGCGCAGCAGCTGGAGCGCCGGATGGATGACCTCACCGCGGCGCTGGTCCGGCGGGGCTTCGCCGAGCCGAGGGTCACGGTGCAGCCGGGATCGGACGCGGGCCCCGCGTGGGCCGGCGCGAACGGCATCAGGATGGAGTCGGACGTACCGCGCGGCACGGAACAGCCGGCGGGCGATCAGCGCCAGGGACATGGCCGTCGAGAGCAGGAACGCCAGGGCGATGAGCAGCAGCGCCATCCCCAGGGCCGTTCCCGCCAGCGCGATCCCGAGGATCGCCGGAGGTAACGACGTGACCGTTTCAGTGATTCAGCGACCGACCGCCGCGGCCCTGTCACCAACTCCGGCCGGCACGGGCAGCAAGGAGCTGGGCAAGGAGGAGTTCCTGCGCCTGCTGGTGACCCAGCTCCGGCACCAGGACCCGCTCAGCCCGGCCAATCCCGAGGAGTTTGCCTCCCAGCTGGCGCAGTTCTCCAGCCTGGAGCGCATGGTCAACATCGAGAAGCTGCTGCAGGACCAGATGGACGCGAGTTCGCTGTCCACCCTGGCGCTCAAGGCGGACCTGGGGGCCTCGTTCATCGGGCGGCAGGTGCTGGCCGCCGGCAACCGCTTCGACGTGGCGGCCGGGGAATCGCCCTCGGTGTCAGTGGACATCGGGACGGGCGGCGGGCAGGCCGTGCTCACCATCCGGGACCTCGACGGCAACGAAGTGGCCACGAAGCCGCTCGGCTTTCGCGAGGGCGGCCGCCAGACCTTCAACGTGGGCGACCTCCCCGCCGGCAGCTACCGCTATTCCGTCACGGTCACCAGCGTGAGCGGGGCGGATGTCCCGGTCCAGACCTACACCCAGGGCGTGGTGGACGGCGTCTCCTTCCAGGGGGGCACCGTGATCCTCCGTTCCGGTACCATGAACTTCCCGCTCGACAACGTGGTCGAGGTCGAGCGGGCTCCCGTGGGCGCGGCGGCCGTGGCCGCCGTCACCAGCGCCCGCATCCTTCCCTCATCCGCGGAGCCAATGCTGCCATGATGCGGTCGCTCTTCGCCGGCGTCTCGGGACTGCGCAATCACCAGACCCGAATGGACGTGATCGGCAACAACATCGCCAACGTCAACACGGTGGCCTACAAGGGCTCCCGGGTGACCTTCGCAGAGGCGTTCGCGCAGCTGCTGCAGGGCGCCAGCCGCCCGCCCGGGGACCAGGGCGGCATCAACCCGATCCAGATCGGGCTGGGATCCAAGATCGGCAGCATTGACCAGAACTTTTCCCAGGGCAACCTCGAGTCCACGGGCCAGAACACCGATCTCGCGATCCAGGGCGACGGGCTGTTCGTGCTCAGCGACGGCAACCGGAACTACTACACCCGCGCGGGCAACTTCCAGCTCGACGCCAACGGGCGCATGGTGTCGCCGGCCAACGGCTTCAAGGTGCAGGGGATCAACGCCGACTCCAACGGCGTGCTCTCGACCGGCTCGGCCATCACCGACATCTCGCTGCCGTTCGGCAAGAAGTCGCCGGCCCGGGCCACCTCCAGCGTGACCCTCACGGGCAACCTGGATGCGCGCCAGCAGCCCAAGGGCACGATCCTCGCCACCCAGGGCCGGGTGTACGGCATCGAGCAGAGCACCAGCAACGGCGGCGCCGGCTCCGACGTGACCGGCCTGCACGCCAGCGGGGCGGCCAACGCCACCATCCTGGGCATGGTGCCCGACAGCACCACCGTCACCGTGACCGACGGCACCAACACCCAGACGTACACCTACGTCACGGCCGACACCGGGGTGGGCACCTTCGACTTCCACAGCCTGAAGGACCTCGTCGCCGAAATCAACAACGTCTTCGGCGCGGCGGGCTTCAACACCCTCAGCGTGGCGCAGAACAACGCCACCGGTGCGCTCGACTTCACCGCCATCGCCGGCATCAACCTGAACATCTCCAGCTCCAACCCGGGCCTGCTCAAGGCGCTGGGGGCAGCCAATGGCGTGCTGGCCGCGGCGGGGACCGCCTCGTCGGACCAGTTCAGCCACGTGGCCACCTCGAGCGACCTGATCACCGACCTGCGCAACGGGAACGGCCAGAGCCTGGGCCTGAGCGCCGGCGATACCGTCACCATTGACGGCAACGATGGCGGCACCGCGGTGGCCACCGGCACCTTTGCGGTGGGGGCCGGCAGCACCTACGGCCAGATGCTGGCCAGCATCAACACCACGTTCGGCCTGACCAACTCCACCGGCGCCGCGATCGACACCGCCACCGGCGCGCTCACGATCACCGGCGACGGCGGCCTGGTCAACGCGCT
>CAZCVG010000096.1:0-10132 GCA_964501735.1 uncultured Gemmatimonadaceae bacterium | reverse complement strand
ACCCAGGAGAAGGTGGGTGAGTTCCATCTCTACACCCTCCCCGGCCGGCACGCGCTCGAGCCGGGGGTGACCACCACGGTCGGCCTGTTCGAGCCGGCCGAGGCCGCGGTGGTCAAGAGCTTCGAGGTGCTGGGCCAGCTGCCCTACTGGGGCGGGCTGCCCCAGATGGGCGAGGAAGAGGAAGTGCCGGTCAGCGTGATCTACACCGTGAAGCGGCCGCACAAGACCCCGCTGGGGGATCGCCCCCTCCCCGGTGGGGCGGTGCGGCTGTTCGAGCCCGACAGCGCCGGCCGCCTGCAGCTGGTCGGCGAGAGCGCCATTGACCACTCGCCCGCGGGCGAGGATCTCCGCCTGGGCGCCGGCGACGCGTTCGACCTCACCGCCAAGCGGGTGCAGACCACCTACACCACCCGGCGGGACAGCCTGCCGCAGGGGGGCTGCTGCCGGACCATCGCCACCGCGGACTACCGGGTGACGATCAGCAACGCCGGGGACGCGGCGGCCACGGTGGATGTCCTGGAGCAGCGGGGCGGGGAATGGAGCGTGGTCTCGAGCAGCATCAAGGCCGAGAAGCTGTCCTCCACGCGCACCCGCTTCCGGGTGAGCGTGCCGGCCAAGGGCAAGGCCACCCTCACCTACCGGGTCCGGGTCATCTGGTGACCGACGTCGTCATCGCGCACATCTCGGATCTCCACTTCGGCGGGCGGGCCGACGTGGCCCAGCTCGATGTCCTGGAGCAGTTCCTGCCCGGTCTCTCCCCCACGGCGTTCGTGGTCTCGGGCGACGTGGCGCTGCGGGCCCGGCATGGCGAGTTCCAGGCCGCCCGGCGCTACCTGGACGGTCTCCGGCGCACGGCGCCGGTTCACCTCATCCCCGGCAACCACGACGTGCAATGGTGGCGGAGCCCGCTCGGGCTGCTGGGGCAGCGGGTCAAGTGGGGGAAGTGGCGCCGGTACTTCGGGGAGGACCTCACCCCGGTGCTGGAGCTCGACAATGTCATCGTGGCCGGGATGCTCTCGGCCCACGGCTTTGCGTGGGGTTCGCTGACGCTCAACCCGAACGACACCACCGTGCGCGGCTACCTCCCGAAGCGCGAGGTGGACCGGGTGCGGCGGCTGTTCCAGGCGGCGCCGGCCCACAAGGTCCGCCTCGCGGTGCTGCACCACAACGTGCTGCCGGGCGTGGTCTCCAACCGCTGGGGCCTGGCCCGTCCCCGCATGGCGCAGCGGGCGCTGCTCTCGCTCGGGGCCGACGTGATCCTCTGCGGCCACGACCACACCGAGGGGGCGGGCCAGATTGACGGCTCGCTGGCGGTGAGCACCGCCGGCACCCACTCGGTGCGCACCCGCGGGGGCCGGCCCTCGGCGTTCAACCTGCTCCGCATTGACGCCACCCGGATCCAGATCGAGCACTATCTCTACCATCGCGAGGCCGGCACCTTCCGGCGCGGCGACACCGCCATCTATGCCAGGCAGCGGAGTGCAGCTCGGGCTGTTTGACGGGCTGCTGGCCGTCTGGCCAGGGCGGGCCGGCTCCGCCGGGGAGGCACACTCCGGGCAACCCGCGACCGACCTGGCACGCCGCCTGACGAGCCTCGGGCTGCCGGCCTTTCCCCGCATCGTCACCCACCGCAACGACCAGGTCATGCTCTCGTGGACGCCCGGCAAGGTGTTTCGGGTGCATGAGGGCTACGGCCACGCTCCGGATGACGTGCTGCGGGCCATCGTCCGGTTCGTGAAGCCCGGCACCCGGCGCGACCAGCGGGCCATGGCGCGGCAGCAGTTCCTGGCCTTCCCGGTGGAGCAGTTCGCCCCGCCCGCGGACCGGCCCCGGCGCGAGGCGCGGTCCCGGCCGGCCGACGGCCCGATCCTGGAGCGGCTGGGCCGGCTGCATGCGGAGCTCAACCACCGTCACTTCGGCGGGACGCTGGCCGAGGTGCCCCTGGTCCTTTCGCCCAGGATGCGGCGCCGCCTGGGGGAGATCCGGCTCGAGCGTGCCAGCGCGCGGCCGGTGCACATCGCGATCTCCCGCCGCCACATCCGCCGGGACGGCTGGGCGCTGGTGGCGGAGACCCTGCTCCATGAGATGGTGCACCAGTGGCAGGCCGAGACCGGCCGGCCGGTGGACCACGGGACCGAATTCCGGCGCAAGGCCCGGGAGGTGGGAATCGAGCCCCGGGCGGTGCGTCGGGACTGGTAGCACCCGGGCGGGACCGGGGTCGGGTGGGTATGTTGGGAGGCGGCTGGCCGCGCCCGCCGCCGCCCCGGTTCTACCACCGACCGTTCACCTCATCCCCGCGATCATGCCTCCCTTCTCCGGCGTCGACTTCTACCGCACCGAGTCCCTCCTGTCCGAGGAGGAACGGGCCGT
Organism: uncultured Gemmatimonadaceae bacterium; assembly: GCA_964501735.1. GTDB lineage: Bacteria > Gemmatimonadota > Gemmatimonadetes > Gemmatimonadales > GWC2-71-9 > JADJOM01. Next base: position 7,762 of record CAZCVG010000096.1, on the reverse strand, counting down.
CCGCGACACCGTGCGGGCCTGGGTGGACGACCGGCTGATGCCGGTCATCGGCGACTGCTACGTCGAGGGCCGCTTCCCGCGGGAGCTCATCCCGGGGCTGGCCGAGCTGGGCGTGCTGGGCGCCAACCTGCCGGAGGAGTTCGGCTGCGCCGGGCTCAACAACGTGGCCTACGGCCTCATCATGCAGGAGCTGGAACGGGGCGACAGCGGCATCCGGTCGTTCGCCTCGGTGCAGGGGGCGCTGGTGATGTACCCGATCTACGCGTTCGGCAGCGAGGAGCAGAAGCGGCGCTGGCTCCCCGCCCTGGCCGCGGGGACGGAGATCGGCTGCTTCGGGCTCACCGAGCCGGACTACGGCTCCAACCCCGCCGGCATGATCACCACCGCGCGGGAGACCCGGGACGGATGGGTGCTCAACGGCGCCAAGATGTGGATCACCAATGGCTCGCAGGCCACCGTCGCGGTGGTGTGGGCCAAGACCGGCGCGCTCGACGATCCCAAGTCGGTGCGCGGGTTCATCGTCCCGGCGGACACCAAGGGGTTCAGCGGCCGGGACCAGAAGGGCAAGCTTTCGCTCCGCGCCTCGGACACCAGCGAGCTGCTGCTGGAGGACGTCCACCTGCCGCGGGAGGCGCTGCTGCCGAAGAGCGGCGGGCTCAAGTCGCCGCTGATGTGCCTGACCCAGGCCCGCTACGGCATCGCCTGGGGGGCCACCGGCGCGGCGATGGCCTGTTACGACGAGGCGCTGCAGTACGCCAAACAGCGGGTCATGTTCGGGCGGCCCATCGCCCAGACCCAGATCCAGCAGGTCCGCCTGGCGGAGATGCTCACCGAGATCACCAAGGCCCAGCTCCTCAACCTCCAGCTCGGCCGCCTCAAGGACGCGGGGACCATGACGCCCGAGCAGGTGTCTCTGGCCAAGCGGAACAACGTCCACATGGCGTGCGAGTGCGCCCGGGAGGCCCGCCGCCTGCTTGGCGCCAACGGCATCCTGGCCGAGTACCACTCGATGCGCCACATGGCCAACCTCGAGTCGGTGTACACCTATGAGGGGACCCACGACATGCACTCCCTCATCCTCGGCCAGGCGGTGACGGGGCTGGGCGCGTTCTAGGGCACCCGTGATGCAGGCGGCAGGACCGCTGTTCCCGCTTCTCAACCGTGCAGACATGGAATTCGCCGGCAGGCAACCGTGACCGATCAGCACCCCGGAGGGCCGCAGCAGTTCGGCGGGCGCTACACCATCCAGCGGGAGCTGGGGCGGGGCGGGATGGCCGTGGTCTACCTGGCCCATGACTCCCAGCACAAGCGCGAGGTGGCGCTCAAGCTGTTCCGGATCGACTCCGGCCTGGAGGAGGGGAAGGACCGGTTCCTGCGGGAGATCCAGATCGCGGCCCGGCTGGCGCATCCCAACATCCTCCCCGTCCACGACTCGGGCGAATCCGAGGGCCTGCTCTACTATGTGATGCCGCACGTGCCAGGCGAGAACCTGGCCCAGCGGCTGGCGCGGCAGGGGGCCCTGCCGGTGCACGAGGCCATGCAGATCGCCGCGCAGGTGGCGGGGGCGCTGGCCTACGCCCACAGCCTCGGCGTGGTGCACCGCGACATCAAGCCGGACAACATCCTCTTCCTGGCCGGCCAGGCGGTGGTGGCCGACTTCGGGGTGGCCCGCGCCATCAGCGCCGGCGGCTGGGACGAAACCCAGCTGCTCGGCATGGTGGTCGGCACGCCCGCCTACATGAGCCCGGAACAGGCCGCCGGTGGGTCCCGGGTGGACGGCCGGAGCGACATCTACAGCCTGGGCTGCGTGCTGTACGAGATGCTCACCGGCGTGCCACCCTTCCGGGCCACCACCCCCGATGGGCTGGCGGCCCAGCACCGGGCGGAAGAGCCCGAGCCGGTCACCCGGCACCGCCCGGCCCTGAGCCCCGAGCTGCAGCAGCTGGTGGGCCGGGCTCTGGCCAAGCACCCGGCCGACCGCTACCAGACCGCCCAGCAGTTCGCCGACCTGCTCCAGCCGCTCGCGGCCCCCGAGATTCGCCCGACGCCGGTCGGCCTGCCCGCGCCCCGGCTGCCGCTGGGGCTGTCCTGGCGCATTCCGTGGGGGTGGGCGATCGCCGGTGTCCTGGCGCTGATCCTGGCAGTGGCGCGCATCACCGACCAGCCGCCGTTCGGCGGCCGGGTGGATCCGGCGCTGCACCTGGTGGCGCCCTTCGCCCACCGTGCGGATGCCGCGCCCCGGCTGCTCACCGGGGATCAATGCAGCCGCCTGGTGCACAACAGCCTGGCCCGATGGCAGGACGTGGCGCTGGCCGATTCCCGCTGGACCACCGACCAGCTCGAGCGGCTGGGCCGCGAGCCGTCACTGGAGGACCTGCTGCGGATCGCCCGGCGGGCCGGGGCCGGCCGCCTGATCAGCGGCGAGGTCTGGACGTGGGGCGACTCCATCCGGGTCCGCGGGGTGCTGTACGACGTGAACCACCGCGGGCGGATGCTGCGGGAGCAGACCCTCAGCGTGGCGGGCGATCTCTCCGACGCGGAGGCCCGCTTTGCCGAGCTGGCCGATTCGCTGCTCTTGCCGCGCGCCCAGGCGCCGGTGGCCGTGCCCGGCGCCCTCGGCACCCGGGTGCTCGGCGCCTGGATGGCCTACGATTCCGGGCACGCGGCCCTCGCGGCGTGGGACCTCGACGGCGCCGCGGCGCACTTCCGCACTGCCCTCGAGCGGGATCCTGGCTTCGCCCTGGCCCACCTCTGGCTGGCCCAGACGGCGAGCTGGCAGGGCCAGCCAGCCTCGTTGTGGCGGGCCCACGCGCAGGCGGGCGTCGGCACGCCAGCGGCCCTGCCGCCCCGCGAGCTGGCCTGGGGGCTGGCGCTGGCCGCGCTGGCGGAGGGGCGATTCCCCGAGGCGTGCGCCCAGTACGACTCCATCATCCGGCGCGACTCCCTGGACTTTCGCGGCTGGTACGGCCGGGCCGAATGCCGGGCCCGCGACCGGCTGGTCGTCGCCGACGCCGGCAGCCCCTCTGGCTGGCGGTTCCGCAGCAGTCATCGCCAGGCAATCCGTGACTATCAGCATGCCCTGACCCTCATCCCCTCGGCGCACCGCGCCTTCCGGGGCGCGGCGTTCGACAGGCTCAGCCGGCTGCTCTATACCCAGACCAACCAGATCCGATGGGGGGAGACGGGCTCGCCCGACTCGGGGTATTTCTCGGCCTGGCCGGCGCTGCAGGGGGATACCCTGGCGTTCGTGCCGTATCCCGTCGCCCGCTTCGGCGCCATCGAGGGGGCGGAGCTGTACCCCGCGAGCAACCCGGCGGCCGTGAACCGCAACCGGGAGGTGCTGCGCCAGATCGCCGATGCCTGGGTGCGCGAGTTTCCCGGCAGCGGTGCGGCGCTGGAGGCGCAGGGGATCGTGCTGGAGATGCAGGGGCTGCTCGACTCCCCCAATGCCGAACCGGGGGCCCTGGCCCGGTACGCCGCGGCCGAGCGGCTGGCGCCGGACACCGCGATGCGCCTGCGGCTGGCGCTGGCGCGCACCCGGGTGCTGCTCAAGCTGGACCGCCTCCGGGAGGCGGAGACCCTCGCCGAGTCGGTCCTGGCCACCCGGCCAGCCGATGCCGAGGCCGCCACCCAGCATGCCGCGCTGGCCGCCCTGACGGGACAGCCCAGCCGGGCCGCGGCGCTGCTCCGCCTGTCTGCCTCCGGGTACACCCCGATGGACACCGCCGGCCGGGAGCTGAGCGTGCCGCTTCGGCTCCGGGAGACGGCGCTGTCGGTCATCGGGTTCGCGGCCGTGGGCACCCCGTCCGACAGCCTGCGGCGGCTGCTGGACGATGGCGAGCAGCAGGTCCGGGCGTTCGCCGCCCCCGAGGACCGCGCCAGCGTGAACCTGGCGCTATTCAGCGGGGCCCGGGCACAGCTCTTCCCGGCGCCGCTGGCCAGCCTGAAGGAGGAGCCCCCGGCGTCGGAATACCTGCTCGCGCTGCAGGCGGCCTTCCGCCGCGGCGACACTGCCGAGGTCCGCTCCCGGCTGGCGGCACTCACCCGGGCCCGGCGGCACCGGACACCGGGTACGGTGGCGCCCGATTTCGCGCTGCAGGAGGCCCAACTGTACCTTGCGATGCGGGACTCGGCGGCAGCGGCGGCCAGACTGGACGACTTGCTGGTCGGCCTGCCGAGCCTGGGCCGCGACCTGTTCACCCAGCCGCTCCAGGCCGGGGCGCTGGTGCGGGCGATGGCCCTGCGGGCCCGGCTGGCGAGCCGCCGGGGCCAGCCCGAGGTGGCGGCCCGGTGGGCGGTATCGGTGCTTCGGCTCTGGAAGGCGGCCGAGCCCGCGCTGGGTGGCGAGCTGGCGGAGATGCGCCGGCTGGCCGCGGAGCCGTCCTGAACGAACTGTGCAAACAATCACCAACCAGGGAGGGTGCGTGAGGCTTTCATCACCGGCAGGATGCCGAGTGGCGTGGGGGACAAGCCGGGGACTGTTGCCGGTCCTGGGCCTGCTGGGGCTCGCCGCATGTGGCGCCGGCCGGCCGCTGCCGCAGCCGGTGCCGGTTCCGCCGGACAAGCTCCCCGAAGGCCGGCTGCGCCTGCTGGACGTGGGCAGGGGCCAGCAGTACGACGCCAACCCCGGTGCGTCGGACCGCACCGTGTGGCAAGAGGGCATCGAGGTGACGGTCGAACCGCAGGACGGAGCCTATCGGCTGACGATCGGTGAACTGGGCCAGGGACGGGTCGTGGCGAAGTTCATCAATCACAGCGACCAGACGGTCAAGCCGCTGGCCCTGCCGGCGCGCGGGACCAGCTACTGGGTCGTCTACCGGGTGGCGGGGACGTGGTACTCGGCGTTCATCGCCGACGCCAAGGATCAGGGCCTCGACCGGGTGGGCATTCCCACCATGTACCACGAGCCCACCCGGGCCTGGCGGCAGTCCATTGCCCAGTGGCAGCTGCCCGGGGTCATCGGGGACATGGTCCCCGGCGGAGGCGTGCGCCTCTTGAGCGCCGGCGGGACTACGCCCTGGGTGACCTGCTCGTCGGCGGGGTGCTGCAAGCCGGAACTCTGAACAGCCAGCGGCTGGCCCCCGGCACTGGACGGGCTGGCTGCCGGGTCGCGGGGGTGGGTGGCCCTTGGACCCGGCGCATGCCGGGGGCCGCCCCGCGCCCCGGTGTGACGCGGGGCCAGGTGGTGCGTATTATCTCCCATCATGCCGGTTTCCCCCCACGGACTGACATCCGCCGTTCCCCAGTCCCCCGACGCGCCGGAGGCGCGCTGCCGGGACTGGTATGAGGCGCATGGACAGGTGGTCTACCGCTTCGTGCGGTTCCACCTGCCCAGCGCCGACCAGGCGGAGGATGTCACCTCCGACACCTTCCTGAAGGCCTTCCGGAACGCCGATCGCTACGACCCGGCGCGGGGCTCGGTGCGGTCCTGGCTGATCCGGATTGCCCGGAACACCCTGCGGGACCACCTGCGCCGGGCCCGGGTTCGGCGCCACCTCCCGCTCAGCGGCTTCCGGGACCTGGCCTGGGAAGCCCCCAGCGCCGAGGAGCGGCTGCTCCATGAGGAACGGGTGGGCCGCCTGCTGGAGGCGGTAGCGGCGCTGTCGCGCGGGGATGCCGAGCTGATCAGCCTCCGCTACGGCAGCGGGCTCGACACCCCGGCGATCGCGGAGGTGCTCGAGATCGGCGAGAGCGCGGTGCGCACGCGACTGTGGCGGGCCCTGGCCCGCCTGCGGGGACTCCTCGGGGAGGAGCCATGACGGAGCCCGGACCTGACCCCGCCCTCGAGCGGCTGCTGGAAGAGGCACGGTTCACCCCCAGGGCATCGCTTGGCCCGGAGATCCTGGGCCGCTGGCGGCGGGGGGAAGTGCCCGGCGCCACTGGTGGTGCCCGCCGGTGGTGGCCGGCCGCCGCGGCTGCGGCCCTGTTGCTGGTCATCGCTCTCGCCGGGCTAGCCTGGTGGCCGGAGCGCCAGGTCCGGACGGTGGACCGCTGCTGCCAGGACCTCGACGGCGGGGGTGACGCGGACGACGGGTTGCTCATCGAGGTCCGCGGCGGAAGCGTGGTGCGCCGGCTGGCGATCTACGAGGATCGCGACGGCAGCCGCAGCTTCACCACCGGCGACCGGATGCGCTTCGACCGCGGCAGCACGCCGTCGGTGGTCCTGCCGGTGGCCGAGGGACTCACCACAACGGAGTTCTGCTGTCTGGACTACGATGGCGGCGGTCCCGCCGACGATGCCCTGATCGTGCTGGGCCGGCCGCCCGACCGGATCGCGATGGCGGCGATCTACGAGCACCGGGGCGCCCGGTCGGGCACGCTGCACCTCCGCTGATTCATTTACCTCAACCGGAATTCTCGTGACGCCGAGTCTCTTCCCGCGGCAGGTCCTGCACGTCCTGATCCCCCTCATGCTGACGGCCACCGCGGCCCGGGCCCAGGTGGCCGACAGCGCCCGCGCCGATTCTGCCGTCGCCCTCAAGCCGATCGAGGTGATCGGCTCCATCCTGGCGCCGGCAGGGCCCCGAATCGGGTCCGGCGTCCCGGCCCGGACCACGACCATCACACGGCGGCAGCTCGAGGAGACCGAGCCCCGGCTGCTCAGTGACGCGCTCACCACCCAGGCCGGCTTCTCCAGCTACGACGACCTCGGCGCCAGCTACAAGATGTCGCTGTCGTCGCGGGGGTTCTATGCGTCGCCGGTGGTGGGCCTGCCGCAGGGCCTGTCCATCTTCCTCGACGGCGTGCGGCAGAACGAGCCGGACGCCGCCCAGGTCAACTTCGACCTGCTCCCCATGGAGCATGTCGAGCGGGTGGAGATTCTCTCGGGGACCGCCTCGCTGCTGGGGCGCAATTCGCTCGGCGGGGCCATCAACCTGGTCTCCAACAGCGGCGGCGGGCCCACCCACGGGGAGGTGGAGCTTTCGGGCGGGAACTACAGCACCTTCGGTGCCGACGCGTCGATCGCAGGGAGCCTGGGCGGGGACCGCTGGTCCTACTACGCGGGCGGAGGCTACGACCGGGAGGACGGCTGGCGCCAGCTCACCGACGGGGAGCAGTACAACGGGTTCTTCAACCTGGGGCGGCTCACCCAGCGCTGGGGGATCAGATTCCAGGGGTACGGCGCCAAGTCACGGGCCGAGACCGCTGGCTCGCTGCCGGAGAGCGTGTTCCGGACCCGGCCCGACTCGAACCTCAGTTCGGGCGACTTCGAGGACCTCAACAACCTGCAGCTGGCGGTGAGCGCCTATCGCCGCTCCGAGGGGGGACAGCTCTCCCTTTCCGCCTACACCCGGCGGCACCGGGCCGAGCGGTTCAACGTCAACCAGGACGACGACCCCGACAATCTCGGCAAGTCCCGCAACCAGTTGTTCGGCGGCACGGTGGACTATCGCTGGGAGCAGCCGCTGGGGGACTGGCGGCTGGGGCTCCGGGTCGGGGGCGAGGGCTCGACCAGCCGGACCGAGGTGGAGCTGTTCGCCGACTCGTCCAAGTTCGGTGGCCCGGTGCTGCAGACCACCTTCGTCAAGAGCCCGACCTGGGATGTCGGCGCCTACGGCCTGGCCGACCTCTCGGTGGGGCGGGTCACCCTCTCGGCGGGGCTCCGGTATGACTATGTGCGGATCCCTTTCGAAAACCAGCTCGATCCCACCCGTGACACCACCAGTTCCTACCAGCGCCTCAGCCCGAAGGGCGGGGTGAGCGTGCAGGTGAGCGACGGGCTGAGCCTGTACGGCTCGGTGGGCGCGGCGTTCCGGGCCCC
>CAZCVG010000095.1:0-10334 GCA_964501735.1 uncultured Gemmatimonadaceae bacterium | reverse complement strand
AGGTCTCCCGCCTCGAGGCGGATCGGTTCGGGCTGTCCCACCACCTCGACCCAGCAAGTCCCGCGGGCGACGAGGTGGAATCTTGCCACCCGCCGGTAGGCCGGAACCCGGATCCCCCACGGTGGATGGCACGCGGTTGAGAAGTAGAGCGTACCCCGGAGGCGGAGGGTCTCGAGGATATTGCTGAGGACATCCATGACCAATTATAGCCCATCCGGCCGCCCATCAGGTACAACCGCGGACGAATGGTCAAGAATTGTGGCGTTTCAGGCATGGATCGCAGGGGAGTGCCGGATGATCTTGTCCTCCGCCCGGCGCATCGCCGGACCGGACAGCCGTCCGACACCAGTACATATAGGGAATGCCATGAACAGCGTGTGCCGTCACCTCACTCCTGCGCTTCTGGGCCTCTCGATGGCCCTGGCGGCGCCCACTCCGATGCTGGCCCAGGCCAGGCTGAACGACCTGGAAATGGCCCACGTAGCCGTGGTCGCCAGCAACATCGACATCGCCTACGCCCACCTGGCGCTGGCCTTCTCCGACAACGCCGAGGTGCGCGGCTTCGCCGAGACCATGATCCGCGACCACAGCGCGGTGAATGCCCAGGTGTTTGCCCTGGCCCGGAAGCTCGGTGTCACGGCCCAGGACAACGCGGTAAGCCGGCAGCTGCTCACCGATGCGGACAAGATCAAGGACGAACTCAGCCGGCTCCGGGGGCAGGCGTTCGACCGGCGCTACATGGACAACGAGGCCCGCTACCACCAGGCGGTCAACGGGCTGGTGGCCGGCACCTTCCTGCCGAACATCCAGAATGGCGAGGTCAAGCAGGCCTTCCAGGGGGCGCTGGCCATCTTCGAGGGGCACCAGCGCCACGCCGAGTCACTGGCGCGTGTGGCCGCCAGGTGAGGTGGCTGCGTGGGTGGATCGCCAGCGGCGCAGTGCCGCTGGCGACCGCCATGGGCTGCGGCGGCGAAGCACGTCACCATCAGGCCGGGATTCGGGACCTGGTCTATCAGCCGGCGGTGCTGCGGGTGGCAGTGGGGGACACCATTACCTGGTTCAATCACGACATCGTCCCGCACACCGTGACGCTGGATCAGGGCGAGGCGCCGGATGAGGTGGCGCCGGGTGCGGCGATCACCCTGGTGATCGCCGGGCCAGGCCCGCATCGATACTATTGCCGCTATCATCCCACGATGATCGCCACCATCGAGGTCCGCTGAATGCCGGCCGGGAAGCGGGAGCCTCGGCTGGCGGCGCTGCTCCGGGAGGTTCGGGCCTGCACCCACTGCGCGGCCCACCTTCCGCTCGGTCCCCGGCCGATTGTGCAGCTGGCAGCCGGGGCCCGGATTCTGATCGCTGGACAGGCACCCGGGCGAAAGGTGCACCAGACCGGCATACCCTTCGACGACCCGAGCGGCGATCGGCTGCGCGAGTGGATGGGGGTCGACCGGGCCACCTTCTATGATCCCGGTGCGGTGGCCATCCTGCCCATGGGCTTCTGCTATCCCGGCACCGGCACCGCCGGTGACCTGCCGCCCAGGCCGGAGTGCGCTCCGCTCTGGCGCGAGCGGCTGCTGGGCCACCTGGGCCGGCCCGGCCTGACGCTGGTGATCGGGGCCTACGCCCAGGCGTATCACCTCGGCCGCGAGGGATCGGTCACGGAGGCGGTGGCCGCATGGCGCACGCGCTGGCCTGCTCTCCTTCCACTGCCGCATCCCTCGCCCCGCAACGCAATCTGGGTGCGGAAGCACCCGTGGTTCGAGGCGGAGGTGCTGCCGGCGCTCAGGCGGCGCGTACGGGAGGTGCTCCGGGGCTGACCACTGGCGGTGGCCCGTGCCCGGGCCGCGAACCGGTCCGGAACCACTCCCGCCCGTGGGGCGTTTCACCTTGGACGTCCTCGCGCCGCGTCCTGCCCGTTCCGGAACCCCGAGGCTCCCATGAAGAAGCTCCGCGCCATCCTGCATCACCCCGCCACCAACCTGGTGGTGGCGCTGGTCCTCATTTCCACCAGCCTCATCGAGGTCTGGGAGTCCATCACCGGCGGCACGGTCGAGATGGCTGTGGGCGGCATGGAGATGAAGGTCGGGGCCTATGACGGCGTCCTGGCCTACGGTGTGGTGCACCTGTTCCGCGCCGTGGCCGAGCTGGTCGAGGACGTGGAGCACCGGCTGGAGCGCTGAGGCGCCCAGCGAGCCCCACCGGGCCGGCGGGCGCGCTCTGGCCGGCGGCGGTACCGCGATGCATACTCAGTCTGGTGGCCGTTTCCCCTGGCAGGAGCATCGCATGACCGGATCATTCCGCACCCGGCTGCTGTTCTGGGCCGCCCTCGCCGGCCTCAGCCCCGCCGGCCTCGCCGCACAGCAGGCTCCCGCGTGGACCGCGTGCAAGACCGACTCGCTCTCCACCTTCAACTGCGCCACTTACTACAGCGGCACCGTGACCCTGAAGTCCACCCTCACGGCTCCCGGCGTGAACCAGTTCACCGTGGTGACGGCGACGGTGGCGGCCGGCAAGGTGAGCTGCCAGCTCAAGACCGAAGAGGTCCCCGAGTTCACCGCACCCGGCATGATCATGGTTGAGCACGACAGCAACCAGAACTTCGGCGGCTACGAGATCAAGGTCTGGTGCCCCGACGAGCCGGGGAAACGGGTAACCCGCGACGACTACGCCCTGATCGAGGTGATGAAACAGGAATCAAGAGACTACACCCGGCTCAACGGCCAGGAGTCCTACGAGCATCCCGATGCCGACGGTGTCAACGGGGTGACCGGTACGGTCACGACCTCCTGGCGCCTGGAGCGGAAGTAGCCGGATCGGATCGCCCCGACCGGCGGGCGCTGGCAATGGCGGCGCGCGGGACGTCGCCGACCGACCCGCCGCCAGGCCGGCCCTCCCACTTCATGCTCGCGCGCCTCCTGCTTAACCTGCTGGTCGTGCTGGCCATCTACTGGACGCTGCTGTTCCTGGCCCAGCGCCAGCTCCTGTTCCCTCGCCCGCCCGGGGCCGGCGCGCCCGACGCCCCGGCCGGGGCACGGACCCTCTGGCTCGAATCCCCCGCCGGCCGCACCGAAGCCTGGTACCTCCCGCCGTTCGGCCCCAGCACCGGTCCGGTGCCGGTGCTCCTCTTCGGTCACGGCAACGCCGAGCTGATCAACCACTGGCCCGGCGGGTTCGACGAGCCGCGCCGCTGGGGGATGGGGGTGCTGCTGGTGGAGTACCCCGGCTACGGCCGTTCAGGGGGAACTCCCGCCAGCCGCTCGATCCAGCAGGCGTTCGAGTCGGCGTACGACTGGGCCGCCGGGGAGCCGGGCATCGACGCTGGCCGGATTGTGGGGTATGGCCGCTCGCTCGGCGGCGGCGCGGTCTCGGGACTGTCCCGGACCCGGCGCCTGGCCGGCCTCATACTCGAGTCCAGCTTCACCAACACCACCGCGTTCGCCTGGCGGATGGGGGCGCCCCCATTCCTGGTGCGCGACCGCTTCGACAACCTTGCCGCGGTGCGGGCCTACCGGGGGCCCCGACTGATCCTCCACGGCGCCAGGGACGAGGTCATCCCGACTCGGCACGGTGAACAGCTGGCGGAGGCGGCCGGCGTGGAGCTGGTCCGCATGCCGTGCGGCCACAACGACTGCCCCCGCCCGTGGCGGGAGATCGGTGCTTTCCTGCTCGGAAACGGGCTGGTGGGCGGGGGCGACAGGGCGGGCGAGTAGCGGCGGGCCGGCGGCCCGGGATCCCGCGAGACTACCGGCGCGTCGCCCGGCGCCGGCGCCGCTCGGCCTTGGGCGGCGCGCCCCCCTTGGAACGGCGGACCCATCTCGGCAGCGCCTGGCGGCGCGCCTCCACGTCCTTCACATCCTCGATGGCGCCGAGTCCCTGGAACAGCAGTTTGGCCCGGGCCAGCGAAGCGCGGGCATCCAGGACCTGGCCCCGGTCGGCCTGCAGCTCCGACAGCGCCCGCCAGGCCTCCGCCTCACTCAGCCGGCTGCCGGTGGCCGTGGCCCCCGCGATCGCGCTCCTGAGCCGTGATTCCGCCAGCGTGGGCAGGCCGGTGGCGTGAAACACCATGCCCAGCACCCGGTAGGCGTCGGGCTTGTCCGCCACGGAGTTGGTGCTGTCGAAGGTAGCGAGCGCTCGTTCGGCGAGCTGGCGGGCCTCGTCGTACTGCTCCAGCGCCAGGTGGAGCTCGGCGCGATTCAGCGCGCAGAGCGCCTCGAGGTGAACGTCGCCCACCAGCGCAGCCAGGTAGCTGGCCCGGCTGTAATGACGGTGGGCAGTTTCCCAGCGCTCCCGGCCCGCCTCCAGCATGCCGAGGTTGTGGTGCACTTGTGCGGCGGAGCGGTCGTCACCAGCTTCCTCATGGCCGGCCAGGGCCCGCCGGTAATGCAGCTCGGCGGCGGCCGGTTCCCCCCGGATGCTGGCGATGTTGCCGAGATTCTGGTCAATCCGGCTCTGGAGCTGCCCCTGGCCGGCGCCCGCGCTGCGGGCCTGCTCGTAGATGCGGCCTGCCTCCTCAAGGTCTCCCGACTCGAAGGCGATCCCGGCGAGGGTGTTGAGGGCCTCGGCGGCGAGGCCCGCATGGTCCGCGGCTCGCGCGACCTGGTAGCTCTCCGTGGCGTACCGGTGGGCGGCGCCGGCCTCCCCCTGCTGCTGGTGCAGCACGGCAAAGCGGCGAAGGGCCTCGGCCAGGGTGGCCTGATCCTCATCGGCCCGCGCGAGGTCAATCGCCTGCGCGATGCTCGAGAGGGCCTGGGCCAGGCGGCCTTCCAGCTGGTGGCGGCAGCCGGCCCGGAGGTGCCCCGCTGCCGGGCTGGCCGCCGTCTCGGAATCCGCCAAGGTGCTCATCGGTGGTGGCACGCTGTCCCCTCAGTGAGAGTCGGCAGTCATGCGTCCGGTCCGGATCGTCCCTACCATGCCACGGCGTACCGGGAGAAGTGCTGCAGCTCGGCGGTCACCGTCCCGGCGTTGGGGTTCCACCTGGTGAGCAGCTTCTCCAGCACGGCCCACAGGTCGTCCACGTACAGGATGGACAGGCTCTTGTTCGGCGTCTCGCAGCCGCTGAGCGACATCGTCAGGGTGGCGGGATAGCGCTTGCTGAACGTGAGTCCCTCGGGCAGGAACTGGACGGTCGCCGCCGTGTCGGACGGCGCCGTCATGGTGATCGTGACCTGCCGGGACAGGGCGCCCGCCGGCACCGTGAGCTTGTGCCCGCCGGCCTGCAGGACGCCGCCGGCCGGTCCCACCGACTTGGTCATGACGGCCGCTGGCCTGGCCTCGCAGTAGAGCAGGTCGGCCTGCCGGGTTGCGATGGTCAGGACGTCGGTGACCAAGTCGGTCAGGGCACTGGCCTGCTTCAGCGCCGAGGGTCCGGTCGGGCTGTCGCCCGTGGCGCAGGCCAGCAGCCCGCCGGTGAGGGCGACGGCAAGGGCTACTCTGGAGAATCGGGTGGACATGGCCGCCTCGGGTCATTCTCGCCGGTCTGGCGCGTGGGGATCGGATACCTCGACCGGCAAAAGGAGCAGCTACCAGGCCACGGGCCTGCTGTTGTGTCATGATATCGAACAATAAGCCTCATTGGTTGCTCATAACACTATGTCATCTAGGTTTTTAGACTATTCTAATTGGTGCAATTATCTGGCTAGTTATGTGACAGTTCATCGTCCACTTTGGGCCGGAATTCACTCCCCGACGAGGCTTGCCTGCGGCGCGCTCTCGCTGGGGTGCGGCGTCCCCGCCTCACCCGCGTGCCGTGGCCACCCTTGGTCTTGCCGAGGTGGCCGCCAACCGGTATGGTGGGGCGACGCTCCCGACACCCTTCAAGGAGGCTCGTGTGGATCCTCCCAGAGTCGGTCGCCTCGTCCTGTTCCTGCTCGGAGCCACCGCGTGCGGCGACCCGCCGCCGGTCGCGCCGACCATCGCCACCGGACTCTCCGAGGCGATCACGGCGCTGCCGTGGGACAGGAGCCGTGACGGCACCCCTGCCTGGTGTCCCGATCTCTCCCCCTGCGACACCCTCTGGATCGAGCCCAAGGTGGTGAAGCTGCCCCACCCGGCCCCGGTGTTCTTCGTTCCCGCCTCGCGCCCGGCGCTCCTGACCCTCGAAGGCGATCCCGCGTCCATCCTGCCGGCGCTCGCCTCGTGGCGGCGGCCGGTGCGCTGGGGAGACTGGGGAACGTGCCGGGCCCAGCGCCACGACCCGGGGTGGTCCACCTACCGGCGCGCTTGCGTGGCGCTGGCCGTCGCAGGGGACACGGTGGGAGATACCCTGCATGTCGCGATGCTGGTGCTCACCCCAACCCAGGGACTGAGCTGGCCCAGGCTCGACCTGACTGATCGCTACGGCGGGTGGCGGGCGGAGATTTCCTGGATGGGGGGAGAGTAGGGCGGGCTCAACCCCGGGGGGCGGCGGCCGATACTTCAGGTAACCCTTTCCTGGAGTTCGGCATGGTGCTCCACCGCATGCGGCTAGGGCTTCTTTCGGCCGCGACCCTGGCGGCCGCTGGCTGCTCCTCCAAGGCCGAGCCGGGCCCGGCGCTGGCGCTGGTGATCTACGGCTCCTCGGCCGCGCCGCCGGTGCTGGTGCCTGCGCCTGCCGGAGTGGAGGGCGCGCCCCGCCGTGGGCCACTCCCCCAGGCCAGCTTCGCCACCGATTCGGCGGCGCCCCGCCACATGTGGATCGCGATGTACTCGCTCTACCTCTCGCCCAACCCGGACTGCACCCAGCCGTTCCTGGTGCAGGACTACGGGTCGGGCGGCTCGCTCAAGGACTTCGCCCAGAACCAGATCCTGTTCCAGGCCGAGCCGGAGATGGGCACCTATCCCTGCATGATCTTCCGGATGAGCGACGTGCTCTCCATGGTGCCGGAGCGGACGTTCGGTCCCTGCGACTCCACCCAGACCTACGTGGGCGACATCTACCGGGACGGCGAGACCGACTGGATTGACCAGGACGGCAACCCGATCATCGGGCGCGGGACCGACGACGCGGCCGGCGCGGTGGACGATCACGTGGCCATCTTCTTCACCACCGACACCAGCGCCGCGCTGGGCCGGGGTGTGAGCAGCAACCAGCTGGTCTCCCTGACCAGTCCGCTGGTGTCGCCCGGGCAGTCCACCCTGTACTGGGACATGTCGGGCGCGGTCCAGGACGAAAACGGCTTCTGCTCGATCCTGCCAAGGCCGATCACGTTCCGCTGACCCGCCGTCGGCTCCACCTGCCGCGAAGGCACCGAGGGACCTCCTGGCACCTGGCCCGGAGGTCCCTCGTGTGTTAGTCCGGCGGTGTTTCCCGGGGCCGCCGGGCCGGATCCGAAGCGCCGCCCGGCGCGTTAGTATAGGGTAAGCACCCCACACCCCCTTCGGAAGTACCCAGCCATGCCGAGTCCGCGCCACCGCACCATCCTCGCCTGGACCGCCCAGATCGTCGCGGCCGCCATCCTCGGGATGGCCGGGGCCTCCAAGCTCGCCGCCGCCGAGGACTCCGTGGCGCTGTTCACCCTGCTCGGCGCCGAGCCGCTGGGACGGCTCGTTCTCGGCGCCGTGGAGCTGGCGGCCGCGATCCTGCTGCTCTGGCCGGCCCGGGCCATGTTGGGCGCCATGGTGGGCGTCATGCTGATGGTCGGCGCCATCGGCACCCACGTGGCGAGGATCGGAATCAACTACGGCGGCGATCCCAGCCTCTTCATCATGGCCTGCGTGACCCTGGTGGCCTGCGCGGCGACGATCGGGCTCCGGCGGAAGTCCTGACCGCGCCCCCGGGCGGCTACTCCTCCATCAGCTCCAGGATTCCACGGATCGGAATCCCGGCCCAGGCCGGGCGATTCCCCAGCTCATAGCGCAGCTCGTACAGCGCCTTGTCGAGGGCGTAGGTGTCGAGGAGCTGGGCCAGGTCCTCCGGGGCGGCCGGCAGGATCCGGGACTCCTTCACCGTGCGGCGATAGGCATTGAGGAAGACCGCCGAGACCGACTGCTCCCACAGCCGGGCCCAGGGCTCCAGCCGCTCGGGGTCCCCCGCCCGGCGCTCGGCGTGGGACTGGAGCGCCACCCGGGCCGCATAGCTGAAGGACCGGAGCATCCCCGCCAGGTCCTTGAGCGCGGAGTGCTTGGCCCGGCGCTCGGTCAGGCTCCGGGCCGGCTCGCCCTCGAAGTCCAGGATCACGAAGTCCTGCCCGACCCGGAGTACCTGGCCAAGGTGGTAGTCGCCGTGGATCCGGATCTTGAGGGAGCCGGGCTTGAGGTCGGTCAGGCGCCGGATCCGGGTGAGGATCGCGCTGCGCTGGCTCAGGACCTGTCCGGCCAGCTCCACCAGGTCGTTGGGGAGGCGGGGCAGGGCCTCACGCAGCATGTCGAAAGCAGCGGTGGCATTGTCCTTCACGGCCTGCGAGAGGGCGGCCACGTCCTCCGCTTCCAGCGGCACCGGCTGGAAAGCGGGATCGTCGGTGGGCATGGCCAGCGCCAGGTGAAGCGCCGCGGTGCGATGCCCCAGCACCGCGGCCGCCTCGTCCGAGACCCCGAGCAGCTCGGTGAGTTCCTGGGTCAGCCACTGTTCTCCCATGTCCATCCAGCCCGACGGTCCCACGGCCGGAGTGGCGTCGGCGGGACGGGTCACGGCCCGTTCGTAGTAGCGGCCGAGTTCCTCGATCATCCAGGTCCAGCCGTCCCCCTGGTTCGGCACCAGGCGCTGCACCAGGGCAAGGGTCGTCGCGGGTGTGACGGCGGTCTGGTAATCGAGGCTGCCCGCGAAGGTGGGCACGCCGGTGAAGTCGCGCTGCTCGCTGAGGTAGCGGGTGATCTCGGCATCCGGGCTCGGTCCCACGTCGAGGCGCCGGAACAGCTTGAGGATGAACTGGTCGCCGTAGATGATGGAGCTGTTGCTCTGCTCCCCACCGATCAGGGTGGCCGGCCAGCCCGCGCGCGGAGGCATGGCGGCGGCGAGCGTGCTCCCCGGGACCCCGGTGACCGTGCCCACCTGGCCCGCCAGGGCCCGTCCCTCCCGGGCCAGCGCCAGCAGGGCCTGGCAGACGGGCTCCGAGATCAGGGCGTCATGCAGGACGCCGGTGGCCTCGCCGTGGCGGAGGTTGCCGAGGATGGCGGCGGGATGGGAGTCCCTCACGCGCTGGGCGGCCTCGCCCAGGCTCACCGCGACCGGCAGGACATAACGCTCGGCGAAGCCATCGGTGAAGTGCACCAGGGCCACCAGGAGCCCGGCGTCCGGTTTCAGCGGGATTCCGTCCTCGATGGTGCAGCGCTCGATGGTGCGGGCCTTGCCGCTGTACCACCGCTGTCTCGGCAGGAACTCCGGCAAGAGACGCGACTCCAGCGCCGAGCGCACGCCCGCCTGCTGCAGGCCCGCCCACGGCTCCCCGGCGCCCAGGGTGAGGGCGGGCTGGGCCACCGCCGGGCTGGCCTGTTCCTCGGGCCGGGTCTGCAGCTCCAGCCAGAGCGAGCCGTAGGGGCCGAGGGTGAGCGGGTACGGGGCCTTGCCGATGCGAGGGAACTCCACGTAGCCCCGCATCTCCACCGGGGTGCTGCCGGCCAGCGCCGAGAGGTCCAGCTCGAAGGGCTGGGCGAAGCGCGACAGGTTGGCCACGCAGAGCACCTGCTCCCCCTCATGCCGGCGCAGGTAGGCGAGCACCTTGCGGTTGCCCGGCTCGAGGAACTCGATCGTCCCCCGCCCGAAGACGTGGAACAGCTTCCGGAGGGCGATCATGTGGCGGATCCAGTTGAGCAGGCTGGAGGGCTCGCTCTGCTGGGCCTCCACGTTCACCGCCTCGTACCCGTAGACCGGGTCCATGACCAGCGGGCTGTACAGCCGGCCCGGGGTGGCCCGGGAAAAGCCGGCGTTGCGGTCGCCGCTCCACTGCATGGGCGTGCGCACGCCGTGGCGGTCGCCGAGGTAGATGTTGTCCCCCATGCCGATCTCGTCGCCGTAGTACAGCACCGGGGTGCCGGGGAAGGACAGCAGGATGCTGTGCAGCAGCTCGATGCGGTTGCGGTCGTTCTCCAGCAGCGGCGCCAGCCGGCGCCGGATGCCGACGTTGACCCGCATCCGGGGGTCGGCGCTGTAGGCGTAGTACATGTAGTCCCGCTCCTCGTCGGTGACCATCTCGAGCGTGAGCTCGTCATGGTTGCGCAGGAACAGGCCCCACTGGCAGTTGGGCGGGATGGCGGGGGTCCGCCGCATGATGTCGGTGACCGGGTGCCGGTCCTCCAGCCGGAGCGCCATGAACAGCCGGGGCATCAGCGGGAAGTGGAACGCCATGTGGCACTCGTCGTCATCGCCGAAATAGGCCCGCACGTCCTCCGGCCACTGGTTGGCCTCGGCCAGGAGCATG
>CAZCVG010000094.1:7624-10348 GCA_964501735.1 uncultured Gemmatimonadaceae bacterium | reverse complement strand
GGGGTGGGTGAGGCTGGCCTGGGGGCGGTGTGCAGGAGGTGCAGCGCCTATCGGGGCCGAGCGCCGTCCCCCGCTCCGAGCATGGGCGGCTCTACGGATTCCCGCTGCTCCGCCTTTCTGGCGAGCAGCAGCGAGCCGCCGGCGGAGGCGGCGCTCAGGAGCGTCAGCGGCACACCAATCGCGGCCGTGAGGGGCCACAGGCCCAGATCGGGGCGGCCGAGCGTCGCCAACCCCACCAGAACGAGGGTCGCCGGGACCAGGCTCAGCAGCAGGCCGCCCACCGCCCCCCAGGCGACGACGCGAGCGAGCGACAGCTCATCGAACCGGCGGCCGCGTGCGGCGATGCCGAGCACGATGGAGAAGAGCACGCCACCCACGAATCCGGGCATGGCCAGCGCCGGCAGCGGGGCATCGAACACCGCGAAGAAGGCATCCCACGGCAGGCCGGGCAACAGCACGCTGGTGACCCCGATCAGCAGCCCGGCCAGCGCCCATCCGGCCGCCCAGGCCACGCCCATGCCGAGCGCTCCGCGGGTGCGTCTGAACCATGTGTGCATGCGGACCTCGCTGTGCCACCGGACCGGTCCCCTTGACGATCCGGGTGACCGGTCCCAAGGTACCCTGACACGCCGCCGACTGCACCAGCGCCGGCCCGTGACCCTGGCCTGTGAGGACTCGTGAAGAAGATGATCCCGGCCGCCAGCCCGGATGCCTATGTCGAGGGTCTCTCCGGCTGGCGGCTGGAGCTGGTTCGTGGCCTCCGAAGTGCGGTACGGAGCGCCGGGGGGCTGGAGGAGGTGGTGAAATGGGGCCACCTTGTCTACCTGGCCAACGGGCCGGTCCTGCTGATCCGCGCCGAGGACGCGCGAGTCCTGCTGGGCCTGTGGCGGGGCCAGCGGCTGCGCGAGATCGAACCCCGGCTCAAGCCCGGCGGCAAGTACGAGATGGCCACGCTGGAGCTCGGGGCGGGGATGACAGTCTCGCCGGCCACGGTGCGCCGCCTGACGCGGGAGGCGATCGGCCTCAACCGCCGGCTCGGCGACCCGACGCTGGCCGCCAGGCGACCGGCCCGGCACGGTGCTGTCGGGGCTCGCGCCAGGGCGAAACCGGCCACCCGCGGGCGCCGCTGACTCCGGGAACCACGGAGACGAGTGCGCATGACGGGGTGCCGTCCGCTCCGGGACACGGAGGTCGCATGAGCGAAGAACGCGCGGTCCCCATCCTCCCCGCCGACGACCTCGCCGTCGCCCGGCAGTTCTACGTGGATGCCCTGGGATTCGAGGTCACCTTCGAGGCCACCAGCGACGGCAAGACCGGCCTGCTGGGCCTGCGCCGGGGGTCGCTGTACCTGACCCTCGACTGCCCCATGGCGGGACACGGGCGGGAGGCGTGCGTGTCGCTGCTGGTGGACAGCGCCGACCGCTACTACGAGGAGTGGCGCCAGCGCACCAGGGTGCTGCGGCCCCCGCGGGACGAGGAGTGGGGCGCCCGCACCTTCGACCTGACAGACCCGTTCGGGAACACCATCTTCGTCATTGGCCCGGCGACTTCGCCGGCGCCGGCGTGAGCCCGCCGGATCCACCTCGAATCATCGGCCCCGGTGACGACACCGTACCGCATCGCCCTCGCCAACCTGCAGCACCCGGTGACCCCGGCCCACTCGGTGGACCTGGCCACCGCGGCCATCGCCGAGGCCGGCCGGGCCGGGGCCGGTGTCATCTGCTTTCCGGAGTGCTTTCTCCCCGGGTACCGCAGCCGGACCAGGGTGCTCCCGCCCCCCAACGCCCGATTCCTGGACGAGGCCTGGCGCGCGGTCGGGGCCGCCGCCAGGGCCGCCCGGCTGACGGTGGTGCTCGGGACCGAGCGCCTCGCGGGGGAGCGGCTCCACGCCTCGGCCCTGGTGATCGGCCCGGACGGATCCCGGCTGGGGTTCCAGGACAAGGTCCAGATCGACCCGTCCGAGGAGGGCACCTACGCGCCGGGCGGTGAGCGACAGCTGTTCCAGGCGGGCCCGCTCAGCTTCGGGGTGGTGATCTGCCATGAGGGCTGGCGCTATCCGGAGACGGTGCGCTGGGCCGCCCGGCGGGGCGCGCAGGTGGTCTTCCACCCGCAGTTTCACGAGGCGGAGGCCGGCTCGTACCGCCCGACCGCGTACGGAGATCCGGCCAACAGCTTTCACGAGAAGGCGGTGCTGTGCCGGGCGGCGGAGAACAGCTGCTATTTCGCGACGGTGAACTTCGCCAGTGCGGGGTCGCCGACGACCTCCGCCGTGGCGGCGCCCGACGGCACGCTGCTGAGCTACCAGCCGTACGGGGAAGAGGGGTTGCTGCTCGCGGACCTGGATCTCGCCCGGGCAACCGGGCTGCTGGCCCAGCGGTACCGGCCGGTCTAGCCATTTCCCCCCGAGGTGATGGCCCGGGCGGGCTCCCTTCGGGGTGGCGCTGGACGATCATGCTCCCACCGCCGGCCCGGGGGCACCGATCGGGCCGACGCGGTTCGAGGAGTGGCGGGCGCGGGCACCGCCCGCCATCCCCGAGTGAGGCCCCGGTGAAGGCGGCGCTGGCCGCGTCGCTTGCAGGTGGGGCTGGAAGTGGTACCTTTGGCATCGGCCTGAGAACGCCGGCCCGGCATTTCACTTACTCCTGAAAGCGATCGCCCCATGACCCGTCTTCCCCTGATCGCCGTCGCCCTGCTGGCCGGCGCCGCCGCGAGTGTTGCGACCCC
>CAZCVG010000094.1:0-7524 GCA_964501735.1 uncultured Gemmatimonadaceae bacterium | reverse complement strand
CCCGCCACCGGGCGCGTGCCCGCCGGTGCGGTAGCCCCCGCCGCGCTCGGCGGCGCGCCCGCCGGGATCCAGGCGGCACAGGTCGGCTGGCTGGACCGGTACGGCGTGTACAACGTACGCCAGGGCTCGTGGATGCTCATTCCGGCGCGCCAGGGCTCGCGTACGCTCATCCCCGGCGACGGCTGCTGACCGCGGAGTAACAGACCGGCGCCTGCCAGCGGATGACTCGCTGACAGGCGCCGTGGTGTTTCCCGCCGAGATGCCGCGCCGCCGTGCGCCGTCCGCACCCCGCCCTTCCCACCACCAGCTGACGCTCTGTGACCTGCGCGAGGCGCCGGCAGCGGCTTGTCACCCGGCGCCAGTGACGCTCCTGTGTCCGAGTCGCGCCGGGACCGGCCGGCCAGCCGCCCGGGTCTAGTCGGCGGATCGCCTCACCCTGGACCAGCTCATTCCGAACAGGACCAGCATCACCGCGGCCGCGATCACCAGAAGCCTGGTGGTAGCGCGCCCGTCACGCAGGAGTTCCGGCGCCATGGTGAATACCCAGGTGCCCGGCACCAGTCCCGCCGCGACGGTCCAGTAGAATACCGGGCGGGAGAGAGCCAGGATGCCACTGGCCCAGTTGATGGCGGTGAATGCCATCACCGGCGACAACCGGAGCGCCAGGAGCGTGGGCCAGCCGGCCCGGTCAATCAGGCCCTGCGCCCGGGCCAGCCGGGCAGCACCGAAGAGCCGCTCGGCGGGACGATGGCCCAGGCGCAGCCCGCACTCATAGGAGGCGGCGGCCCCGGCCATCGCGGAGACCCAGGTGAGGATGAACGCGGTGACGGGAGGGAAGAGCGTGCCGTTCAGCAGGGCCGCGGCTTCCGCGGGGAGGGGCAGCAGGACCGCGAGGAAGGTGAACCCGGCGGCCAGGGCATAGACCAGGAGGGACGGACGGCCATCGGGGCCCCCGGCAAGGTCCCGGAGCTGCCCGGCGAGCATCGCGGCGGTGGGGGCGCCGAAGATGAGCAGGCCGACCAGCGCCGCCACGACCAGCGCGAGGAGCATCGAGCGAGCCGCCGGGCGGCCTGGGGCGGAGGGTGACATCGCTGGACTAACCTAGCACGGTCGGCTGGCCTGCCGCACTGGCGTCCCGCGCGCCGGCATGGAACATTCAAGACAGGTCGCGACGATTCCGGAACCTACGGCACAGGAGGCCACACCGTGAAGCAGAACATGGGGGGTATGGATCGCGGCATCCGGTTCGGGCTGGCCCTGCTGGTCGGTGGGCTCTACCTGACGGGCGTCATCGGCGGCACGCTGGCGATTGTCCTGGGGATTGTTGCGGTGATCTTCGTGGCGACCAGCTTCATCGGGTGGTGCCCCGCCTACCTGCCGTTCGGGTGGTCCACCAGGGGTTCCGGGGATGATCAGCCACGGTCCGGGGCCTGACCGCGGCGCCCACGCGGCCGCCGCATGCACCGGGGACGGGCCGCAGACCGCATTCCCGGGCCATTCTCCGCTTCGCTGCAGCGCTGCTGCCTGGCCTGCTGCCCGGTTGCGGCACTCCCACCGCCTGTGCCGACATCCTGCGGGTGTGGGCCGTCACCGTCGTGGATGATGCCGGCAACCCGGTTCCCGACGCGGTGGTCACCTCGGTACTCGCCCGGTCGGGAGACACGCTGTCCTCGATGTCGGGTCCCTCCCCCATGGGCATCTATCCCATCATCGGGGACGAGGATATCGACAAGATCCATGGCGCGGAGAAGTTCCGGCCCGCGGACGAGATCGTCGTCGTGACGGCCGAGACCGTCCCGGGGGCGCGGGCGGCGGCTGCGCTGCACTTTGTCCGGACCCTGTGCGGTGTCGGAAAGGTCTCCGGCCCGGACACCCTGACGGTGCGATGAGGCCTCGGGCCTGACCGCCCGGCCCACGCTGCAGGACGCGTCCGGGCGCCAGCCCTCCCCCGCTACACCAGCCGCTGGAAGAACGACTCGAGCTTGGGACCGTTCTCGATGATGGGCAGCTTGAACAGCCGGGCGGCGTTCTCGTACATGATCTTCTTCCGGTCCTTCGGCGGGATCTTCAGCTCATCGATGAACTCGAGATACGACTGCATCGAGGAAATGGGCCAGTCGGTGCCGTAGAGCACGTTGTCCGGCTCCACCCCGAAGAGCAGCATGTCCTGCAGCTGCCGCTGCATGTAGGACTCGAACCGATCGGAGAAGTCGCCCAGGACGAGCCCGGAGATGTCGGTGTAGCAGTTGGCGTTCTTGTAGACCACCTCCATGCAGTCACGGATCCACGGGTTGCCGATGTGGCAGATCACGAAGTTGACGCCGGGGTGGTCCACCGCGACATCATCGACGTGCAGCGGGTGCGAGAACTTGACCTTGCCCCTGGGGCTGTAGGTGTCGCCGGAGTGGATCATCACCGGCACGCTGAACTCCTCGGCCAGCTGGTAGACCGGTTCCAGCACCGGGTCCGCCGGGTAGAACGGCTCGTAGCCGGGATAGAGCTTGAGGCCACGGACCGAGCCTTCCTGCAGGTATTCCCGCAGTTCGGTGAGGTCATCCGGCTTGAACCCGGTGTAGCGGATCCCGGCCACCACGAAGATGTCCTTGAGCTCCCGGGTGATCGCCACCACATCGCGGGTGGAGGGGCGGCCGGGATTCACGGTATATGAAGTCAGCACCAGCGAGATATCCACCCGGTTCCGCCGCATCTCCGCCTGCAGCCGGGCCAGGCTCTCGGGCAGGACGCTGGCGGCCTCGTCCTCGTAGTGATTCAGGTGGGTGTGGCAGTCAATGATCATGTGGTCTCACTTCTTCCAGTAGCGTTCCAGGACGTTGGCCGCCCAGTCCCGGCCGCCCAGCCCGAAGGCGAGCGCCAGGGCCAGGCAGGCGGAACCGAAGGCGATCTGAAACCCGGCGATGAGGATCTGGCTCTGGATCGCCAGCTGCTCGAAGGCCAGGGACAGGACGAAGAACAGTACCGCATACTTGGCCACCGCGCTGATCGGCTCGGCGGCGGTGCTGCCGATGTTGCTCAGGTAGGTGAACGCCGCCCCCCCGACGAACCGGGCGAACAGGGTGCCGAACACCAGGATCATCACCGCCAGGACGACGTTCGGAATATAGAACACGATCCGGTCGACCAGGCCGGCGGCGGCGCCGAGGCCCAGGGTGTTGAGCAGCGCCAGCAGAATGGCAAAGAGGATCAGCCAGTAGATGGCGTTGGCCAGGATCGTCGCGGTGGTGAAGCGAACCCCGCCCTGCAGCAGCACGTCGTCCAGGCCCGCCTTCTCGGCCATTTCATCGAGGTGGATGAGCCGGAACACCCTGAGCGCCAGCCGGCGCAGCAGCTTGGCCACCCCCCAGCCGATGATCAGCAGCGCCAGGGTCATCAGCACCCGTGGCAGGAACGAGAGGATCTGCTGCCAGCTTTCCTTCATTGAATCCAGCAGGATCCAGGCATCAGACATGTGAGTCCTCCTTCACGGGCACGGTAGGCCTTGTCGGGGGCATGGGCGATGGAGTGGGTGAACGGAACGCCCTGCTGCCGGGCGATTCCCTGGGTGAGCGGGCGACGAGAGGAACATAACCCGGGACAGGTTCCCGGGGACGCTCGGGCCGGGGGCCCGGCCGGCCGCGCTTCCTCCTGCGGCCTCGTCAGGTGAGAGGAGATTCGGCGGCCCGGCCGCCACCCGGCGCCGATGCCACACCCTTCCACCACGGCGGTACTGAGCAAGTCCCCAGATCGCGGGCCGAGGCGCGGGAGAAGCTGCGGCAGCGGATCGAGGGCGGGAAGCAGGGCTGCGCCGGCTCCCTCAGCGCAGCGGGTGACGTTCGCCCGGCCGGGTGAGGACGATGGCCCCGGGGACCTGGGCGAGGACCTGGCGGCGCACCGAGGCGGTATCGGCCGGCGGGATGTGGGTGGCGACCCACACGCGGGCACCGATCGCCCGGCGCACGGCGTCATCCTCCCCGGTGAGATACCAGAACGGGACGATCGCCACGTCCACGCGCCCGGCAAGCCGGTGGGCGGCGTAGGTCGCGGCCTCGGGATCGGCGTCGCCCACGTGGAGGATGCCGAGCCCGCCGAGCTCGACCAGGAAGCCGACGTTGGCGACCCGGCGACTGGGCGTCGGGTTGTGCGGCAGGTCGAGCACGGTGAGCCCGACCGGGGCATCCGCGAGCCGGGTTTCTCCGCGCGCCGGTGGCAGCACGCCGTGCACCCGGGGGTGTCCGGACCCGAGGCTGGTCCTCGCGTACAGCGAGTCAACGGTTTCGGTGGCGGCGAGGAAGCGCACTCCGGGGTCGCTGCCGAGCCGGGAGGCCACGGACCCGGCGTCGAAGTGGTCGAGATGGCGGTGGGTGGTGAGGATCAGATCGAGGCGGGCGAACGGCTCCTGGGCCTGTTCCAGCGGCTGCAGCAGCTCGCGGGGCACGGCGGCGTACATGGCCAGGGCGCCGTGATGGAAGGCATCAATGGCCACCCGTCGTCCATCACCCTCCAGCACCACCCCCATGTTGGCCAGGTAGACCAGCGTGACCTCGGGGGATCGCCGAGCGGGCGTGGCCTGGCCGGCGACAATCAGTGGGATCAGAAGGAAGAGTGCGCGCATGGCTGGATTCCCCTGGGGCCGGATGCCGGCGAGCGCACCCGCGGGCTCGTGAGCTTCCGTATATAATGAAGTTGAAGGCGGGGCTGGAGACCACCCTGCCATGGCATCCCGGTTTCCCGATTCCGCCAGAGTCAGCCGTGCCTTCTCTCCCGGAGCACCCATGTCCCGTCGTATCCTGCCAGCCGCGGCCGCGGTCCTCTGGATGAGCCTGCTCTCACCCGCAGGCCTGGCGGCGCAGCGTCCCGCTTCGCTGGCCGGCCGCTCCACGGTGTATGCGCCGGGCGGCATGGTCGCCACCAGCCAGCCGCTGGCCTCCGCGGCGGGGCTCGAGGTGCTGCGCCAGGGCGGCAACGCCATTGACGCGGCGGTCGCGGCCGCGGCGGTGCTGAGCGTCACCGAGCCACACATGACGGGCATTGGCGGCGATATGTTTGCCATCGTGTGGCTGGCCCGGGAGCGGCGGCTGGTGGCGCTCAATGCCAGCGGCCGGGCCGGCTCGCGCATGACCCGCGAGGCGCTGGCAGCCCGCGGGTTCCGCTCCGGCGAACAGCAGGGGGCGCTGTCGGTGACGGTGCCGGGCGCGCTGGCGGGGTGGGAGCTGCTGGTGCGCACCCATGGCAAGCGGACCCTCGCAGCGGCGCTGGCGCCGGCCATCGGCTACGCCCGCGACGGATTCCCCGTCACCCCGATCATCGCCCGGCAGTGGGCCGCGGAGACCGACCTGCTCCGGCGGGACCCGGCGGCGGCCGCCACCTTCCTGCCCGGAGGACGCGCGCCGGGGGCCGGGGAGTGGTTCAAGAATCCGGACTATGCGCGCACGCTGCAGGCGATCGCCGCCGGTGGCATCGGCACGTTCTACGGCGGGGAGATCGGCGAGCGGCTGGTGGCCCGGCTCGCGGAACTCGACGGCTTCATCACCCTGGACGACCTGCGCCAGAACGCCCCCAGCTGGGTGACGCCGATCTCGGTGCCGTTCCAGGGCTACCGGGTCTGGGAGCTGCCCCCCAACAACCAGGGCGTCGCCGCGCTCGAGATGCTGCGCATCCTCGAGCCCTACGACCTCCGGGCCATGGGGCACAACTCGGCGGCGTACCTGCATCACCTGATCGAGGCCAAGAAGCTGGCCTACGCCGACCTGGCGCGGTTCGTGGGGGATCCCGACCATCTCGACCTGCCGGCGGATTCCCTGCTGACGGACGGGTTCATCGCCGAGCGGCGGAGCCATCTCGATGCGCGGCGGGCGCGGGGGCGGGTCGAGCCGGGACCGTACCGCACCGCCAGCGAGACCATCTATCTCTCGACCGCCGACGCCGAGGGAAACATGGTTTCGCTGATCAACTCCAACTACGACGCCTTCGGGTCGGGGATCGTGGTGCCGGGCACCGGCTTCGCGCTGCACAACCGCGGGGCGGGCTTCACGCTGACCCCGGGAATGCCCAACACCGCGGCGCCCGGCAAGCGCCCCTTTCACACCCTCATTCCGGGGTTCGTCACCCGGAGCGACGGCACCGGCGAGCAGGCCTACATGAGCTTCGGGCTGATGGGCGGCGGGATGCAGGCGCAGGGGCATGTGCAGTTCCTGCTCAACCACCTGGTGTTCGGCATGGACCTGCAGCCGGCGATTGACGCGGCGCGCTTCCGCCACCTAGACGGCCAGCGGGTGGCGATCGAAGCGCCGGTGAGTGACGCAGTGCGCGCGGCCCTCACGGCCATGGGGCATGTGCTGGTGGACGAGGGGCCGGTGTCGTTCGGCGGGGCGCAGGCGATCGTGCGGCTGCCGCGGGGGTATTCGGCGGGGAGCGATCCGCGCAAGGACGGCATGGCCGCCGGGTACTGACCAGGCTGGCCCATCGATCCGGCCGGGCGCAGGATTGCCGATGGACTCGCGCTCGCCGACCGTCCGGCGCTCGTCAACGAGCGGGCGCCCAGCCCGGGGCCGGACGCCCGCTTCTGGTGAAGGCGCCGCTACTTGATCGAGAGCCGGTAGGTGGTCCGGATCACCCTGAACGGGCTGGGGTCCACCACCACGTGGGTCAACTCCGAGTAATGGTACGCCGCGCCGTTGCGGTCGTAGACGGTGCCGTTGCCGTTCCACCCGAAGGCGTTGGTCCGGGAGGGATCGAAGAACAGGTTGTTGTCGTGGTTGATGAGGGTGTGGGTCCCGGCGTAGATCCACTTGTCCACGAGGTCGGCACACAACTGCGGTGACACGACTTGTGGGGGCACCTCGGAGAGCCGGTAGACGTAGACCGGCACCTCGCCGGTCTTCCAGCCGTACACGGCCGCATTGGGCGTGAGCACCAGCTGGGCTTCGGCCGGCGCCGCCCCGGTGCTGCCGCCACAGAAGAAGATGTCCTCAGCGTTGTAGTGCCGGACCACCAGATCGTTGGCGGGATCGACGCTGACCAGGAACGCCTCGTCGTCGAACCGCACCACCAGCGAATTTCCGGGGTTGGCGGGACCGTTGCTGGTCCCGTAGGCCGGCCCGACGCCTCCCGCGACCGGGGCGGCCGGCTCGGTCGGCGCGCAGGCCGCCACCGTTCCGAGCAGCGACAGGAGGAGGAACGACTTTCTCGGCATAAGGCTCTCCTTGTGGGGGAATCGGAAGCCGTGGCAGAGGGTCGGGAGCCTCCCGTACCTTGCGGTGCCTGAGGAAGCACCGACCGAGAGTCGCGGTCAGGTGAGCCTACAGGCCGGTACCGGAGGGCGCAAGGAAGTCGCAGGAGCGAGTCCCCTGCCTGGTGAAGGAGTCTCGGCATCGATCCACTGGCTGATCAGGTCGGGCCAGGACCGGGGCGACACAGCATGCGGCGGCACCCCCTGCGCCCGGTGCGCGCGGGACGCGCGGGAGGAGAACGTGCGGGTCGTGCGGGCTGACCGCACTGGTCCACCGCCGCGCCCGACCGTACTATTGG
>CAZCVG010000093.1:0-10601 GCA_964501735.1 uncultured Gemmatimonadaceae bacterium | reverse complement strand
AACGGATGCCCAGAGTGACGTTGTCGAAGTCAATCATCAGGGCGGCATTGGGGGCGTGCGCCGGGGGTTCCCCCGTGCGCAGGTGCCGAAGGTGCGGTTGGGTCACGTGGTCTGTGGGCTCCGCGCGGCCCACCCGTCCGTCCCCACGAACCTGCCCGGACCCGGCGCCGGGAAGTCGCGTGGGGCCGTCATGGGGCCGCGCACTTCGCAAGAATGTGAGCGGGGGCCACATGGCCGTCCGCGGGATCGGCGCGGTCCCAACGGGCTTCCCTTCCTCGGTGGCAGGTCCCCGGACAGGCCGGGAGAAGCACACCTTTGGGATTCCTCAGGCCACCGGGTCGGGTCTGGAGGGATCGTGGGGAAGCGCGGCGGGCCGCGCAGCGCCGGAAATGTAGGCGGGAGGCGGGGATACGGGTAGGGTCAGGCTCCGGCAAGCCGGTCAATGATCCGCTCCCCGGCCCGGCCGTCCCAGCCCTCCGGCCGCCCGGGTGAAAACCCGCCGTTGCTCCGCTGGCGCAGGACGGCCTCCACTGCGGCGTTGATGCCCGCCCGCTCCGACGGAATCAGCCGGTTGGTGCCTTCCGTGATGGTCACCGGCCGCTCGGTGTTCGGCCGGGCGGTCAGGCAGGGTACACCCAGCACCGTGGTCTCCTCCTGCAGCCCGCCGGAGTCGGTCAGCACGAGGGTCGCCCGGTCCAGCAGCGAGATGGTCTCGAGGTAGCTCAGGGGGTCCAGCAGGGTCACCCGCTCGGCCAGGTGCCCCAGGCCGAACTCGGCGATCCGGGCCCGGGTCCGGGGGTGGATCGGGAAGAGGACGGGCATCCGGGCCGCCAGGTCGTCGAGCGACCCCAGGATCTCGGCCAGCGGCTCTGGGCTGTCCACGTTGGACGGCCGGTGAAAGGTGCAGAAGGCGTATGGCCCCCCGGCCACGCCATGGGCCTCCGGGGCGGCCAGCGTCCGGGCCTGCGACCGCAGCCTGAGCAGGGTGTCCACCATGACGTTCCCCACGAAGGCGATCCGGGAATCGGGAATTCCTTCCGCCCGGAGGTTCTCGTCGGCGTCCCGGCTGGGAGTGAGCAGCAGGTCGGCCAGCTGGTCGGTCAGGAGCCGGTTGATTTCCTCCGGCATGGTCCGGTCCCGGCTGCGAAGCCCCGCCTCCACATGGGCCACCCGGACCCCCTTCTTGCTGGCCACCAGGGCCGTGGCCACCGTGGAGTTGACGTCGCCATAGACCACCACCCAGTCCGGGCGGAGCCGGTCGAGGACCGGTTCGAACTCGGTCATGATCCGGGCGGTCTGGACCGCGTGAGTACCCGAACCGACGCCCAGGTTGACGTCGGGTGCGGGGAGCCCGAGGTCGCTGAAGAAGCGATCGCTCATGGCCGCGTCGTAGTGCTGGCCGGTGTGCACCAGGAACTGGTCGATGCCGGCCCGGGCGCGGCCCGCCTCGAGCACCGGCGCGACTTTCATGAAGTTCGGCCGGGCGCCCACGACGTGCAGCAGGATGGTCATAGACGGTCGGAGGCCAGCGGGAGGTCGAGCTCGAAGAAGAACCGGGTGCCCGCGTCGGCGGTGGTTTCCACCTTGAGGTTGGCGTGCATGGCCTCGACCAGCTTGCGGCAGATGGACAGCCCCAGCCCCGCGCCCGAGAAGGCGTACTCGCCCTGCTTCTGGCGCCGGCGGAAGGGCTCGAACAGGGTCAGCATGGCGTGCGGCGGGATGCCCCGGCCGGTGTCGCGCACCGAGAACTCGATGCGGTTTCCCTCGCGCTGGTCCCCGCGGACCTCCACGTAGCCCTCGGAGGTGAACTTGAGGGCGTTGGTAGTCAGGTTGAGCAGGACCCGCGAGAGCGCCACCGGGTGGCCCACCCGGAAATCCTCGCCAGGCATGTGCAGCCGCACCTGGAGACCCTTCTCTTCGGCGATCGGCTGGACGATGTCCCGGACCGACTCGAGAATATCGGCGACCGAGAAGGGCAGCGGGTCGAGGTCCACCAGCCGGTCGCCGCCGCGGGCCAGCTCGATAACGTCGCTGGCCAGCGAGGAGAGGCCGAAGGCTGCCGAGTAGATCAGGCCGAGCTGGCGCTCCTGGACGTTGTTGATCGGGCCGCTCCGGCCGCGCTGCAGGGTCTCGGCCAGGAACAGGATGGAGGTGAGGGGGGAGCGGAGGTCATGGGCGACTTCCACCACCAGCTCCATGCCGTCTGGGCCGGAGAGCCGGTCGGCGAAGTGCTGCGCCCAGTCGGGCTCCAGGGCACGGTCTACCGCCTCCATGGCCTGCAGGAGGGCGATGAGTTCCCGGGCATCCGGCACCGGGTCCATGCGGCCGGCCCGCTCCAGCACCCCGCGGCGGAGCAGCTCGGCGAGCCGCCGGCTCAGGAGGGTCCGGGGCAGAGCCGGGTCGGGCGAGGCGGACGGAGACCCGCCCTGCCGGATGGCCTGCACCAGCTGCTGGAGATGGCCCCGGACCTCTTCCTGGGAAGGGCTGTCCTCCGCGACCCGCTGCCAGCCGGCCTCCACTTCCTGCATGGCCTGATCGAGGGCCGCCAGCAATCGTTCCCCGACCTCCAGCGCCGCCGGCGGGGAGGCGGCCGGTCGCGGCCCGGTCTGGGTCACTCCGCCAGCCCCGAGAGTTCTTCGCGCTGGAAGTTGTGCTTGTCCATGAGCCGGTACAGCGTGGTGCGGTCGATGCTGGCCAGCCGGGCCGCCTTGGACATGTTGCCGCCCGCCCGGCCGATCAGCCGGGCCAGGTACTCTTTCTCGAACTGGGCCACGATCCGGTCCTTGGCCAGGTGGTACGCCTCGTCCAGCATCGGCCCGCCCAGGCCGCCCTCGGCCGGGAACTCCGTGGGGTCCTCGTAGATCGGGATGTCGTTCGGCTGGATGACCTGGTCCGGCTCGGCCAGCACCGCCACGTGCTCGATGACGTTCTGCAGCTCGCGGACGTTGCCGCGCCAGGGCCGGGACCGCAGGAAGGCGATGCTCGCGTCCGGCAGCTTGGGGACCCGGTCGCCCATCTGGCGGTGCCGGTTCCAGTAATAGGTCAGGAAGTGGTTGGCCAGCAGCGGGATGTCCTCGGGCCGCTTCCGCAGGGGGGGGAGCTTGATGGGCACCACCCGCAGGCGATAGAACAGGTCCCCCCGCAGAATGCCCTGATTCACCGCCTCCTGCGGGTCCCGGTTGGTGGCCGCGATGTACCGGACGTCCACCACCGCGTCCTGGCTCTCGCTGCCCACCCGACGGACCACACCGTCCTGGATGACCCGCAGCAGCTTGGCCTGCAGGGGCATGGACATCTCGGTCAGCTCGTCCAGGAAGAGGGTGCCGCCATTGGCGGTTTCCAGCAGCCCGGGCTTGTCGCGGTCGGCGCCGGTGAAGGCGCCCTTGCGGTGCCCGAACATCTCCGATTCCAGGAGCGGCTCGGGCAGGGCGGCGCAATTGATGGCCACCATGGGGCGGCTGGCCCGGCGGCTGTGCTGGTGGAGGAACTGGGCGATGACTTCCTTGCCGGTGCCGCTTTCGCCGGAGATGAACACCGACGCGTCGGTCCCCGCCACCTTGCGGGCCAGGTCCACCGCCTTGCGGAACGGGGAGGAGATCCCGATTAGGGAAATCTTGTCGCTGTGGCCGCCCTGCTGGGCCAGCTGCTGCTTGAGGTCCCGGGTCTCCCGGGCCACCATGACGGCGTGGGACGCCCGACCGATGAGCACCTGGAGATGGGTGGCCGAGAAGGGCTTGGGCAGGTAGTCCCAGGCCCCGGCCCTGAGGGCCTCGATGCTGCTGGTCACGCTGGGGTTGCCGGTCATGACCACGACGATCGTGTCACGATTGAATTCCAGGGCCGACCGGAGGATCTCCATCCCGGAGGACTGTGACATGTAGAGGTCCACCAGGATGACATCGAACTTCCGCCGCCTGACGATCTCCAGGGCCTCTTCCCCGCGGCCGATCAGGGTGACATTGTACCCATCCATCTGGAGCACGCTGGCGCAGCTCTCCCGGAGGGTGCGCTCGTCATCCACGATGAGGATCCGGATGCTGGCCTTGACGTCCGCCGGGATCGAGAGCGGATCACGGCCCCCTCCATCGGGAGGCGGCCCATCCGGCCGGCGCGTGTGCGCGAGTGAGGATCCCATCGGTCCGCTCCTGGAAAGGGCCCGGCGGTGGCCGGGGTTGTGGCATGTCCGCAATGGATCAGGCAGACGGCACTGGGGCTGGGCCCCAGCCGTAGATTAAAGCCCGCACAGTGCATCTTTGGTACCACAGTCCCGGACGGCCGCCAGCGGCCTTGGTGTTGCGCATAGTATCATTTGGTGCGCCACCAGCGCAACAGTGTGGCGTGACAGCAACACCCGCGGGCGCCGCCACGGGATCTTCGGCCGCGAATCGGTGTGCAACCCGTGGGGAGCACCGGCGTCCGGCGGGGTGTTTGCGGTCCCGAGTTTGCAAGGCTGCGCACCGAATACGGACCGCTTCCGCGTGGGTCCCCAACCTCCAGCAGGGCTAGACAGCCATGGCCGGTCATCTCGTCTCCTCTCAATCGCGTGGATTGCAGCAGGAGCAGCAGGTGGAGATCACCCCGTTCCGGGGGGGGGACGCCCCGTTTGCCGCCCAGGAGTCCCGGGAGGATGGGGTCAACTGGGGCCGTTATATCGCGGCCCTCAAGCGGTACCGCTGGCTCATGCTGGTGATCGTGCTGGTGGGCTCGGGTGCCGGGGTGGCGGTGAGCCGGCTGATGCCGCCGGAGTACCAGGCCACCACCACCGTCTGGGTGGAGAACGGCGGCGGCGGCCGGGCCGGCCCGCTCCGCCCGGGGGAACTGCTGAACGCGATGGGCTGGGTGCAGCTGCTCCAGACGCCACTGGTCTATGACCCGGTGGTCCACAAGCTCCGGCTGTACGTGGAGCCGAAGCTCCCGCGGGACACCCTGCCCTTCACCAACTTTGATGTCTCCGAGCGGTTCCGCACGGGGAACTACACCCTGGTGGTCGACGAGACCGGCCAGCGCTGGACCCTGTTCCGCCGCAACCGCGAGCTGGAGCAGGGGCAGGTGGGGGATTCCATCGGCCTCAAGCAGGGCTGGCGCTGGGCCCCCACCGCCGCCCAGCTGGGCAAGGGCCGCGAGATCCCGTTCACCCTGAAGGACCCCCGGGCGGTCGTCGGCGAGCTGACCACCCGGCTCCGGGCCATGATTCCGCCCGAGGGGAGCTTCCTGAAGATCACCCTGGGCAGCAAGGACCGCCGCCGGGTGGCCGACGTGGTCAATGCAATCTCCGCGGAATTCGTGGAAATCGCCGCGGACCTGAAGAAGCGCAAGCTCACCGAGCTGCGCCTGGCGCTGGACTCGCAGGTCTCCACGGCCTACCAGAACCTGCGGGCGGCGGAGAGCCAGCTCAAGAACTTCCAGATCAGCACCATGACCTCGCCCCGCACCGGGGTGCTGCCGGTGGCCCCGGGCCTCAGCACCACCACCGGCCAGGCGACGGCGGTCTATTTCCAGCAGAAGGTGGAGCAGGACCGGATCCGACAGGACCGGGAGCAGCTGGAAGCGGTCCTCACCCGGTCCCGGGCCGGGGCCATCACGGTGGACGCCTTCCAGACCATCCCGTCGGTCAATCAGGCACCGCAGCTCAAGGCGTCGCTCTCCGAACTCACCCTGCGGGAGGCCGAGCTGAGCGCGCTGCTGCAGCGCTACACGCCGGAGCACCCGCTGGTGAAGCAGGCGCAGACCCAGATCGACCTGCTCCGCTCCCAGCACATCCCGCAGTATGCCCAGGCCCTGATCGACCAGCTCAAGCTGCAGGAGCAGGATCTGGCCAGCCGGCTGGGCTCGGCCGCGACCGAGCTGCGTGAGGTACCCGAAGTGACGATCACCGAGAACCGGCTGACCCGGGAAATGGCCGCGGCGGACGAGCTCTACAAGATGCTGGCCCAGCGGCTCGAGGAGGCGAAGCTGTCCGAGCTGTCCGCCATCCCGGACGTGCGGGTGCTGGACCTGGCGGTGCCGCCCCAGAAGCCGTCGAGCAACACCGCGCCCAAGATCATCCTGATGGCCCTGGCGGGGAGTCTCGGCCTGGCCGTGGGCCTCGCCCTGCTGCTGGACCAGCTGGACAAGCGGTTCCGCTACCCCGAGCAGGTCTCCACCGAGCTCGGGCTGCCGATCCTCGGCGCCGTGCCGGCCATCAAGAAGTCCCGCCGGGGAGAGCTGGCGCCCGAGCAGGCGGCCCAGGTGGTGGAGGCATTCCGGACGGTCCGGCTCAACCTGGCCCATTCCTATGGCGCGGCCGGCCCGGTGACCCTGACCATTTCCTCGGCCGGGGCCGGCGACGGGAAGTCGCTCGTCAGCTCCAACCTGGCGGTGTCCTTCGCCGAGGCCGGGTACCGGACCCTGCTGATCGACGGCGACATCCGCCGGGGAGAGATCCACCGGATGTTCGGCGTGGACCGGCGCCCCGGCCTGCTCGATTACCTCACGGCGGGGGCCACCTACGACGACATCATCCGGCCGACGTCACAGCGCAACCTGTCGGTGATTCCGTGCGGCACCCGCCGGCACCAGGGGCCCGAGCTGCTGGGCTCCGCCGCCATGGCCGAGCTGATGGCCCAGCTCAAGGCCCAGTTCAACGTGATCATTGTGGACAGCCCGCCGCTCGGCGCCGGCATCGACCCGTTCGTCCTCGGCACCACGACCGGGCACATGGTGATGGTGTTCCGGACCGGCGAGACCGACCGGCAGATGGCCGAGGCCAAGCTCCGGTTGCTGGACCGGCTGCCGGTCCGGGTGCTGGGCGCGGTGCTGAACGAGATCCAGGCGGAGGGGATCTACCGGTACTACAGCTACCTGTACGGCTATACCGCGGATGAGGAGCCGGCGCAGATCGCGGCCCAGTCTTCAGGGACCGCCACTGAGGGCTGATCCGCGCTAGGAGGTGATGCCGGTGGTGGCGGGGTCGAAGGCCCGGAGCCGCTCCGGAAAGCCTTCGTTGCGCAACTGCCGGAGAGCCGAGGTGGCGCGGAGCAGCATCTCGACCGCGTCCACCTGGGAAGTGGTGAAGTCGGTCACGGCGCAGTAGCCGGCACGCAGCGGGTGGAGGCCGGCGCCGTTGTGGCCGGGCATCGCGAGGGCGCGCTCGAGCCGGTCCACCAGCAGCGCCACCCCATTGGCCTCCGTGGCCGGGGCGATGACGGCGAATTCCTCCTCGCCCAGGCGCCCGATGGCATCGGAGGTCCGCCCCTGTTCCAGCAGCATGCGGCTGATGCGGTCGGGGAGGCCCGGGTCGGCCTCCTCCCGGGTCACGGCGGAGAACACCACGCAGGCCAGCGCCTGGTGGCGCCGGAAGACCTCGGCGCCGATTTCTCGGGCCCGCCGTGAGAGGCCACGCATGTTGTAGAGGCCGGTCTGCTGGTCCACCAGGGTCTCCTCGCGGAGGCGGTCCGCCGCCAGCTTGGAGCCGAGGAAGGTGCGGAGCTTGAGCAGGAGACTTTCCCCGTCCAGCGGCTGGCCGAGGAACTCCCACGCGCCGGCCTCATAGGCCTCGAGCCGCTGGGCCCGGCCCGAGGGGCCGGCGGTGGTGATCAGGATCGGGGTCGTGGCACTGAAGCGCGGATCGGCCCGCAGCTGGCGGCAGACCTCCACGCCGTGGAGGTCCGGCATCTGGGCATCGAGGATCACCAGGTCGGGCCGGGCCGTCCGGGCCCGCTCCAGGGCCTGATGGCCGGTGTAGGCGCGCAGCACCGCGTAGCCGTTGGGCGCGAGGATGCTCTCCAGCGACCGGGCGGACCACTCCTGGTCGTTGGCGATGAGGACCAGCGGGGGACGTGGGGAGGTCTCGCGGTCGGTCATTCTCCCTCGGGACGCGGCGTGAACGCAGGCACCCAGTGGATGCCGGGCGGTGGCGCGGTGGCCGTCAGAATGGCCACCCTGCGTTTCGGAGCAAGATTCCTGCGCTGAAACGCGAGAACGTCGGGCAATCGGCGATGACGAGCGCCCTGCCTTGGTGAACGATAGGGTCGGCGGGGCCCTGAGGCAATACAAGTGACTGGGCCACCAGCGGTTGGCCGCCCGCCGGGCGGAGCCGCGGCGGCGCCGGGAGGCCGGCTGGCTCCCGGCGGGCTCTGGCGGGGCCGCCGGACCAATCGTGGCGGTTCCGCGATAAGCGGTGTAGGCTTGGGGCCACACTGGGCCGGCGGGCGGGCGATCCGGCCCCGGGGCTGCTCGCCAACCGCTGGCCATGACAGGGTTTGGGGCCTGTCCGGTGGGCCGGAGGGAGTGTCCGATTCTAGCATGCAGTGTGCACCAGCAAGGACCTAACGCCATGGCTCTTTCGCTCTTTCGCGCTCTCTCGCCGGTCAACCGAATTCGGGTATGTGCCTTGCTCCTCGGCGCCGCGGTGCCGGCCGCCGGGGGCTTGAGCGCCCAGGAACCCGGGGTCGAGGCCCGGCGCCCGGTGGCGACCCGGGCCCAGCTGCAGCAGTCGCTGGAAGAGGCGGAAGCGATCGCCAACTCTCCGGCCTACAGCGCGTCCTTCCGGGATGACAAGCGGGCCGAGGCGGCACTGATCCGGGAGCGGCTGCTGGAGGGGGATTTCTTCATCGGCGACATGCTGCACGTGACCATGATCGGCGGGGACAGCGGCATCGCGGGCCAGAAGACCGTCGGCCCTGGGCGGGTGCTGACCCTGGGGACGCTGCCCGACATCCCGATGCGCGGGGTGCTGCGCTCCGAGGCCGAGCAGTACCTGACGGAACAGGTCGGCCGCTACATCCGGGACCCGCAGATCAAGGTGCGGCCTTTGATCCGGCTCACCTTCATGGGCGGCATCCGGCAGCCGGGCTTCTACCAGATGGACGCCGACATCATGCTGAGCGACGCCCTGATGCAGGCGGGCGGCATCGGCAACAACACGGACCTCAAGCGCTCCAAGATCCTGCGGGGGGACGACGAGCTCATGGACGGCGAGACCTTCGCCAAGTCGGTGGCGGACGGGGTGAGCCTGGACCAGCTCAACCTGCGGGCCGGGGACGTGATCGAGGTCGGCGCCCGCAGCAACAAGGACTGGTTCACCACCCTGCGGACCTTCGCGGTGATTCCGGCCCTGATCATCAGCACGTACGGCGTCGGCAAGCTCTTCGGGATCTTCTAGTCCAGTGCGAGGCAAGGGAGTGGAACGCATCATGGCCCCAGTCACCGGTTCACGCACGGCCCGGCAGGCTTCGCGCGAGCGCTGGCTGCGCCTGGTCGAGGATGCGGACGAACCGAAGGTGCCGCGGTCGCGCTCGGAGCTGCTGTCCCGGGCCCTCAACTTCACGCTCGCCCTGGTGGCGCTGCTGCTGCTGGCCCCGCTGCTGGTGGTCATCGCGGTGGCCGTCAAGGTCACCAGCCGCGGCCCGATTT
Organism: uncultured Gemmatimonadaceae bacterium; assembly: GCA_964501735.1. GTDB lineage: Bacteria > Gemmatimonadota > Gemmatimonadetes > Gemmatimonadales > GWC2-71-9 > JADJOM01. The sequence continues at coordinate 1,208 of CAZCVG010000093.1, read as the reverse complement.
TCTACTCCCAGACCCGGATCGGCCTGGACCGGCGCTGGGCCCGGGCCGTGGGGGAGCCGGTGGACCGTCGGCGCGGCCACGACCTGGGCGGGAACGTCTTCACCATCTACAAGTTCCGCACGATGTGCGTGAACGCGGAGCACCTCTCGGGCGCCGTCTGGGCGGCGCGCGAGGACCCGCGGGTCACCCCGGTGGGCCGGTTCCTGCGCCAGTACCGCCTGGACGAGCTGCCCCAGCTCTTCAACGTGCTGACCGGCGACATGAACATCGTCGGCCCGCGCCCGGAGCGCCCCAGCATCTTCGCCCAGCTGCGGCGCAACATCCCCAACTACGAGTACCGCCAGCGGGTCAAGCCGGGCATCACCGGGCTGGCCCAGGTGAACCAGCAGTACGACCAGTGCCTCGACGACGTGCGCAACAAGCTGCACTTCGACCTGCAGTACCTGCACCGCCAGGGCTTCTGGGAAGACATCCGGATCATGCTGAAGACCGTGCCGGTGGTGCTCTTCAAGCGGGGTGGGTGGTAACCCCACGGTGACCGCGTCCCCCGCCGTGCCGCCGGCGCGGCCCTCCCCGCGGGAGCTGGCGCCGCTGGCTGCCGCCGCAATCGCTTTCCTCATCCTCTTCAGTCATCCCGCCGGCCTGCTGCTGCGCGACTGGTGGCATGATCCCGACGCCGGCCACGGGCTCCTGCTGGCCCCGCTGGCCATCTGGCTGGCCTGGAAGCGCGGGCTGGTGCCCGCCCAGCCTGCCCCCTGGCTGGGCCTCCTGGCGGTGGCCGCCGGCGTGGCGCTCCGGTACCTCTCGGGCCTCGCTGCCGAGCTGTTCACGATGCGCTTCTCGATGCTGCTGGCGGGGATCGGGCTCATCGTCTTCTTCCGCGGGATCCGGCAGGCGCTCCACTGGTGGCTGCCCATCGTCCTGGTGGGGCTGTCGATCCCCATTCCCGATGTGCTGACCAACACCCTCGCGCTCCCGCTCCAGCTCAAGGCCTCGCAATGGGGTGCGGCGCTGCTGGAGGTGCGGCACGTGCCGGTGACTCTGTCGGGGAACATCATCCGCCTGCCGGGACGCGACCTGTTCGTCACCGAGGCCTGCAGCGGCCTCCGGTCGCTTACGGCGCTGCTGGCCCTGGGGGTGCTGGTGGGCGGGCTCTGGCTCCGCCACCCCGTCAGCCGGCTGCTCCTGATCGGGCTGGCGATCCCGGT
>CAZCVG010000092.1:0-10616 GCA_964501735.1 uncultured Gemmatimonadaceae bacterium | reverse complement strand
GCACCCTCTGTATTACCGCGGCTGCTGGCACAGAGTTAGCCGGTGCTTCCTTTGGAGGTACCGTCAGAGCTTCGTCCCTCCCGACAGTGGTTTACAACCCGAAGGCCGTCATCCCACACGCGGCGTCGCTGCGTCAGGCTTTCGCCCATTGCGCAAGATTCCCCACTGCTGCCTCCCGTAGGAGTCTGGGCCGTGTCTCAGTCCCAATGTGGCTGGTCATCCTCTCAGACCAGCTACCCGTCGTTGCCTTGGTGGGCCATTACCCCGCCAACTAGCTGATAGGCCGCGAGGCCCTCCATCGGTGCATTGCTGCTTTCACCACCAGGGGATGCCCCCCGATGGTCGTACGCGGTATTACCCGGCCGTTGGGCCGGCTATCCCCCGCCGATGGACAGGTTCCTCACGTGTTACGCACCCGTTCGCCACTGGGTATTGCTACCCCGTTCGACTTGCATGTGTTAGGCACGCCGCCAGCGTTCGTCCTGAGCCAGGATCAAACTCTCCAAGAGAATCCGATATAGCTCACCCGAACGGCTGACTGTGTTTTGTCAGGTCGTCCGAATCACGTTGTGTTGCAGAGATAAACCCATCCCCAACCGGGTCTGCACCCGGCCGGATCAAAGGGTCCGCACTGCTACACCATAGCTCACATCGATTGTCAAAGAGCGTCCCGTCCGATCAACTCCCGAACACACTTCTGCGGGAGCCTCGAATCATAGCCGAACCACGATGCATCGTCAAGGGGTTTCGGAACTTCCGACCGTCCTGACTGCTCAGCCATGCCCCAGGCGCTGACTACGGGTCCTGTGCGGGGGCGGTATGGTAAGTGTCCCCCCTGGAGAAAGCAAGGCCCTCCGCCCCGTGGCGAACGCGCCCCTCGCAGGTATTCTTCCTGTCCCTGGTCGAGAACCGGCCCTCTCCCCCTCAGCCCGGCCCCAATGCCCCTCATCGAGTGCGTCCCCAACTTCAGCGCCGGGCGCGATCCCGAGCTGATTCGCCAGATCACCCGCCGCATCGAAGCCGTGCCCGGGGCCGAACTGCTCCACGTGGACGCCGGCCACGCCACCAACCGGACCGTCGTGACCTTCGCCGGCGAGCCCGAGCCGGTTGTCGAGGCGGCGTTCCAGGCCATCGCCACCGCCCGCGACCTGATTGACATGCGGACCCACACCGGGGAGCACCCCCGCATGGGGGCCACCGACGTCTGCCCCATCGTGCCTATCAGCGGGATCTCCATAGCCGAGTGTGCCCGGCTCTCCCGCAACCTGGCCGAGCGGGTGGGCCGGGAGCTGGGGATCCCGGTCTACCTCTATGAGGCCGCCCAGCCCGATCCCGCCCGGCGCAACCTCGCCGACATCCGCGCCGGGGAGTATGAGGGGCTTGCGGAAAAGATGCGTAACCCCATGTGGCGCCCAGACTTCGGGCCTGCGGAGTTCAGCCCCAGGAGCGGCGCCACCGTGATTGGCGCCCGCCAGTTCCTGGTGGCCTTCAACGTGAACCTCAACACCACTTCCACCCGCCGGGCCAACGCCGTCGCCTTCGACGTCAGGGAGGCGGGCCGGCCAAAGCGGGACGGCCACCCCCTGACCGGCAAGCCGGTGCTCGATGCCGACGGCCGGCCGGTGATGATCCCCGGCACCCTTAAGGCGGTGAAGGCGATCGGCTGGTACATCGCCGAGTACGGGGTGGCCCAGGTTTCCATGAACCTGACGGACCTCTCGGTCACCCCGCTCCACGTGGCGTTCGAGGAGGTGGCTCGCGTGGCGCGGGCCCGCGGGCTCCGGGTAACCGGTTCCGAACTGGTCGGCCTGGTGCCGCTGGCCGCTCTCCTCGAGGCGGGACGCTTCTACCTCAGGGAGCAGCAGCGTTCCGTGGGCGTCTCCGAGGCGGAACTCATCAAGGTGGCGGTGAAGTCGCTGGGCCTCGGGGAGCTCGCTCCCTTCGTCCCGGCCGAGCGGATCATCGAGTACCGGCTTCGCTCCCGAGGCTCCCGGCCGCTCGCCGCGATGAGCGTCCAGGGCTTCGTGGACGAGACCGCCAGCGAGAGCGCCGCCCCCGGTGGTGGCTCCGTGGCGGCCCTCGTCGGCGCCCTCGGCGCGGCCCTCGGCACGATGGTGGCCAATCTCTCCGCCCACAAGCGCGGCTGGGACGAGCGCTGGGAGGAGTTCTCGGTCTGGGCCGAGCGCGGCCAGGCCCTCAAGGACGAGCTGCTCGGCCTGGTGGACGAGGACACCGCCGCCTTCAACCGGGTGATGAGCGCCCTGGCGCTCCCCAAGGGGACGCCGGAGGAGAGGGCCGCCCGCAAGGCCGCCCTCACCACGGCCAACCGGGGGGCCGCCGAGGTGCCGCTCCGGGTCATGAAGGTGTCGCTGGCGGTCTTCCCGCTGCTCGAGGCGATGGCTCGGGTGGGCAATCCGGCCTCGGTGTCGGATGCGGGGGTGGGCGCCCTGACAGTCCGGGCGGCGGTCCGGGGCGCCGGCCTCAACGTCCGCATCAACCTCGGCGGGCTGGGCGATCCGGCGGCGGCTAAGGCGATGCGGGAGGAAGCCGCCACCCTGCTGGCCCGGGCTGAAGTGGAGGAGGCGAAGGTGCTTGCGCTGGTGGAGGCGGTGCTGGAGAAGTCCTGACGCCCTCAGCCGCGCGCCAGCCGGCGCCCGCGGCAGAACGTCGCCCGGCAGGCATTGGCCCGGAGGTGGTAGAGCCATTGCTCCACGCTGTCGGCGTCAATCAGGGCGAAGTCGGCGGCCTTGCCGGGCTCGAGCGAGCCCACCTCGCGCTCCAGCCCGACCGCTCGCGCGGCGAGGATGGTGGCGCCCTTGAGGGACTCCGCCGGCGTCATCCGCTGCAGGGTGCAGGCGAGGGTCAGCGCAAACGGCAGGTGATAGCTGGGCGCCGACCCGGGGTTGAAGTCGGTGGCCACCGCCACCGGGACGCCGGCCTCGATGAGCCGCCGGGCCGGGAGCGGGGCGACATTCAGGTACAGCGACGCGAACGGCAGACTCACCGCCACCACCCCGCCCTCCCGGAGCCGGGCGATGCCGCCCTCGGTGACCTTCTCCAGGTGGTCGGCCGAGACGGCACCGACCTCCGCGGCGAGTTCCGCCCCGCCTGCGGCACTGAGCTGGTCGGCGTGGAGCTTGGGGCCGAGGCCGTGGGCCTTCCCGGCCAGCAGGATCCGGCGCCCCTCCTCCACCGTGAAGGCGGTCTCCTCCACGAACGCGTCGCAGAACCGGGCCAGCCCCGCCCCGGCCGCGCGCGGGATGATCTCCTCGATGACCAGCCGCACGTAGTCCGCCCGCCGCTCGCGGTATTCCGCCGGCACCACGTGGGCGGCCAGCAGGGTCGGCACGATCCGCGCGGGCGTGGCGCGCCCCAGGGCGCGATACACCTCCAGCAGCCGGAGCTCCTCGTCCAGGGTGAGCCCGTAGCCGCTCTTCGCCTCCACCGTGGTCACGCCCAGCCGGGTCATCTCGTCCAGGTGCTGCCGGCAGCGGGCCAGCAGCGCCCCGGTCTCCGCGGCGCGGGTCTGGGCCACGGTGGAGGCGATGCCGCCCCCGGCCCGGGCGATGTCGAGGTAGCTCTGGCCCAGGATCCGGGCCTCGAACTCGCCGGCCCGCCAGCCGCCGAAGGCGAGATGGGTGTGGCAGTCCACCAGCCCGGGGACCACCAGCGTTCCGCCGGCGTCGTGCCGCTCGTGGTCCCGGTAGGCGGCGGGGAGTTCCCGCTCGGGGCCCACCCAGCGGATGGTTTCTCCCTCCCATGCGATGGCGGCATCGGGGATGGCGTGGATCTCCCGCTGCGGGCCCTCGGGCCGGCAGGTGGCGGCGAGACCGATGTTGTGGAGGACGGGCATGATGCCGGCCGGTCAGTCGCGCATGGGGAGGTCCACGCCCCGCTCGCGGGCGGTATCAATGGCCACCTGGTAGCCCGCGTCGGCGTGGCGCATGACCCCGGTGCCGGGATCGGCGGTGAGCACCCGCTGAAGCCGCCGGTCGCCCATGTCGGTGCCGTCGGCGACGGCCACCATGCCGCTGTGGATGGAGTAGCCGATCCCCACCCCGCCGCCGTGGTGGAGCGACACCCAGCTGGCGCCGCAGGCGGTGTTGAGCAGGGCATTGAGCAGGGGCCAGTCGGCGATGGCGTCGGAGCCGTCCTTCATGGCCTCGGTCTCCCGGTTGGGTGACGCCACCGAGCCGGTGTCGAGGTGGTCGCGCCCGATGACGATCGGCGCCTCGACCTTTCCCTTCTTCACCAGCCAGTTGAACCGGAGTCCCATCTCGGCGCGCTCGCCGTATTCCAGCCAGCAGATCCGGGCCGGCAGGCCCTGGAAGTGGACCTGCTCGCGGGCCTTGCGGATCCAGCGGGCCAGTCCCTCGTGCTTCGGGAAGGTCGCCAGCACCGCATCATCAGTGACGGCGATGTCGGCGGGATTCCCCGACAGCGCCGCCCAGCGGAACGGCCCCGCCCCGCGGCAGAAGAGCGGCCGGATGAACTCGGGCACGAAGCCGGGGATCTTGAAGGCGTCGGCCAGGCCGCGGTGATCGGCCACCTGGCCGCGGAGGTTGTTGCCGTAGTCGAAGGTGATCGCCCCCTGGGCCTGCAGGGCGAGCATCGCGTTCACGTGGGCCACCATCGAGTCCAGCACCCGGGCCTCGTAGCCCCTGGGGTCGCGCTGGCGCAGCTCGGCGGCCTCCTCCAGGGAGCAGCCCGCAGGGATGTACCCGACGCGCAGGTCGTGGGCCGAGGTCTGGTCGGTGAGCACGTCGGGCACCACGCCCCGGCGCACCAGCTCGGGCAGCACCTCGGCGATGTTGGCCACCAGCCCCACCGACAGCGCCCGCCGTTCCCGCCGGGCGGCGAGGAGCAGCTCCAGCGCGGTTTCCAGCGAAGTCTCCATCCGGTCACAGTAGCCGGTCTCCACCCGGCGGCGGATCCGCTCAGGGTCCACGTCCACGCCGAGGATGGCGCCGCCGTTCATGGTGGCGGCGAGCGGCTGGGCGCCGCCCATGCCGCCCAGCCCGCCGGTGACCACCAGCCGCCCCGCGAGCGAGCCGCCGAAGTGCTGGCGGGCGCACTCGGCAAAGGTCTCGTAGGTGCCCTGCAGGATTCCCTGGGTGCCGATGTAGATCCAGGACCCCGCCGTCATCTGGCCGTACATGGTGAGGCCGAGCGCTTCCAGCCGGCGGAACTCATCCCACGTGGCCCAGCGGGGCACCAGGTGCGAGTTGGCGAGCAGCACCCGGGGCGCTTCCTCATGGGTGCGGAACACCCCCACCGGCTTGCCGCTCTGGATGAGGAGCGTCTCGTCGTTTGCCAGGCGCTGCAGTGTTGCCACGATGCGATCGAAGCACTCCCAGTTCCGCGCCGCCTTGCCGGTGCCGCCGTAGACCACCAGGTCCTCGGGCCGCTCGGCCACGGCGGGATCGAGGTTGTTCATCAGCATCCGGAGCGCGGCCTCCTGGTGCCAGCCGCGGCAGCTCAGGGCGGTGCCGGTGGGGGCGCGGATGATCCGGGGTCGGGCGATCGAAGCCATGCGTGTCCGCCGTGACTCAGGGGTGGGATCGGGCGCGGGCGTCAGGCGGGGCGCTGTCCGGCCACCGCGCGAACACCGTCAATGAGGCGGGCGACTTCCTCCTCCGAGGTGTAGCAGGCGCAGCCGGCGCGGACCAGACCCTCGTCCGCCAGCCCCAGCCGCTTCACCACGGTGGCGGCGTAGAAGTCGCCGTTGGAGACGAAGACCGCCTGGTCCGCCAGCCGCCGGGCCACTGTTTCCGATGATATGCCCCGCACCGTGAAGCTGACGGTGGGGGTGCGCGGCTGGCTGGGCGGCGGCCCGTACAGCGTCACGCCGGGAATGCGCTCCAGCCCCGACCAGAGCTGTTCCACCAGCGCCTGGCCGTGGTGATGGAGCCGGGCGGCCGCCGCATCCAGCCGCTGGCGCCGGGTGGCGCCTTCACCGAGCGAGGCCAGGAACTCCACCGCGGCGCGCGCCCCCGCGATGCCCTCGTGGTTCAGGGTGCCGGTCTCCAGCCGCTCGGGCGGCGTGTCGGGCGCCGGCTCCAGCCGCGGCACGTCCAGCGCCGCCACCCGCTCGCGCCGGCCAAAGAGAATCCCCACGTGGGGGCCGTAGAACTTGTAGCTGGAGCAGGCCAGGAAGTCGCAGCCGATGCGGCCGACGTCCACCGTGCCGTGGGCGGCGAAGTGCACCGCATCCACGAAGCAGAGCGCCCCGGCCGCGCGGGCCAGGGCCGCCGCCCGCGAGACGTCGGTGATGGTCCCCAGCGCGTTGGAGGCGGCGCCAATGGCGAGCAGCCGGGTCCGCGGGCCCAGGGCGGCCTCGAGGTCGTTCCAGCGCAGCGTGCCGGTGGCCGGGTCCATCGCCACGGTGCACAGGGTGACGCCGCGGTCCCGGGCCACCGCCTGCCACGGGGCGATGTTGGCGTGGTGGTCCAGCTCGGTGACCACAATCTCGTCCCCCGGCCCCCAGCCCCGGCCCAGCGCCCGCGCCAGGTGGAACGTGAGCGTGGTCATGTTGGCGCCGAAGGCCACCTCGTCCGCCGCCGCGCCGAGGAAGTCGGCAAAGGCCTCCCGGGCCCCGGCGATCATGGCGTCGGTCTCGACGCTGCTGGGATAGGACCAGTGGGTGTTGGCGTTGTGGTGATAGAGGTAGTCGGACATGGCCTCCACCACCCCCCGCGGGACCTGGGTGCCGCCGGGTCCGTCGAAATAGGCCACCGGCCGGCCTGCGTGCTGGCGCTCCAGCGCCGGAAACTGGTGCCGGATGGAGGCCAGCGCGGTGGGGCCGGTGACGGCGGGAGCAGAGGTCATGGGCTCAGTGGGACTCGAAAATGGGGCCCGGGAGGGGGCCGTTGGGGTGAAGATCACCCGCCATCTCTCCCCTGTCCACGCCGGCCGCGGGCCGGCCGGATGGAACTGCCCGGCGGGTCTCGCCGAGCCCTCCCGCAGATCACGGCAGGGGCGGCCGGGACTTCCGGGTGACCAACTTCACACCGGGTCGAGGCCGAATCTCCATCCCGTTGCCGAGTAACGGCTTACAGACGGGCACCAGGACCGCCGCCGCCCGGCACGGTTGCTGCTTTGAAGGAAGGCGGAAGAGACGCCGGCGGGACCCTGCCCCGCGGCGGGACCCCGCTCCACACTTGCCTCCGAGACCGGCCGAAATGAAGCCAGCCCCCGCCAACGACCAGCAACGCAGCGAGTACCTCCGGACGCTGTGGATCAAGGAAGGATCGCTCGGGCGCGCCTGCTGGCGATACGCCACCATGACCGGCGACAGCGTCTTCGCGGTCCAGGAGATGGTCCGGAGCCAGCTGGCCCGCCCGATTCCCGGCCTCTGGAACCACATCCCGCTCGACGTGGCCTCCCATCCGGGCCTGCAGGAAGAGGTGCTGGTGGCGCTGGATGCGCAGCGGGAAGAGGTGCGCCGCTCGCCCGGCCGCCGCTACACCATGCTGGCCCTGCTGCAGCAGGCCGCGCTCCGTGACCTGACCAATGCCCACCAGCGCGGCCCCTCCGGCTATCGCGACCTCGCCATCTCCGAAGCCCGCTGCCGGGATCTTGGCCTGATGGCGCGGGTGCTGGTGGAGCAGGAAGCCATGCGCGAGGCGGCCCACGAGCTGGGCGACCAGCACCCCGCCGATCTCACCGCCTGCCGGCTGCTCTACTGGGCGGCCCAGGAGGCGCTGGACGACTTCGACAAGCGGATCGAATCCGGCATGCCGCTGGCCGAGGCCCTGGCCATCGAGGTCCTGCTGGAGTCGCTGCCCACCTCGGTGATGGACTGAGCTCCCGCCCGGCCGCTAGGGCGTGAGCGCCGCCGGCCGGGGCTCCATGCGGATCACCCAGAGCCCGTTGTTGGCATCGTTGACGTAGGCCAGCCCGTCCTTCACCACCACCCCCCAGGTCATCGGGCTGTTCTGGGTCCGGCCGCTCATGTCGGCGGTGTGGACGTGCACCATCTCCCGTCCCTGGGCGCGGAGGTCACCGCGCAGCTCACCCGAGATATCGAAGGCCCGGAAGCCGGCGTTGTAGGCGCCCATGTAGAGGGTATCCCCCGCCACCCAGACGTTGTGCACCCCGCCGTACTCCGGCTCGTACCAGGCCACCACCCGGGGCGCCTCGAGGTCGCTCACGTCCACCACCTGCAGCCGGCCGTAGGCACGGAAGGCGGAGGCATCCTTGGCGCCCTTCACCGGCGCGCCCGGGAAGACCTCGTCGGCGATGAACACGTACTGGCGGTGGCGCCAGGCGGTGTGGGTCCCGCGGATGAAGCCCGGCCCGGCGGTGGCCTCGACGTCCCGGTAGAGCGCGTTCAAGTCATACTTGAATTGAGAAACCAGTTGAGGTGACGACGGGCTGCCGCCCTTGATCCCGTTGCCCACGTCCACGATCGCCAGCCCCTCGTTCCAGTAGCTCAGGTATGCCAGCCCGTCCTGAACGTCAATGTCGTGGAGCGAGTTGCCCATCTGGTCCGGGCGGGTGGTCCAGCGGGCGACCTCCTTCGGGTGGGCCGGGTCGTTGATGTCCAGCACGTGCATATACCCGGTGCCGTCGTTGGTCAGGTAGATGTGGGTGCCGTACTTGGGCTGCTGATAAATGAAAGTGGAGTGCACCCCGCCGGTGACGCCGTCGGTGAACTCGGCGATGACCCTGGGATGGGCCGGGTCCTCCAGCGAGGCGATCACGATGCCGTTCTTCCGGTCGGCGGCGCCCTCGCGGGTGTGGACCAGGTACTTGCCGTCGGGCGTGGTCATGATGTCGTTGACCCGCCGGGTGTTGGCCACCAGCGAGTCGGTGACCACCGGGTTGGCTGGGTCGCTGATATCAATGGCGTACATCCGGTCGCCACCGCCCCCGGTGCCGAGATAGGCGTGCCGCCCGTCGGGGTGGATCCATACCTCCTCGGTGGAGAACAGGGTCCGGGGCAGCCGGCCCACCACCTGCGCCGGCCGGCGCACGTCGCGCCACTCGAGGGTGACTGCCGCGGTGGCCGAGCGGTTGCCCACCGTGGCGGTGACCACGTAGCGGCCGGCCTCGTAGCCCACGAACGTGCCGTCGTGGTCAATCACGCCCTGCCCCGGCGAGAAGCTCCACGCCGGGGTGAGGCCTTCGATGGGGCGCCCGGCCCGGTCCCGGACGGTGAGCTTGAGTCGTACCACGTCGCCCTGGCGGGCGTGGGTGGTGGCGGGGGTGAGTTCGAGGGTGGCTACCGGCGTGGCCAGCACCTCGACCGGCACCCGCTGTTCCGAGCCGCCCGCCGTGACCGACACCGTGGCCTTCCCCGCCGCATGGGCCGTCACCACTCCTTCGCTGCTCACGCTGGAAATCCGGGACGCGGAACTCCGCCAGCGGAGCTCGGTGGCCGCCCGGTCGCCGCTGGCGGCCAGGGCCTCGGCCTCGAGCAGGAGGCTCTGGCCCGGGAGCAGCCGGAGCTGGGCCGGCCGGACTGTTATCCGGGCCGGTGCTCCCGGGGTCACCTGCAGCACCAGCCGGCCCACCACTGGCCGGGTGCCGGGCACGCTGGCCATCGCCGTCACGCCAAGGGTGCCGGGGGAGCCGGCGTAGACCAGGCCGGTGGAGTCCACCCGCCCCTCGAACCGGGTGTTGCCGGCCACGAAGAACCGCACCGTGGCCCCGGGCACCGGCTGACCCGCGCTGTCGAGCGCCTGGGCCGAGAGCCGCGCCGTGTCCCCCTGGGCCAGGCTGCGGAGCGCCGGGGAGATGACCACCTTCGCGATGGGCGACGGCGGCGCCGGTTCCGCCTGCTGGGCGGGCTGCTGGAAGGCGAGGAGCAACGAGAGGATCAGCATGGCAGCGGGCTCACGGGTGAAGGGGAAGGCTCAGTCGCAGCTCACCTGCGCCACCGAGCGGATCTCCGCCAGGCGGGACAGGGCGGCAATGGTGTCAGGCTCCAGCTCGGCATCAATGCCGATCACGGCGAGGGCGTCGCCGCCGGCGGTGATCCGGGCCTGGTGATAGGCGGCGATGTTGATCCCGGCATCGCCGAGGAAGGTGCCGACCCGGCCGATGACGCCGGGGACGTCGCGATTCTGGAGCACCAGCAGGACCCCGCGGGGCGCCACGTCCACCCGGAAGTCGTTGATCCGGATGATGCGCGGGTGGCCCTCGGCCAGCAGGGTCCCCGCCACCCGCACCGCGCCGCTGGCGGAGCGGATGACCACCTCGATGAGGTCGGCCTCGCCGCTGGCGCCGTCCACCCGGGTGCGCTCCACCTTCACGCCGCGCTGCTTGGCCAGGTGCAGGGCGTTGACGACGTTCACCGCCTGGGCCCCCACCGCCCGCTCCAGCACGCCGATCATCAGGCCGGCGGCCAGCGGCCGAAGCAGGTCGTCGCCGGCGCCGGTGAAGCGGATCTCCGCGTCGGTCACCGCCGGCCCGGCCAGGGCGGCGCCGAGGCGGCCGAGCCGGGTGGCGAGGTCGAGCAGCGGCCGGAGCCGCTGCAGCCGGTCGCCGCCCACCAGCGGGGCGTTGACCGCGCCGGAGAAGTCTCCGTCCAGGAGCGCCGCCCGCACCGCCTCGGCGATCTCCACCGCCACGTTGAGCTGGGCCTCCTCGGTGCTGGCGCCGAGGTGCGG
>CAZCVG010000091.1:0-10701 GCA_964501735.1 uncultured Gemmatimonadaceae bacterium | reverse complement strand
TGGCCGGCGAGGCATCCACGGCGATGACCCGGGCCACGAACGGGGCGATGGCATGCGTCAGCTGCCCCGTCCCGGCACCGAGGTCGGCCACGGTCCAGCCGCCGTCGAGGAGCCCCAGCAGCGGCAGCAGTTCACTCCGGCCCCCGAACAGCTCGCCGCGCATCCGGTCCCACTGGCCGGCGGCCGAGTCGAAGAACGCCTCGGACTTGGCCCGGCGTTCCGCCAGCACGCTCCGCAGGCGCTCCGCATCCCGCAGCGCACCCGGACTCTCTCCCGCCTCGTCCCGGACGACCTGCCACAGCCGCCGCGCGCCGGGGTCGAGGTCGGCGGTGGGGAGGCGATACAGCCGGCTGGCGCCGTCGGCGCGGGAGACCACCCAGCCGTCGTCCGCCAGCACCTTCAGGTGCCGGCTGACCGTGGACTGGGGCAGGCGGAGCACCGCACAGAGTTCCGTGACAGTAAGCTCCTGCTCCTCCAGGACCAGCAGGAGCCGGTTCCGGGTGGCATCGGCCAGGGCGGCCAGGCGCGTAACGATCTGCGTATCCATCCTGTTATCCGGATAATAGGGTGATACCATGGGGTCGTCAACACCCCCGGCCATCGAGACCGTGTCACCGAGATACGTTGCGGATTGTAACGAACAGACGGATGCTTGGGAGATGAAGAAGCCGGGCTCCCATGGGCAGTTCGGGGCCCGGCCTGGTCAGGATCCCGGCGAACCGGCGGCGACGTGGCGCTGCGGTTCGCCGTATTCGCTCAGCTTCCCTCGCGGGATTCTCAAGCGGCAACCCCGGCGGACTCCTCGAACGCGGGCGCGCGAATCCCGGAAGGCTACCTGGTCACCGCCTGGAGCTAGCTCTCGCTCTCGTCGGCGGGAATCCGGTGCACGGTCAGCAGCATCTCGCTGGGGGCGAGCGCCCGCACCGAATGGGGCACGGCGGGGTCGAGCGCCACCAGTTCGCCCGGGCCGAGTTCGTGGGGCTCCTCGTCGGCGATCACCAGGAGCCGGCCTGCGAGGGCGTGGATGGTGACCACGCCGTCCGCCTGATGCTCCTTCAGGAGCCCGTCCTTCTCGAAGACGAACTGCAGGATCGTCACCGGCCCGTGGCGGAAGATCGCGATCTGGCGATGTCCCGCCACCGCCGGGTGCGGCTCGGCGCGCAGGTCGGCGGCGGTTTGTGCCAGGGACACCACCTGCACGGCGGAGGCCAGGCGATCCTCAGGATGCGGGCGCAGGCGGTCGGTGGGGCTCATGACTGGCCGACCTTTCCGGGTGGAGTGGGGGAGGAGGGACCGGCGCCCGCCGCGGACGGGTCGGCGAGCGTGGCGAGCTGGTCCTGGGCGGTGAACACCAGTGAGGCGCCGTTGACGCAGAAGCGGAGCCGGGTGGGGCGCGGTCCGTCGTCGAACACGTGGCCCAGGTGCCCGTCGCACCGGGCGCAGAGGATCTCGGTGCGGGTCATCCCGTGGCTTCGGTCTACCTCGGTGGCCACGTTGGAGCCGGCCACCGGCTGGAAGAAGCTGGGCCAGCCGGTGCCCGAGTCGAACTTGGCCGAGGAGGCGAAGAGCGGCAGTCCGCAGCAGACGCAGCTGTAGACGCCCTCCCGCTTGTTGTCGAGCAGGGTGCCGCAGAATGGCCGTTCGGTGCCCTTGCCGCGGGCAATCTGGTACTGCTCGGCGGTAAGGTGCCGGCGCCATTCGTCGTCGGTCTTCACGACCCGGCTGCTATCCACCGGGCCGACGAGCTGGCCGGCGGCGTTGAACACGCTGACCTTCATGGCACCATCCTCACGGCAGGTAGTCCTGGGCCCAGCGCCGGGCGAAGTAGAGCCCCGCGCCGCCAGCGATCACGCTGCAGAAGAACCCGGTCATCACCCCTACCCGCGCGCCCGTCCACCAGCCCAGCGCGCTGCCGACGGTTGCGCCTACCAGCCCGATGAGCTTGCCCATGATCTAACATAGGCCGTGCGGCGGGTGACCGAAACCTCGGGAAGGCTCCGGCTGGGCGGTGAGGCTACTCCCCGAGGACGGCGAGCACCACATCAACGGTGGCCACGTGCTCACCCAGGGCGCGGATCTCGACGCTGGCGAAGTTCAGGTGGCGCTTCCTCCGCACACTGGCCCGGAGCGTAATGGCCGGCGCCACCGGGGTGACCGGCCGGTGGAATTCGGCGCCGGTTCGCACCAGGCGCGGGCGCCCCCGCTGCCCGGCGGCCCATGCCCAGAGCGCCACCAGCTGGCCGGCGGACTCAATCAGGAGGCTTCCCGGGAAGATCGGATCGCCGGGAAAGTGCTCCGGGAAGACCCAGTGCGCGCCGAGGTCGAGCTGGGCCACGATCTCGGCGCCATCGAGGTGGGTAACCCGCGAGATCTGGCGCATGTGGCCGACGGGCAGGAACGCGCCATCCACATCCACCGGGCTGGACGGGGCGGCGACTGCGGGGGCGCTCATTTTACGGCTCCTGGGAGGGTGGGAGGGACTTTCCCCGAGTACGGCGGTGGGGCGGAACCGGATTGGCGGGGACTCAGCCCCGCCAGCTGTCCTGGAGCCCGGTCAGGATGAACTGGGTGGCTACCGCGGCGAGGAGGAGCCCCATGATCCGGGTCATGACCTTGATGCCGGTCTGTCCCAGGATGGTGAGCAGGCGCTGGCCCACGAGGAGGGTGATGTAGGAGACCAGGGCGGTGAGCAGGATGGCGCCATAGACGATGGCGCCGTGACGGACGCTCGGGGCCTCGCCCGCCAGCACCATGGCGGTGGAAATCGCCCCGGGACCGGCCAGGATGGGGATGGCCAGCGGGGTGAGCGCCACGTCCTCCTTGGCCTGGCCCTCGGTGAGTTCCTCCTGGCTCTCCTGGGTGTTGCGCTGGGCCCGCAGCATGTCGAACGCCACCAGCCAGAGGATGAGGCCGCCGGCGATCCGGAACGCGGGCAGGGTGATGCCGAAGGCCTGGAAGATGAACCGGCCGGCGGCGGCGAAGAGGATCAGCAGGGCGGCCATGGCCACGCAGGCCCGGCGGGCGGTGCGGCGCCGCTCCTCGGCGGTCTCGTTCTGGGTGACGACCAGGTATGCCGGCACGGCCGCGATCGGGTCCACGATGAACAGGACCGACGTGAACGTGATCAGCGCGAACTGCGCGAGTTCACCCATGCGGCTCAGGATCCATACCGGAGCAGCATGGTGATGGTGGCCAGGTGGTGATCATCGTGTTCCGCGACGAAGAACGCCAGGTCGAGGAGCCGCATGGGCGTCTTGAGCCTGGGATGGAGTGCCGAGCGGGCCCAGTCCGCCGCGTCGGCGGCCTCGAGCTGGCGGACCAGCTCGGCGCGGGCCCCGGCGAAGCCGGTCAGCAGGGTGGCGAGCGGCCGGTCGTTGTGTCCGGCCTCGTGGGTGCGCCGGTTCTCGATGTCGGCCGGCTGCAACGTCGCCCGGCCCACGGCCAGGTCATCCACCCGCGCCAGCCAGAGTGGTTCGAGGTCGCCGAGGTGGCCCACGTTCTCCTGGATGGACCACTGCTCGCCGTGCCGCCGGGTGAGCTGGGCCGGGGGGAGGCTGGCCACCCGGCTCTCCAGGCGGGCCGGCGTCCCGCGCAGCCGCTCGATCAGGCCGGGGGCCGCGGAGACGGGGAGGTCAAAGGTGAATTGGCGCTCGAACCAGGGCTGGCGAGGAACCATGGGGGTCAGGCGTCAGGGGAGGAAGGGAACCGAGGGCACCGGTCCATCAAGCAAGCCGATCGGGGGCCGAAGCGGCAGGGGCCAGCCACTGCGCACGCGAGAGCTGCAGGACCACACTGGTCCGGGGCGCCGGCCACTTGGGCAGTTCCCACAGCACCCGCCCCGTGGCGATGAATCCCAGCTTGGCCAGCACCCGCAGCGAGGCGGGGTTGTCTTCCAGACAGACAGCCCGGAGTGTCCGGAGCCCGAGGGTCCCGAACGCCAGGGTGATCGTGGCCCGGGCCGCGGCGGTGGCATGGCCCGCGCCCCAAAAGGGGCGGCCGATCCAGTAACCCAGCTCGGCCTCGCCGAGCTGGTGGTCCACGTCCTTGAGGAGGGTCACGCCGATCGGCTCGCCGGCCGGGTCGCACACGGCGAAGACGTGCCGGACGCCGGCCTTGACCAGCGCCATGGCCTCCTGGATGTACGCCAGTGCGCCCCCGGCGGGGTAGGGGTGCGGAAAGGGGGTGGTGGCGGCGATGGCCGGGTCCTCCAGCAGCGGCTGGAGCCGGTCGGCGTGCCGGGGCGCGATCGGTTCAAGCGCGATCATGCGCCCTCAGGCCGACGTCGCCCCCCGGTTGGGGCGGCCTGGGCGGGACCGGGAGAGCCCGACCGCAGCCTCCCGGGAGGTGTCACGGCTCGATCGTGACGCTGCCGATCATGGTGGGGTGATTCAGGCAGCGGTAGCGATAGGTGCCCGGGCCGGGAAAGACAAAGCTGAACGATTTCCGCGGCGCCACGCTGCCGGACTCGAAGAGCCCATCGTCCGAGATGAGGTGGTGCGGCGTCCCGCCGGTGATCCCGCCGGCGGGATTGACGTACCAGTCGTCATTGCGCCAGATGACGCGAGCCCCGTCGGCCAGGTTGCGCACCAGCGGATTGGGGGTGAACCCGGCGCTGCCCTGGGCCACCGCGCCGGGCACGATGGACACCTCGGCGTCGGGGATAGCAGGCTCGGCACCGCCGCCGCACCCCGTGAGGGCGGCGGCCATCAGCAGGACCAGCGACGACATTCCAGGGCGGGTCATGGTACCCTCGTGACGACAGGGGAGCGGGCCGGGGTCGCTCCGGCCACCGTGGTGTCCCACCAAAGTACAGCAAACCCCGGCCTCGGCCAGTGGCCGGGCTGGCGTCAATACCGCCAGCTCAAGGTGTCCGCTCCGGCCGGGTGGGCGCGGCGGATCTGGTCCATGATCCGGGGGATGAACATCTGCGGGTAGCGCAGGCGGGACAGCGCGTTAGGCCGGGTGTGGTCGCCGTTCCAGCAGTGCTCGGCCCGGGGTTCGTAGTCCACCTGGGCGTCGGCAGGGGGGTCGGTGAGGGCGGCGAGCGTCTCCTCGACCAGGTAGACCGCGTTGTTGAGGTAGTAGTTGTCCGCCTCCCCGACGTAGATGTGCAGCCGGCCGCGGACCTTGGGCCCCAGGGTGGCCCAGTCGCGGCGGAGGACGTGCCCCAGGTCGTAATGCTCGCGCCAGTGGGCGGCGACGGCCGGGTCAATCCGGCCGGTGAGCTTGTCCCAGATCGGCTGCGGATATCCGTCCGCGCCCACCGGGCTGTACACCGCCTGCCAGATGTCCCACTGACCGCCGCTTCGGCCGCGGGTGCCGAGCACCAGCTCCAGGCGGTTCATCTGCTCGATCGTCACGTGGACATTCCCGAGGTAATCGCGGTGCCCGGGCCGGGGTACCCGCTTCCACTGGCTGGGGAGCCAGTAGGCATTGGTGTCGCTGTAGATGTTGACGTTGGTGAACTGCCGGAAATCAATGGGATCGGGACAGGCGGCCCAGACGCCGTTGAAGTCGTCGGGATAGAACAGCTGGGCGGCCATTGCCTCCCAGCCTCCCGTACTGCCCCCGTAGGCGAACCGGGCCCACCCCGCGCCGATACCGCGGTACTTCTGCTCGATGTGGGGGATCAGCTCCCGCATGATGGCGTCGCCGTAGGGGCCGTTGTTGGCGGAGTTCACGGCGTACGAGTCATCGTAGTACGGGGTGGGATGCTGGATCTCGACCAGCAGCACCCGCGGAAACCCGGGACCGGTCCAGTCGCGGTAGAACTGGTACCCCGCCTGCTGCTGGATCCGGTTGTAGCCGTGCAGCTTGAACCGGGCGCTGTAGTCCGGCGCCAGGTCCGGGTCCGGCGGGGTCTCCCGCCAGCCGGAGAGGTCATGGGGGAAGTGGCCGTGATCAATCACCAGGGGATAGCGGGCCTCGGGGTGCTCATCGAATCCCTCGGGCAGGAGCACATGGGCGCCCAGGAAGACCGGGGTGCCCCAGAATTCGGACAGCAGCCGGGACTGGATGCGCTCGTGCCTGACATACCTGGTGTCTGCGGGCGGCTCGATGGGCGGGATCTGCTGGTCGAGCCGCAGGCGGAACACGTCGGCCCGCCGGGGATTCCAGCTGATCCAGACCGGGGTGCTGTAGAGGTTGCCGGGCTTCCGGTTCCACTGCTGCCCCTCCCCGCGGTCGGGCGGCAGCTTGACGACGTGTCCGTCGCTCCGGCGGAAGGTCTGGTAGCGGTTGAGGAGGGCCTGGACCCGGTACCGCCCGGCGGGGATCTCCGAGAGGTCCCGCACCGGGTAGCCGAGAGCCCGCGCATCCACCCACAGGGCCCGGCCGGGCTGCCAGCCCTCGGCATCCACTCCCACGATGAGCTGGGTTTCGTACAGATCCGAGATCTGGAACCGCGGCTCATCGCTGCTGTCGGTGGAGAACATCACCAGCAGCCGGCCGTCCAGGGGGATCACGCTCCGCTCGGCGGGGAAAGTGACCGCCACGCGGGGGCCGGGAGGGACAAGGCGGGCTTGGGCCTGAAGCAGGCCCGGCAGGGAGAGCGCGGCGAGCAGCGCGAGACGCATCGGCTTCACCTGGAAAATCCTGGAAAGGCTGTGGGCCCCGGGCCGGCGGCGCGGGGCGCGGCCGTCAGCGGCCACCGAGGGCGCATTCGTTGCGGCCGACGTCGAGGACCTGGGCTTCCCCTTCGTCCACGTCCATGAGCCCGATGTTGACCGCCTTGATGGTGCGGTATTGCTCGGGCGACGCCGCCTGCCGGGACAGCACCAGCGCCCGAAAGGCCGATTCGTCGCGCTCGGCCATGGCGGGGTTGGCGGTGCGGAGGTGGCCCAGGCGGTCCCCGATGCCCCGTCCGACCCGCCGCTCCGTCTCGGAGGCATAGTGCGCCGGGTAGATCATCATGTCATCGGGCCATTCCCGCCGGGTGCGCTCCAGGCTCTGCCAGAGCATCCCGGTCCACTCTTCGGCCCGGCCGGCGAGGTCGGGGCGGCCGAGTGACTCGACGAAGAGGAAATCCCCGGTCAGCGCCGCCTCCTCCCCAACCAGGAAGGAGAGGCTCCCTTCGGTGTGGCCCGGCGTGTGAATGGCTCGCAGACGGCACCGGCCGGCGGTGATGGTGTCGCCGTCCCTCAGCGGGGTGAAGCTGACAGAGCCCCGGCGGCCGTCGTAGGGGTAGACCGCGTCCGCGGGATGGAGGTAGTAGGGCACGCCCAGCTCCCTGGCCAGCGCCGGCCCGCCGCTGATGTAGTCGGCGTGCACGTGGGTGTCGGCGATGCCGGCGATCCGGGCGCCGGCGTCGCGGGCGGCGGCCAGGTACGCGTCGGTCACGCGGGGCGGGTCCACCACCAGGGCCTCGGCGCCGCTCACCAGCAGGTAGCCGAGGGCGCCCTTGGCCAGGCGGTCGAACTGGAGCAGCCGGTCGAGCGGGGCCGGCGCCGGCAGTTCCCGGGGCAGCACCAGGTCCATCCACCCGCTCATTCCCCCGGCCAGCGACCGGGCCTCCAGGCCGAGCGCGATCAGGTGCCGGGCGCCCTTGCGGCTGTCGTTGCCCCGGGCGCAGACCACCACCGCCGGCAGGGCCGGGTCGAGCGTGGTGTCCGCGAGCCGGGCTCGTCCGAGGAGGTCGGAGCCGACGATGTTGTGGAACCGCCCGGGCGGGACAAGATCAATCCGGCCGGTGGCGACGCGCGCCGGGGCCCGGACGTCAACGATCTGGAGCGGGTCGCCGCGCTCGAGACGGAGCGCGAGCTCGGTCGCGGTGAGTTCGGGAACGGTGGACCTTCCGGTCAGCATGGATCCTCCGCGGGCGGCCGGTTGGGACGATGCATCCTTGCCGTGTGAGGCATCAGGCGCCGGCGGCGCCGAACCGCTTGGCCGCCCGCGCCCGCGCCTTGGCCGCCTCGGCTTCCCGGTTCCTGGGCGGGGCGTTGGAGACCAGGGTGTCCATCAGCCGCCGCACCGTGGCGGCGACCTCGGTCACGGCGTGGTCGAACGGCGCCTGGTTGGCCGCCGAGGGTTTGGTGAACCCGCTCACCTTGCGGACAAACTGCAGCGACGCCGCCCGGATCTCGTCATCCGTGACCGGCGGCTCGAAGTGGTGAAGTGTCCGGATGTTGCGGCACATCAGGGAATTCCTCCATGCGTGACAGGTGCAGCCGCGGCGCCGCCAGGGCCTCAGCGCCCGGCCTTGGCCTTGAGTTCGGCGAACCAGTTCTCCACGTACACCGCCTCACTCCGCCCGCCGATGGCCCGGATCATCAGGAACCGGCGGTCATCCGGAGCCACGTCGTACTGCTGGCGGTTGCGGGCGCCGACATACCCGGTCAGGGAAAAGAGCGGCTGGGGAATACCGGGCGAGAAGACCGCGCCGGGCGCCACCGGCAGCGCGATGAGCCGGCCCTGGCTCTTGTAGAAGAGCTCGCGCCCGCTCCGCGACCACCGCGGCTCGAGCCCGCCATCCCGCGAGACCAGCCGCTTGGTGCTCATGTCCGGGAACGAGGCGACGTAGATCTCGCGGCGGCCCGACTCATCCGAGGCGTAGGCCAGCCACCGGCCGTCGGGGGACAGCGCCACCATGGTGGTGATGCTCTGGTCCACCAGCAGCGGCACCAGGGCCGTATCACCGTGCAGGCGCCGGGCGCGGACGTTGCCGTTCCCCCCGGTCTCATCGGAGCGGACGACCAGCCACTGTCCGTCGCGGGAGAACTCGGCCTCCCACAGCCCGAAGGTATGGGTGAGGAGCCGCTGGGGCGGGGCACCTCCGTCGGCCCGGACCAGGTAGACGTCCATCTCGTCCTTCCCCCGGTTCCCGGTGGCGTTGGAGAGGTAGGCGATGGACTGGCCGTCGGGAGTCCAGACCGGCCGCCAGTTCACCGAGCCTTCCTGGGTGAGGCGCTGCCGGGTGCCGTCGGAGCGGCGGATCCAGAGATGGGTGGCGCCCTCCTGCACGCTCACGGCGATGGCCCGGCCGTCCGGCGAGAGGGCCGGATACTCGAACCGGCCCTTCCAGCCCTGGTCCACCGGCTCGGCCCGGCCGTCGCGGGAGACCCAGACCAGCTCCGAGGTAGCGCCGCCACCGACACCCACTGAATACAGGATGGTGCCCGAGGCCGAGAGAGCGAAACTGGTCGGCTCGACGCCTTCGATGACCGGGACCGCGCCCGAGGTCAGGACCATCCGCCTGGGGTCGAAGCCGGCGGCGTAGAGACCGCCGGCTCGGTCGGTGTAGAGCAGGTGGCCGGTCGGGCTGTACCAGGCTCCCGCGGCGTTGTCCACCAGCACCCGGGCGCTGTCGGCGGCGAAGTCATACACGTACACACTCGACTCGATGCCGCAGTTGCCGGGACAGGCGGTATAGAGCACGCCCCGGCTGCCGGGGAGCGGCGCGATCGTGGAGAGATTCATGCGCCGGTTCGGGTCCGCGCCCCGGATCACCTCGGCGGGCCCGCCCTCGGCCGGCACGCGCCGCAGGTCGAGGCCCCGGTCCATGAAGACGATGTGGCCGTCATCCTGCCAGGCGGCCACGGTGTAGACGTTGTGGGCCGTCTCGGTGAGCGTGACCGAGCCGCCCCCGGTGACCGGCACCTTGCGGAGGCGCCCGTCGGTGGTAGCGTAGCCGACCCACTTCCCGTCCGGGGAGAAGAACGGGCTGATGGCGCCCTCCGTCCCGGCGAGGGGCACCGCCTCCGCATCGGCGCGCAGCTTCCGCATGAGCCGCGAGCCGCCCTCCGCGGCGGAGTCGGTGAAGACGATGCTGGATCCGTCCGGGGCGATGGCGGCCTGGGTCGCGTGGCGCTCGACACCGGGGGAGATGAACGAGGGGAGCGCGTGCTGCCACAGCACGACCCGCTGCCGGGTCGTGGCGGGGGCCGCCCGGGTGCGCCACCAGCCTGCCAGCGCCGCCACCAGCAGGACCGCCGCCGCCGCGACGGCGGCGAGGAACCAGCGGGTGGGCACGCCCCCACCGGCGGCCGCCGGCCGGCCGGCGGTTCTGGCCCGGGTGACTCCCGCCACGGCGCCCTGCCCGGCCAGCGCCGCGGCGAAATCGGCGGCGCTCCCGAACCGGTCGGCGGCGGTCTTCTCGAGGGCGGTGAGGACCGCCTCCTCCACGTGGGCGGGAATGGTGTGCCGCTTGGGAAGGAGCGGCCGGGGCTCCTCGGTGACCACCTTGGCCACGATGGCCTGGGCGGTGGGGCCGGTGAAGGGCGGTTCGCCCACCAGCATCTCGTACAGGACACAGCCGAGGGCGTACACGTCGCTCCGGGCGGTGATCTCCCGTTCACCCATCGCCTGTTCCGGTGACATGTAGTGGGGCGTGCCGAGCGACATGCCGGTCTCGGTCATCCGGGTGCCGCCGGCCTTGCTGGCGGCGAGGGCGATGCCGAAGTCGGCCACCTGGGCCCGGCCGTCGTGCAGCAGGATGTTCTCCGGCTTGATGTCGCGGTGGATGATGCCGTGGCGGTGGGCGTAGTCGAGGGCGCCGGCCACCTCGGTGGCGATCCGCACCGCGTCGCCGATGGGAAGCTGCTTCTCCCGGACCAGCCGGTCGCGGAGCGATTCGCCCTCGACGTAGGGCATCACGTAGAAGAGGAAGCTGTCGGCGGCGCCGCTGTCGAAGAGGGGCAGGATGTGCGGGTGCTGCAGGCTGGCGGTGGTCTTGATCTCGGCGAGGAACCGCTCGGCGCCGATGAC
>CAZCVG010000090.1:0-11073 GCA_964501735.1 uncultured Gemmatimonadaceae bacterium | reverse complement strand
GCGCGGCTCGCGGCGGGCGAGCGGTTTGCCCTGGCGGGCGCCGCCGACTAGCCCGCCGCCAGGCCGGCAACCCGACCTACCGGCGCAGTCCGCCCAGCACCAGCGTCACCCGCGCCCGCGCCGTGACCAGGTCCGAGGGCGTGCTGTAGGCCTCCCCCGAAATCAGCAGGTCCTCCGACGGCGCGAAGGTGGCGCCCCCGAACAGGGCCACCCGGCTCAGGTTCACCTCGACCTTCCGCTTGTCGAGGTCCCCCACCGCATTGCGGAAGTGCACCTGGAAGCGGGGATGCAGGATGTTGTAGCCGGCGCCGAAGTAGGGCCGGAACCGGCCCCGCGCCATCGGGAAGCCCAGCCCCAGCTCCACCCCGAAGATGTTGGGCGAGTAGCGGTCGTTGGACCGGGTGCCCTGGAAGCACTCGCTCACCGGGTCCTCCAGCGCCTCGTCGGGACAGGTGAACGGCGCCCGGATGCTGCCGATGGTGGCGTGGATGCGGCCGGTGAGCAGCGCCCCCTGCTGGTTGAACGGGACCGCGCGGGAGAGCGCGAAGCTCCACAGGTTCGGCTTGACGCCGCTGATCCGGACCGGCGGCGTCCAGCTGGCCTCGAGCAGCACCCCGTGCATCAGCGAGTAGGCCACCCTCGGCCGCGGAAACGCGGGGAGGATGTTGACGTTTTCCGCCTCCTTCCCCGGCCGGCAGGTTGTCGGCGTGGCGATTCGCTCGCTGGCATCCGGCAGCAGCGTGCCCTCGAGCCCGAGCTGCACCGAGCCCGGGCGGTAGGTCCAGGGCGCCTGCGCCGGGCTGAAGGCCAGCGGCACCGAGAAGTGGGCGAACAGGTCGGCTTCCCGGGAATCGGTGTCGGGGTAACAGTTGCCCTGGGCCGCCAGCGCGGGCGCGGCGGCAAGGGCAAGCGCGACAAGACCGCAGTATGGACGCATGGGCACTCCGGAACGCGAGGGATGAGGGGCGCCTTGCTTGACACCCTGTGGGGCCTGCTCTACTCTGCCCTGTCAGATGACCGACCTCGAACGGCTGTTCCGCCGGTTGGTGGATAACCTAATCGCGATTGACCCGGCCCGCCTCCATCGGCCGCTCGCGCTGGGGGACATGCTCGGCTCGGTCATCCCCTACCGCACCACCCGGCGGGCCCTCAACGTGGATTCGGCGGAAGATTACGACACGCTCGTCCTCCGGCTGTGCGCCGGGGAGGGCGGATTCGTGCGCATGCAGTCGGACGACGTGACCCAGGTGTTCCAGGACCAGCTGGCCAGCCCCAACCCCGACCTGTCGGTCCTGAAGGATCACGCCAAGGCGGAACTGGTGCTCGGTACCGAGCCGCTGGCCCACGCCCTGGGACCGGGGCCGGAGGAGGCGTTCGCCCCGCCGGAGGAGGACCTCGCGCCGGCGGACGATGAGCCCCTCGACTTGCCCACCATCCGGCCGGCGGCCCCCACGCCCACGCCCCCGCCGGCCCGGCCCCTGACTTTTACCACGGAACCCACGCCGCCAGCCGCTCCGATGCTGCCGCCGCCGCCGCGCATGACCGCGGAGCCCGAGCCCACGCCGCGCCGGCGGGACTCCGGGGTGCGCTGCGGCTTCTGCGGTGGCCGGCTCCCGGATGGGCGGACCGTGAAGTTCTGTCCCCACTGCGGGCAGAACCAGGCCTTCACCCGGTGCCCGGAGTGCCAGTCCGAACTGGAGCTGGGCTGGCGCCACTGCATCAACTGCGGCCACACCATAGCGGAGGGGTAGTGCAGTCTGTCTTGTCGCATCGCTTGCGCCCCCCGCATATTCCCTGACCGCAGTGCCTTCCCGTCCCTTCCTTATATAGGGAGACCGCCATGCCCGCCCCCGCGGGAGTCTGGATCGTCGCCGGCGCCCGAACCGGGTTCGGTTCGTTCGGCGGCACCCTCAAGGATCTGACCGCCACCGACCTCGCCGTCTTCGCCGCGGCCGGCGCCATTGCGCGGGCCCGCATCGAGCCCGTCTTCATTGACCATACGATTGTCGGCAATGTGCTGCAGACCAGCGCGGACGCGATCTACCTCGCCCGGCACGTCGCCCTGCGGGCGGGCTGTCGGGTCGAGACCCCGGCGGTCACGGTCAACCGGCTGTGCGGCTCGGGCTTCGAGGCCATCATCCAGGCGGCACGGCAGATATCGACGGGGGAATCCCGCGTGGCGCTGGCGGGGGGGACCGAGTCCATGAGTCAGGCACCGCATGCCGTCCGCGGCGCCCGGTGGGGATTCCGGCTCGGCCCGGCCCCGCCGCTGGAGGACACCCTGTGGGAGGCGCTGCGGGACTCGGGGTGCCAGCTGTCCATGGCGGAGACCGCCGAGAAGCTGGCGGCCGAGCGGCAGCTGGGGCGGGCCGAGGTGGACGAAGTGGCCCTCATGAGCCAGCAGCGGGCGCGGGCCGCGTGGGAGCGGGGAGCCTTCGAGCCCGAGCTCGCTCCCATTCCCGTCACCAACCGCAAGACCCGGGAAACCGAGCCGTGGGCCCGCGACGAGCACATGCGGCCGGACTCCACCGCCGAGGGCCTGGCCCGGCTGGCACCCTATTTCAGGAAAGACGGCGTGGTGACCGCGGGCAACGCGTCGGGCATCGCCGACGGGGCCGCCATGGTGGTCCTGGCCGACGACGACATGGTCGAGCGGTGGGGCCTCACGCCGCTGGGAAGGCTCATCGGCTGGGGCGTGACCGGGGTGGACCCCTCCATCATGGGCATCGGCCCGGTGCCGGCCTCCCGGCTTGCGCTGGAGCGGGCCCGCAAGACCCTGGAGGAAATGGACCTGGTCGAGATCAACGAGGCCTTTGCCGCACAATACCTCGCCGTCGAGCGGGAACTCGGCCTGGACCGGGAGATCACCAACGTGGACGGCGGCGCGATCGCCATCGGCCACCCGCTCGCCGCCAGCGGCGCCCGGCTCACGCTGCACCTGCTCCATGCCCTCCGCCAGCGCGGCAAGCGCTTCGGCCTCGCCGCCGCCTGCATCGGCGGCGGGCAGGGCCAGGCGGTGGTGGTCGAGGCGGTGGACCGCCGGTAGGGCCGGTCCGGCGGCCACCCTTCCCCGGCGTTAGAATTCCTGTCCGATGACCAGCCTCCCTTCCCGTATCGA
Source organism: uncultured Gemmatimonadaceae bacterium (assembly GCA_964501735.1). GTDB lineage: Bacteria > Gemmatimonadota > Gemmatimonadetes > Gemmatimonadales > GWC2-71-9 > JADJOM01. The sequence goes on along the minus strand of CAZCVG010000090.1, from coordinate 7,955 downwards.
CCGGGCCGCGATCGAGCGCATCATCCAGCGCGCCGCCGAGCTGCAGACCGGTGAGCGCGACATCGGCGACGGCCTCTCCCCCGACGAGGTCATCGCCCTCGGCAAGGAAGTCGGCATCCCCGACCGCTACCTCCGCCAGGCGATGCTGGAGGAGCAGGGCAAGGCCGACCTCCCCGCACCCACCGGGATGCTGGACCGGGCGCTTGGCCCCGGCGTGGTGTCGGCCCAGCGGGTGATCCGGGGCGAGGTCGAGGGCCTCGAGGTCCAGCTGCTCCGCTGGATGGAGGCCGAGGAGCTGCTGGAGGTGCAGCGCCAGCAGGCGGGCCGGATCACCTGGGAGCCGCTCCGTCCCGGCCGGGCCACTCTGCGCCGCTTCACCAGCCGCCGTCCCTTCATGCTGGCGCGCGCCAGGCTGGTGGCCGCCACTGTCACCGCGCTCGAGCCGGGATTCTGTCACGTCGCCATGAGCGCCGACATCCGGCCCAACCGGGCCAGCCTCGTCATCGGGATGGCGGCGGTCACTTCCATCGGGGTGACCGGGTCGGCGATCCTGGGCGTCATGACTCCATTCATCGCCCTCGCGCTGGCGCCCCTGCCAATTGCCGCAGGAGCGGTGTGGGGGATGTCCCGGCAGCACCGGCCCACCGCCGAGCGCACGGTGCTCGGGCTGGAGCGGGCGCTGGATCATCTCGAGCGCGGCTCGGTGAAGCCGGGGCACCTGCTCCCGCCCCGGAGCGGCGGCATCGCCTCGGTGATCGAGGAGGTCCGCCGGGTGCTGGGGTCGTAGTGGCCGGCCGCAACGTCCCCCCGACGGGTCCGGCAAGGAGTGCAGGTGACAGAGACTGAGACCATCGCCGTCCTCGGCGCAGGACTCATGGGGAGCGGGATTGCCCAGGTGGCGGCGGCAGCGGGCTACCGGACCATCCTCCGCGACACCGTCCCGGCCCAGCTGGAGAAGGCCCGGGCCGCGATCGCCGCGTCACTCGGAAAGCTGGAGGAGAAGGGCAAGCTTCCCGCCGGCACGCGGGACGCGGCCCTCGGGCGGCTCGCAGCCACCGCCGACCTGAACGCCGCCGCCGGCGCCGCGATCATCATCGAGGCGGTGCCCGAGGATCTGGAGCTCAAGAACCGGTTGTGGCGGGAGCTCGACGCGCTGGTGCCTCCCGGGACCATCTTCGCGTCCAACACCTCGAGTCTCTCGATCGGCGACATGGCCGCGGCCACCGCGCGCCCGGACCGGATGGTGGGGCTCCACTTCTTCAACCCGGTCCCGCTGATGCCGCTGGTCGAGGTGGTCCGCGGCGCCGAGACCAGCCCCGCCACCCTCGAGCGCGCCCTGGCCTTCGCCCGGCGGCTCGGCAAGGAGCCGGTGGTGGCCCGGGATCGCTCGGGGTTCATCGTCAACCGGCTGCTGGTCCCTTACCTGCTGGACGCGATCCGCGCGCTGGAGGAAGACGTCGCGTCGGTGCCAGACCTGGACACCGGCATGCGGCTGGGAGCCGGCCACCCGATGGGGCCGCTCACCCTGGCGGACCTGGTGGGGCTGGATACCCTGGCCCGCATCGGCGAGATCATGCGCAAGGAGTATGGCGAGGATCGCTACGCGCCCCCGGCCCTGCTCCGGCGCATGGTCAGCGCCGGCTGGCATGGGCGGAAGTCAGGGCGTGGATTCTACGACTATCGCACCGATCCCCCGGTGCCCGCCGACCTGGGGTCCAAGGAACCATCATGAAATATCCCGCCGCCGGCCTCCTCTGCCTGACGCTGGCCCTGGGCTGCCGGGCCTACTCGCCCCGCCCCTCCTTCCCTCCGGTGGTCGGTGCGCCGATGGGTGAGATCAACCTCACGGTCCGCGCGGCCACCGAGGCGCTGGCCGACGTGTTCCGGGCGGACTCGCTGCCGCTCAGCCGCGTGGAGCTGGCCGACGGGTATATCGAGTCCCAGTGGTTCGATGCCGCCACCAAGCAGCCGACCGCCGCCCGCCGCCTCGGCGCCGAGGTGGTCCAGGTCCGGGCCTGGGTGGATCCCGCCAAGCCTGGCAGCAGCCGCATGACCGTCGAGACGGTCTTCCGGCCGCTGGCCGACCCCAGCCTCCCCGCCCGCGACCTCGACCGCCAGGCGCCGGCCGATCATCCGGTGGCCAGGCGCATCGCGGAAATCGTGGAGCAGCTGGTCAAGCTCTACGAACCGGGTGGCGGCGGGTGATGGGGCAGGGAGGAGAAGACCGGAGAGTGGCCGGGCGAGGGGAATAGCGGGCCGGCCGGCCCGTGGATCACTTCACGACGTAGGCGCGGACCCAGTCCTCCAGCTTCCCCAGGTCGAGGCCGGCATCCTTGCAGGGGCCCGACGGCAGGGTCATGGTGAGGCCCAGCACGGGCACCTTGCCGGCCACGTCGTGGAGCCCGCTCACCATGTCCCGCTCACAGGCCACCGCCACCACGGCCCGCGGCCGCCGCTCCCGGATCACTCGGCGCGCCAGCTGGCCCCGGGTGGCCACGAAGACAGGCACCTCGTACCGGCCGGCGATGGAAAGCACGCCGTCGAGGGCCGTCTTGGACAGGCAGCGCGGGATAAGCAGCAGCAGCTCCCCCTTCCCCACCTTGCGGCCCCGCTCCAGCGCCAGGGTGTCGTAGACCTTCACCGCCGCGTTCTCGACCCAGTCGCGCCGGCCGAACCGGTCGGCCACCAGCGACGTCCAGCGCATCAGCCGAAGCAGCGGCCCGCGCTCGGCCAGGACCTCAGGCAGCAGCGGCCGGGTGAGGCCATGCGACAGCACCAGCAGCAGGAACCAGAGCCAGGTGGCCCCCGACACCGCCGCCAGGGTAAGCCAGAGCACGCCGGGGATGGCTGGATGAAGCAGCCCGATCCGCGGGCCCAGCAGGAACAGCCCCAGGGCGACGGCGCCCAAGCCCAGCCCGATGGTCAGCGCGGCCCAGCGGAAGAAGAGGGCCGGTGGGCTGTCGAAGTTCCCGGCATTGGGGAGCGGCTGGCCGTTCCACTCGTCCCATTCGTGACCCAGCCTGCGGTCAACGTCAATGTGGATCAGCTGCGCCCTCGGAGAGTCCGACATGGCGGGAAGGGTTCCCCGCCCGGCATTCCTTGTCAAGGTGCGCCGCCCTACAATTCCTCCATGGCCAGCGTCCCTGACGCCCTCCAGGCGGTCATCAGCACCGACCCCCGCCTCCGGGCCGCGTATTCGGAAGGGGCAGGGATCTATCGCATCGTCCCCGCCGGCGTGGCCCTGCCCCGAAACATCACCGAATTGCGGGAGACCGTGGCCTGGGCAGGGCGCACGGGTACACCGCTCATCGCCCGGGGAGCAGGCAGCGGAATTCCGGGCAGCCCGGTGGGACAGGGAGTGGTGGTGGACCTGCGTGAGCGGATGCCCCGCCTGCTCCGCATTGACGCCGCCCGCCGGGAGGCGGTTACCTCGGCGGGCATCACCCAGGCCGAGCTCAACCGGGAGGCCCAGCGGAGTGGCCTCAGGCTTCCTCCCGATCCTTCCAGCAGCGGCTGGGCCACCCTCGGCGGCATGGTGGCCACCAATGCCGCCGGTGCGCGGACCGTGCGGTACGGACCGGCGCGGGCCTGGGTGAACGCGGCCGATCTGGTGGACGGGGCGGCCCGATGCTGGCGCCTCGGCCGGCGCGGGGCGACCGAACCTCAGCTTCCCGGCTCGGACCCGCCGGACGAGGAATGGCAGTCCGGGTCGCCGGTGGGCGACGCGCTCAGGCGGACGCTCCGGGACTCGGCGTCCCTTATCGAGGCCCGCTACCCCAAGGTTCGGAAGAACACCGCCGGCTACGCCCTGGACCAGTGGCTGGCGTCGGGCGACGATCTCGACCTGGTCATCGGCTCGGAGGGGACGCTCGGCTTCATCACCGCGGTGCGGTGGCGCCTGCAGCCGATCCCCGGGGCACGGTCGGGTCTCCGCGTGGCGCTCGGCAGCCTGGAGCATCTGGAGCCCGCGGTCCGGGCCATCCGGGCGCTGGAACCCTCGGCGCTGGAACTCCTCGACCGCACCTTCCTCGACCTGGTGGCTGCGGGAACGGGGGCAGGCACGGAGGCGGCCGCCGTGGACGTCCCGCCTGCCACGGAGGCCCTGCTGCTGGTGGAGTTCGAGCGGGAGAGCGAGGCCGCCGCCCGGGGCGTGGCGGGGGATGCCGTGCGGCTGGTGCGGGAGCTGGCCCTGGACGTGGTCACCGCGCTAACCGAACAGGAAGAGCGGCAGCTCTGGGCGCTCCGGCATGCTGCGAGTCCCATCCTGGCGCGGCAGCCGGCGGGCCGGCGCTCGATGCAGGTCATCGAGGACGGCTGTGTGCCGCTGCCCCGCCTGGGCGAGTACGTCCGGGCCGTCCGCGACGCGGCGGCGGAGACCGGGATCGCGGTGGTGATCTTCGGCCACGCGGGGGATGGGCACCTCCACGTCAACGCCCTCACCGACATCGAGCGGACCGGGTGGGAGAACCGGCTCCGGGCACTCTACGACGCGGTCAACGGCGCCGCGATCCGGCTGGGGGGGACGGTCAGCGGGGAGCACGGCGACGGCCGGCTCCGTGCTTCCCTGCTCCCGGCGCTCTACGGGGAGGAGGTGGTGGCCCTGTTCCGCGCGGTGAAGGCGGCCTTCGACCCTCCGGGAATCCTCAACCCGGGGGTCAAGCTCCCCGACGGCGCCCCACCGCTCTCCAGCCTCAAGGCCGGTCCCGGGGCCAGCCCGATTCCGGCCGATATCGCCGCCAGGCTCCGGGAGATCGAGCGCACCGGCGGGTACGCGCAGAGCCGGGTCGAGGTGGCGGCGGGATAGCGGCCTGCCCTGCTATCTTTGCCACCGCTGATGGCCCGTAGCCCGCTCTCAACTCCCGATCCACCCATTCGACCGCCATGGAAATCCTCCGATCCCCCCGCGTCACGCTCATCGCCCGGCCGCAGTTCTTGGAGCCCTCCCACCTCCCGGTGCAGTGGAAGGGGGAGTCCTCGGACGGGGAACGGCTGGCGGAGTTCGCCGGGCGGATCTGCTACATGAGCCAGCAGAACCCGGCGGGCCGGAGCACCGCCGAGTACCTGGAGAACATCCTGCGGCAGGGCCACGGCTCGGTGTTCGAGCACGCCGTCTACGTGCTCCTGATCGAGGGGATCAGCCGGTCCTGCAGCCACGAACTGGTGCGGCACCGGGCCGGGTTCGGCTATTCCCAGCTCTCCCAGCGCTACGTGGACGAGTCCCACGCCGCCTTCGTCATGCCCCCCGCCATCCTGGGAGATCCCGTGCTGGAAGCGGCCTGGACCCGGCAGGTGGAAGGGGCCCAGGCCGCGTACGTCCAGGCGGTGGAGGGGCTGATGGAGAAGTACGGCTGGGTGGAGGACCGGGTCCACCGGCGGAAAATGGCCCGGGAAGCAGCCCGGAGCGTCCTGCCCAATGCCACCGAGGTGAAGATCGTCGTCAGCGGGAATGTCCGCGCCTGGCGCACCATGCTGGAGCTTCGCCTGGGCGAGGGGGCCGAGCTGGAAATCCGCCGGATGGCGGTCGCCTGCCTGCGGGCCCTCGGCCAGCAGGCGCCGGCCTTCTTCGCCGACTTCGAGGTGTACCGGGCGGAGGATGGCACCGAGGCCGGCCGGGTCGGTTACCACAAGGTCTGATTGTTCGGGACGGCTCGATCCGCCCGTAGCGGGTGTGGACCCGCAGCGGGGACGCGGGTGAAGGCACCCTGCCCCCTGAGATAACGCCCCTCCGTCGCGCACGGAGGGGTTTTTTCTTGCGAAGTGCACGACTCCAGGGAGAAAAACCGGCGGGGAGGAGTTCATCCGGGGGCGTTCGCGGCGGTGGAGGCGCTCGGCGGTGGCGGGGTCCGGCTGGTTCGCATCGGCGGCGCGGCTGATGACCGGTGCGGGCCGAGCATTTCATCGCATAAACTCTCAGAAAAACTATTGTGCGATTGCTTGCTGTTTCTTAACTTAGGTGCGGTTCCTGCATCACACCGCGACAGGATCTCCGCAGCACCGGATCCGCCGGCAGTCATCACGCGGTGACCCGCACCCCGAGGGACCGTTTGGCAGTTCGCATCGGACTCGCCTTCAACCTCAGACCGGAAGCGCCGGCCAAGTCCGCCGGGGCCAGCAGCGTCTCCCCACCTTCCGGCTCCCGCGCCCTCCGCTACGACCTCCCCCAGCCAGACCTCTACGCCGAATGGGATGAGCCCGCCACCATTGACGCGGTGGAGCGCGCCCTGCATCCCCTGGGAGACGTCATCCGCCTCGAGGCCGTCGCCGACTTCCCGGTCCGCCTGGCCAAGGCCCGCCCCGACTTCGTCTTCAACATCGCCGAGGGGCTCTACGGCCCCAACCGCGAGGGGCACGTCCCGGCCATCTGCGAGTTCCTGGGTGTGCCCTACAGCGCCTCCGACCCGCTGACGCTCTCGCTCGCGCTCCACAAGAGCCGCGCCAAGGAGATCATGCAGCTGCGCGGGGTGCCCACGGCCCCCTTCGTCCTGGCCCGGACCCTGGCCGACGCCCGCACCTGCAGCCTGCCCTTCCCGGTGTTCGCCAAGCCGGCGTTCGAGGGGTCGGGCAAGGGGGTGAGCGTCAAGAGTCTCTGCACCACCCGCAAGGAGCTGGTCAAGCAGGTGGACTACCTGCTGGCCACCTACCGGGAGCCGGTGCTGGTGGAGACCTACCTCCCCGGGGCGGAGTTCACCGTCGCCATCATGGGGAACGGCAAGGAGGCCCGCTGCCTGCCCATCGTGGGCATGCGGTTCGACGAGCTGCCCAGCGGCGCCCCGCCGATCTACGGCTACGAGGCCAAGTGGATCTGGGACGACCCATCCGACCCGCTGGAAATCTTCGAATGCCCGGCCCGGGTCCCCGCCCGGGTGGCGTCCCAAATCCGGACAGCCGCGCTTGGCGCGTATCATGCACTGGAATGCCGGGACTGGTGCCGGGTGGACATCCGGTGCGACGCCGATGGCGTGCCCAATGTGGTCGAGCTCAATCCACTGCCCGGGATCCTGCCGGATCCCCGTGACAACTCCTGCTTCCCCAAGGCGGCACGGGCGGCGGGCATGTCATACGACGAGCTGATCCGGTCCGTGGCGGACATCGCCTGGCGCCGCATCAGCGGGCGCTCCCTGCTCGCGGAGGCGGCTGCGTGAAGGTTGCCATACTGTACGACGGCGGATGGGACACCTGGGACGCCAAGGACGTGGCGTCGGTCTGGCAGAGCGTCAAGGAAGTCCAGGTGGCGCTCAAGGGCTTGGGCTACGAGACCTCGCTGGTCCCGGTTCGCGCCCCCAACGACTTCGCCTGGCTGCAGCGGGTGCGCCGGTCGGACTGCGTCTTCAACCTCTGCGAAGGCATCGGCGGCCACGCCCGGTTCGAGGACTTCGTGGTGGCCACCCTGGAACTGACCGGGGTCCCCTACACCGGCTGCAAGCCCTGGGGCGTCACGGTCACCCACCGCAAGCACGTCGCCAACACCCTGCTCTCCCGTTCGGGCACACCCATCCCCGCCTTCGTGGTCTGCGACGGCAACAAGATCCCCGCCGAGCTGACGTTGCCGGTCATCGTCAAGCCCGCCGCCGAGGATGCCAGCGTGGGCATTGATGCCGGCTCGGTCTGCACCAGCAAGAAGGCTCTCAAGAAGCGCCTGGCGGAGATGGTGGAGCAGTGGGATGAGGTCCTGGTGCAGGAGTACGTCGCCGGGCGGGAGTTCAACGTCGGCTTCATCGGGGACCAGGTTCTTCCCATCGCCGAGCTGTGCTTCGACAACATGCCCGAGGGCAGCTGGCCCATCCTCACCTATGCCGCCAAGTGGGACGTCGGCAGCCCCGAGGACCTGGGCTCGGTGCCGGTCTGCCCCGCCGACCTGACCCCCGAGCTGCAGAAGCGGATCGTCGCGGTGGCCCGGCAGGCCTGGGAGAGCCTCTGCGCCGGCGAGGGCTACGGCCGGGTGGACCTCCGGGTGG
>CAZCVG010000089.1:0-11076 GCA_964501735.1 uncultured Gemmatimonadaceae bacterium | reverse complement strand
GTGGGGTTGTTGGGCGAGTTGAGCACCACCACCCGGGCCTGCTCCCGGCGGGCCGTGGCGACGAGCGCATCCACGTCGAAGCTGAAGTCGGGACGGAGCGGCACCGGCTGGTAGCGCCCGCCGTACACCCCGGTGAGCAGGCGGTAGAGCGAGAAGGTCGGGTCCGGCGCCACCACCACGTCGTCCTGCCCCACCGCCACCGCCAGCGCCGCCTGGATCACCTCGTTGGACCCGTTGCCCACCAGCACCCCCTCGGGCGCCCAGCCGTGGCGCGCGGCGATCAGCTCGGCGAGGTGACGGGGAGTGAAGGCGGGGTAGCGATGCCAGGGCGCACGGAGCGCCCGGGCGAGGATCTCCTGCTTGAGGTCGGCGGGCAGGTCCTCCGGGGCCTCGTTCTGGTTGAGCTTGCGGGCCGTGACCGGCGCTTCGAGGGTGTAGGCGGCCAGCGCCCGCACCGGGGCCTTGATCAGCCCCAAAGCCACCCGGGGGTCGGGGAACGGCGGGGATGGAGGAGTGGGCGGTGGGGCGGACTCGGCCGGGATGCGCGGACTCATCCGCTCCCTCAGTCCTTCTTCCTGGCCAGCATGACCTCGAGCCGCTTGGAGAGCGCCTTGGCCCGGAACGGCTTGCTCAGGAAGTCGTCCGCGCCCAGCTCGAAGACCCGCACCTCGTTGTCCTCGTCCCCCTTGGCCGTGAGGACGATGACCGGGATGCGGGCGGTGGCTGGCCGGGCCCGCAGCTCCGACAGGACGGAGTACCCGTCCATGCCGGGAAGATTGAGGTCCAGAACCACGATGTCCGGGGCATGCCGGTCCACCTGGTCCAGTGCCTCGGCGCCGGTGCGGGCCTCGACGACCTCATAACCGTCGCGGGCCAGCAGGTCCTTCATGACCCGGCGCAGGGTGTCCTCGTCGTCCACCAGCAGGACGGTGGCGCCGCGGCTCACCGGCCGCCTGGGCGCCGGCGCGTCGGCGACGGCTTCCTCCTCCCCCTCCTCCAGGAGGTCGAAGGCGCCGCCGATGTCCGGCACCGGCGCCAGGGTGGAACGCGGGGGCTCCGCCGCGGGGGGTACGGTTGGCGAGGACGGCGGCGTGCGCCGCGCGGCGGGACCGCTCGGCCGAGTGGTGATCGCCGGGACCTGCCCGCTGGTGGGACCGCGCTTGGGGGGGCTCTCCGACATCGGCACATCCACCACGCGGAGCAGCTCGTCCACGCCGGTGTCGCCGGTGAGCACGTGCTTGAGCCCGCTCTCGAACAGCGAACGCATCCCGTTGGCGCGGGCCGCCTCGGCGATCTTCTCGGCGGTGCCGCCGGCGCCGATGATCCGCTCCAGCTCGATGTTCATGGTGAGGACTTCCACCACGCTGAAGCGGCCCCGGTACCCGGTCATGGAGCAATCGGGGCAGCCGACCGAGCGGTAGATCGTGGTGCCGGCCGGGATGTAGCGCCGGATCCGCTCCGGCAGCTCCTGGTCGGTGACCTCCTTGCAGGTGGGGCAGAGCCGCCGCATGAGGCGCTGGGCCACCACCCCGCGGAGCGCCGAGGCCAGCTTGTAGGCCTCGATCCCCATGTCCACCAGCCGGGTGACGGCGTTGGGGGCGTCGTTGGTGTGCAGGGTGGAGAGCACCAGGTGGCCAGTGAGGGAGGCCTGCACCGCGATCTGCGCGGTCTCGCGGTCGCGGATCTCGCCGACCAGGACCACGTCGGGGTCCTGGCGCAGGATGGACCGGAGCGCCGAGGCAAAGGTCAGCCCGGCCTTCTCGTGGACCTGCACCTGCACGATGCCCTTCCCCAGCCGGTACTCGACCGGGTCCTCCACCGTGACGATGTTCACGCCCTCGCTCTGGACCACCCGGAGCAGCGAGTACAGCGTGGTGGTCTTGCCCGAGCCGGTGGGCCCGGTCACCAGGATCACGCCTTCCTTCTGGTTGAGCAGCGAGAGGATCGGCTCCCGCTCCTCGGGCGACATGCCCAGCGACTCGAGGGTCAGGACCGTCGCCTTGGCGTTCAGGATCCGGATGACCACCTTCTCGCCCAGCGAGGCGGGCAGGGTCGAGACCCTGAGGTCCACCGGCGAGCCGTTCACCGCCACCCGGGCCCGGCCGTCCTGGGGCCGCAGCCGGTCGGCGATGTCCAGGCCCGACATGATCTTGATGCGGGAGATCAGGGGTGCGCCGGCGGTGCGCGGGATGTTCATCACCTGGCGCAGCACGCCGTCAATCCGGTAGCGCACCGCCACCCCGGCTTCGCCCGGCTCGACGTGGATGTCGCTGGCCCGCGACAGGATCCCGTCGGACAGCATGAGGTCCACCAGCCGGACCACCGGCCGCTGGCTGGCTTCGTCGGCCGAGGCGGCGAGGTCGGCCAGCTCCTCTTCGTCGCTGAGCTGCTTGACCTCGAGGTTCTCGTCCATCCCGCCCAGCAGGGCCTTCATCACGTCGGACCCGCCGCCCCGGTAGATCTCGTCCATCTTGTCCCGGATCCGGGCCGGCGAGGCCAGGAAGGTCCGCACCTCGCGCCCGGTGGCGAAGGCGAGGTCCTTCTCCGCGTCAATGTCGAAGGGGTTGGCGGTGGCGATCTCCAGCACCGAGTCGGTCAGGCGGATGGGCAGGATCCCGAAGCGGCGCACCAGCGGCTCGGGCACCGCGTCGCGGATGGAGCGGTCCAGCTGGCTCAGGTCGGCCACCGGCAGCCGGAACCGCGCGGCGGCGGCGCGCAGCACCTCGTCGTCGGTGACGAGCTTGCGCTGCACCACTGTCGCCCACAGCGACACCGGCTCCTTGCCTGGCTCGGCCCGAAGCGCGTCAATCGACTCGGACGGCAGGATCTTCTCGATTGTGGGGACCAGCCACTCATCCGTGAACTGCATGCAAGACCATGAGAGGGAAGTACTTGAAGGTAGCCTGTGCCGGTGGCTTGGGGAACGGGCGGAAGCCTCTTACAAGACCTCCCACCAGGCCCGCCCGGCATCCACCATCAGGCCCAGCCGCCCGGTCTCGAGGGAGATGCCGAGATCGGCCCGGAGGAGCTGGTGAAACCACTCGGCCGCCAGCCCCGCCACCGGCCGGATGCGGCCACTGGGGCGCCACGGGACCCCACCCACCCCGCCGCCGGCCCAGCCCGCCGCGACGAAGGGTGCCAGGGTCATGGTGCTGCCGGTGGACGCCAGGGCGCCGAGGGAGATCGCCGGGAAGGGCACGGGAAAGCGGTATTCGAGCGCTCCCAGCACCAGGCGGCGACCGCCCCAGGCACGGAATGGAGTGCCTGGCAGCGTGCCCCAGCCACCCATCACGAAGCTCCGGTGCGCGGGCAGTTCGGCGCTCCCGGCCCCGGCCTGCACCCGGAGCCGCAACCCACCCGGGCCGAGCGGCGCCAGGGCGCTCAGGTGGACCGCACCCCTGAGGTAGTCCCGGCTCCCGGCGCCCGCCTCGGCGGCGAGTTCCAGGTCGAGGTCGGAGCGCCGGTCCAGGCTGGCCCGCTCGATCCGGAGTCCCAGCCGAGCCACCTCGATGCTCCCGGTGCCAAGCGCCGGATTGGAGCGGTAGCGCCCGCCGGCCGGTGAGGCCGCCACCGCCAGCGAGCGGGTCCGTTCATGGGCCGCGCCGGCACTGAGCGAGGCGTTGCCCCCGAGCCGGGCCCCCAGCCGGACACCGATGTGGTCCACCAGCACGTAGTCGCCGTGGTCCCGGCCGCCCTCCTGTGAGAGGAGGGAGTTGACCACCCCGGAGATGAGCGGCCGGTCGGCGATATCGCGAACGGCGCGCCCGGCGCTAATCCCGAGATGCAGGCCGCTGGGGGTAGCCTCGAGCCGGAGATCCCCGGTCAGGCGCTCGTCGCTGGTGCCGAACGCCGCCCGCGGACGCAGGGTGGCGCCACTCCCCAGGTCGAAGGCGCCGCCCAGCCCGAGCGTGAGTCCCTGCACCCGGTTCACCCGGACCAGGTCGCTCAGGGCGGGCACCCCGATCCGCTCCGGGCGGAGGCCGGTGAGCATCCCCGCGCCCACGATGCGCGCCGCCTCGCTCCGGACCGCCTCGATATCCTGGGCCTCCACCGGCCGGGCCACGCCGGTGACGGCGTCGGCCAGCGGGCCAGGCCAGGGGTGGCCGCTGTCCCGCGGGGCGCGAAGCCCGGCGATGGCCGGCCCGCGGAGGACCGCCGGCGGCACCGCGACGTTCAGCTCGTAGTCACCGATCTCCCAGCGCCCCCGGATGATCGAGCGGAGCGGGAAGTCGAGCCAGGTGACCCGGCGGCGGATCTCGATCTCCTGCCGCCAGGGCAGCCACCAGCGGTCGTCCAGCCGGGCATTCTCCAGGACGATGCTGATGTCCTCGAGCGAATTGTCGAGATAGGCCGCGGGCGTGAAGCTGAACCGGAACCGGACCAGGGTGCCGGTGGCCGCATCCAGCGAGAGGGTGCCGGCCACCAGCGGCTGGCGGCGGTCGCGGGGGCGGACCTCCACCTCCTGCAGCCGGAGCACGCCGTCGCGGCCCGAGAGCCGGACCGAGTCGGCCAGGCGGTACTCGTAGCTGGCGGGCCCGTCGGGAGCCAGCGGGTGGACCACATCGCGAACCTCGTCGCCCTCGCCGATCCGGATGCGGTCGCCGAAGTCGTTGGTGACGATGCCGAGATGATCCCGGTGGTAGCTGATGTCGGTCGGCAGCCAGCGCCCGTCGCGCCAGCCGAGGATCACCTGCTTGCTGGTGGCCGGGGCCTGCCAATACACTTCCACGTCCAGTTCGTCGGCCTTGATCAGCCGCGGCGGCTGGACCAGCCCCTGGCCGGCCTGGGCCAGGAAGAAGACGAAGCCGTGCGCCCGGGTGCGGTAACTGGTGAGGGTGGAATCGGGCTGGGTGCGCTGCCGCGCCGCGATGCCCCGGCTCACCAGCGCCAGCGCCTCGGCGTCATTCCACCGCTGCGCCGCGAGCGGCGCCGGAAGCAACGTCAGCCACAGGACCAGCGCCGAAAGTGCCCGCATCGGCGTAAGCTAAGTGCCCAGGCAGGAAGAGGTGAGCCGTGAGGGGTGGATACCGGGGGATCCTGCTGGCGCTGGCCGCGATGGCATGCGGCCGGGCTACGTCCCAGGCGGGCACGGATGCGGACGGCGAGGGCCTCCCGCGCGAGCGCCCGCTCTCCCAGCTCTACGTCCTGGAGATGAGCGGCATCCCGCCCGAGGACACGGTCGTGACCTTCGCGGCCGGCCGGCCGCGGGTCATCGTCCTGCGGCACGGCCCTCCCGACAATTCGGTCTTCGTGGAGCTGTTCTTTCCCGACTCCGCCTTCCGCGGCGCCCAGGTTCCCGAGTCGGTCACCGCCACCATCCGGCCCCGCCCGGGGGTCTATGGGCTCGACCTCGGCCTGAGCGCCATCCCGCGGCGGGGGGCGACGATCCGGTTCAAGTACCCGGTGCACTTCACCCCGCCGCTGGCGGCCATCCGCAAGCACGGCTCGGCGGTGCGCTTCGAGCGGACGCTGCAGGTGGCCCGGCGGATCGAGGGGGAGCGCTTCGCCATGCTCCCCTCCGAGCGCCCCGCCTCGGACAACCTCCGCGCCGCCCTGGCGGGACCAGGCACCTACCTGGTCGCCGGCCCGCGCTAGTGGCAGCCCGTTTCCCCGACCACGCCCGGCCATGACCCTCGCCGAGTTCCTTGCCTCCGCCCGGCCCGGGATGGTGCCGCTCACCCGGCAGGTAGTGCTGGACGGCGACACCCCGGTGTCCGCCTTCGCCAAGCTGCACCAGGGGCGCTACGGCTTCCTGCTGGAGTCGCTGGAGGGGGGCGAGCGGTGGGCCCGCTACACCTTCATGTCCACCGATCCCCGCGAGGTGTACAGCTACCGGGGGCGGGAGGTGTCGCGCTGGACCAGCGGGTCAGGCTGGGCCACGGTGGAGAGCGACATGGCCCCGCTGGACCACATGGCTGCGACGATGCGGCAGCATCCCCCGGTCCGCCTGCCCGGCCTGCCCCGGTTCACCGGCGGGGCGGTGGGCTACATCGGCTACGACGTGGTGCGGAGCCTGGAGCGGCTCCCCGCCCCGCCCCCGGACGACCGCGACCTGCCTGACGCCGTGATCATGGTGGCCGACACCGTGCTGGTCATGGACAACCTGTTCAACCGGGCCACGGTCATCGCCAACGTCGAGGTCACCCCGGGCATGGCGCCCGCGGCGCTGGAAGCGGGGTATCACGCGGCCTGTGCCCGGATTGACGACTGGCTGGCCCGCCTGGCCCGGCCCGGCGCCCTCCAGGCGCTCTCCATCGAGGAGCCGCCCCCGATGCCGGCGCGCACCTCCCCGAGCCCGGCCGGCGCCTACCAGGCCGGAGTCAGGAAGATCCAGGAGTACATCGCCGCGGGCGACACGTTCCAGACCGTGCTCTCCCGCCGCATTGACCTCGAGGCGCCGGAGCCGTTCCTGACCTACCGCTACCTCCGGGCGCTCAATCCGGCGCCCTACCTCTACTTCCTCCACTGCGACGACCTGCACGTGGTGGGCAGTTCCCCGGAGGTGCTCCTGCGGGTGGAGGACGGCGAGCTGACCGTCCGGCCGATCGCCGGCACCCGGCCCCGCGGCGCCACGGCGGAGCAGGACCAGGCCCTCCAGGCCGAGCTGGAGGCCGACCCCAAGGAGCGGGCCGAGCACCTGATGCTGGTGGACCTGGGCCGCAACGATGTGGGCCGGGTTTCCGCCTTCGGGACCGTTCGGCTGACCTCCTTCATGGCGGTAGAGCGCTACAGCCATGTGATGCACCTGGTGAGCGAGGTACGGGGCACCCTCCGGCCCGAACTGGACGCGCTGGCCGCCCTGGGGGCCTGCTTCCCCGCGGGGACGGTGAGCGGGGCGCCCAAGGTCCGGGCCATGGAGATCATTGACGAGCTGGAACCGGTGCGCCGCGGGGTGTACGCCGGGGCGGTGGGGTACATCGCCTGGGGGGCCCGGACCCTGGACACCGCCATCGCCATCCGGACCGTGGTCATGCGCGGGGGCCGGGCCTGGGTGCAGGCCGGGGCGGGGGTGGTGGCCGACTCCGATCCCGAGGCCGAATTCCAGGAAACCGAGGCCAAGGCCCGGGCGGTGCTCGCCGCCCTGGGCCTGGCCGGGCGGACCGGCTAGCGTCGCCGTTCCGCCGGTTCGATTCCCGCCCTATATTCCGGCTTCCATGACCTTCAAGCTCGTCTCCTTCAGCGGCGACCAGGACTTCGACCTGGCCGCGGACCACACGTATATCGTGGGCCGCGCCGTGACGAGCGATATCCCCATCTTCGATCCCACCATCTCCAGGCGCCACGCCGAGCTCAAGCTGGTCAAGGGTGGGGTGAGCCTCAAGGACCTGGGCAGCTCCAACGGCACCTTCATCAACGGCACCCGGGTCACCGAAGGCACCCTCGAGGCCAACGACTCGGTGACGTTCGGCAAGGTGGTCTTCCAGCTCAAGTCGCTGGAGGCGGGAGGAACCACCCGGCCCGGCAACACCGGCCAGTCGCTGCCCCAGGCCGGCGGGACGATCGTCAAGCAGATCTCGATGAGCGGCGGGGTCCAGGCGGTCATCGCCGGGCAGCAGGCCGCGGAGGCCGAAGCCGCCGCGGCCGGCCAGCTCAAGCTCGACGCCGCCAGCGCGGTGGAGCGGACCGCCCGGAAGCTGTCGCTGCTGCTGGAGATCTCGCAGAAGCTCTCGGGCGAACTGGACCTCGACCGGGTGCTGGGCCGGGTGGTGGCGACCACCTTCGAGGTGATGAACGTGGACCGGGTGTCGGTGCTCCTGGCCAACGAGAGCGGGGAGCTGGTGCCGCGGGTGTCGAAGAGCCGCCTGGGGGACTCCTCCGCCCAGCACGTCCCCCGCACCATCGCCCGCAAGGCGGTGGAGGAGCGGGTGGCCATCCTGACCGACAACGCCGCCGCCGACGACCGCTTCAAGGGCGGCCAGTCCATCCTGCTCCAGAGCGTGCGGAGCGCCATGTGCATCCCGCTCATGGCCAGCGCCGAGCAGGTGCTGGGCATCCTGTACGTGGACAACCTCACCGCCACCAACTCCTTCAGCGACGAGGACCTGCAGTTCCTGATCGCGTTCGGCGGCCTCGGCGCCATCGCCATCAAGAACAGCCGCTTCGCCGAGCAGATCCAGCGCGAGGCGATGGTGCGGTCCAACTTCGAGCGCTACTTCGCCCCCAACGTGGCCGCCGAGATCGCCATGCAGCAGGGGGCGGTGAAGCTGGGGGGCGACAAGCGGCCGGTCACCATCCTGTTCTCCGACATCCGCGGCTTCACGTCCATGTCGGAGACCATGAGCCCCGACGCGATCGCCGGGCTGCTCTCGGACTACTTCACCGAGATGGTGGACATCATCTTCGCCAACGGCGGCACGCTCGACAAGTTCATCGGCGACGCCATCATGGCCCTCTGGGGCGCGCCCATTCCCCATGCCGACGATCCCGACCGGGCTGTGGCCGCGGCCATCGCCATGCAGCGCGCCATTAACAACATGAACGAAGCGTGGGGAAAGGAAGGCCGGCCCAGGATCGGGGTGGGCATCGGCATCAACTACGGCGATACCTTCGCCGGCAACATCGGCAGCCACCTGCGGCTGGAGTACACCGTGATCGGCGACGCGGTCAACGTCGCCAGCCGGCTCTGCTCCAACGCCAAGGGGGGAGAGATCCTGATCAGCGACCCGCTGTACCAGGTGCTCAAGCAGAAGCCGCCGGTCGAGGCCCGCGACCCGCTGAGCGTGAAGAACCGGGCCCAGGCCGTCCCGGTGTGGAGAGTGAAGGTCTGAGGCTGGCGCCCCGCCGGCGCCCGCGCGCTAGGGCGCCGTCGCCATCCGCCAGAACGCGATCCCGCCCGCCTGCTGCCCCACCGCCACCGATCCCACCCGCACCCGCGCCGCCAGGTCCCAGACGTCCACCATACCGGGTGCGGCCCCCACGCCCTCGCTGCTCACGAAGGCATAGCGCGAGTCGGGGCTGATGGCCACACCGTGGGTCACGGTCGTGGAACTCCGCTCCTGGAGGATGCTGGCCCCGCTCGACAGGTCGAACACCTGCACTCCCCCGCCCTGCTTGAGGGTGGCCACCAGCAGGGATCCGTCCGGCGTCACCGCCAGGTTGTAGGGCCCCCGGCCGGTGGGAAACCGCCGGGTGATGGCCCAGCGGCTCCGGTCAATCTCCACGATCACGTCGGCCCGGTTGCAGGCGACATAGATCCGGGCGCCGTCGGCGGAGGGCTGGGCCCAGGTGGGGGAGCAGGTGGGCGGGGGCATCGGATGCCCGTCGTGGCCGGCATGGCTGGCCGCCGCCCCGACCGGGCCTTCCTGCCCGAGCGCCAGGCCGAACCGCCGGGCCACCTCGAAGGTCAGCGCGTCCAGCTCGACCAGCTGGTCGTCCATCATGCAGGTGGAGTACTGCCGCATCCCGTCGGGGCTCACCCGGCTGCCGTGCGGCATGGTGCAGGTCTCGGTGCGGGCCACCTCGGTGCCGCTGGGCGTGTAGACCACCGACACCGACGACGGCACCATCCGCCCATGGAGGTTGAAGTTGACGATGAAGGCGTAGAGGCCGTCCGGGGTCACGTCCAGCGAGGCCGGAAACCGGCCGAGGAAGATGCCCGGCCCTACCAGGGTGTCGGGGCCGAGTTCGTAGCGCCAGTACTTGCCGTCGGGCGAGCCGTGGCCGGTGGTGAGGTGGAGGTAGCGGCCGTCCCGGGAGATCTGCAGCCCGTGGGGGCCCTCGATCTCCACCGCCGATTCCCCCACGGCGAAGCTCCGCTCCACCACCGTGCCCCCGGGCCCGAACCGCACCCGGTGGATGAGGTCGGCGGATTCCGCGCCCACGTAGACCCAGTAGTTCTGGGCGGGTGGCGCCGGGGCAGCCGGCGCCTGCGCCGCAAGCGGCGCCGGAAGCAGCAGGATGGCCGCGGCCCACGCCGGGCCCGACTTGCACGTGCGGTGGAAGCGCATCACTATCCGTTCCAGTCGGAAGCGGGCCGAGCCACGCCGGCCCGCCCATTCGGGTTCATCGCGCCACTGGCGCATGGCAGAATCAGGAGCTTCATCGTGTCCAATCTAATGTCCCTGTCGCGCCCGCTCGCCACCGCCCTGCTGCTGGCGGTCCCGGTCTCCGCGCCCGCCGCGCAGGACCAGGCCCCTCCCACGCCGGTGGCCCGGATCGCGGCCGAGCCGGCCAGCCTCACGGTGGAGGTCGGGCAGAGCGTGCCGGTGACCATGACCGCCTACGATGCCTCGGGCCACGTGATCGCCGAGCCGGCCATTCGGGCCAGCGCGCCCCGGCGGGCGCTCCGGCTCACCCGGACCAGCGTGACCGGGCTCGAAGCCGGGGAGTTCGAGATCGTCCTGACCGCCGTGAGCAGCGCCACCCCGGACCCGGTGTCCCTCACCATCCCGGTGCGGGTGACGTGGCCCCGGGTGGACCGGGCCAGCATCGAGGCCGACCCGGGCCGGCTCTACAGCGGCGTGACGCTGGGGCTCCGGGCCCGGGGCTTCCACGCCGACGGCAGCGAGCGACCCGGCGCCTCCCTGACCTGGCAGTGGCGGAGTTCCAACGAGGCGGTGGCCAGCGTGGACCGATACGGCTACGTCACCGCCCACCGCCCCGGTGCGGTCATCATTACCGCCTCGGCGGAAGGGGCGCAGGCCACGCTCCGCCAGCAGGTGGTGGCCAACCCGGTACGGAGCCTGGCGATTGACCTGGGCCAGAGCACGGTGCGCACCGGCGATGTGGTACACCTCAACGCCACCGCCCGCACCGCGGGCGGCACCCCGGTGCGCGACGTGCCCATCACCTGGAGCTACACCTACGCCCCCGACGACACCATCGCCGCCCCGGGCGCCACTGGCGTGATTGACCGCGGGCTGTTCGCCGCCGAGGTGCCGGGACGCTACACCCTGCTGGCCTCGGCGGGGACGGTCACCAGCCGGGCGGTGCTCGAGGTGAAGCCGCGCGATGCCCGCCGCCGCATCACCGTGACCGGGCGGGGGTCCATCACCCACGTGCACACCTCCGACTTCTGGCCCTGGACCGGCAAGGACGGCCGGGACTACGCGCTGGTGGGCACCTGGGGCGGCGACG
>CAZCVG010000088.1:0-11083 GCA_964501735.1 uncultured Gemmatimonadaceae bacterium | reverse complement strand
TGAGCCCCACCACCGGCGAGCAGCTGGTCATCGAGATGAACCCGCGGGTGTCCCGGTCCTCGGCCCTGGCCTCCAAGGCCACCGGGTTTCCCATCGCCCGGATCGGCGCCAAGGTGGCGGTGGGCTACCGGCTGGACGAGCTCCCCAACGACATCACCAAGACCACCCCGGCCTCCTTCGAGCCGGTACTGGACTATGTGGTGGTGAAGGTGCCGCGCTTCGCCTTCGAGAAGTTCCCCACCGCCGACCCGCGGCTGGGGACGCAGATGAAGGCCGTCGGGGAGGCGATGGCCATCGGCCGCACCTTCAAGGAGGCCTTCCAGAAGGGCTTCCGCGCCCTGGAGGCGGACCGCACCGGCTGGACCATCGGCAAGCTGCCGGCCGACGACCGGCTGACCGACACCTCGCTCGAGGCCATCAAGGCCGCCATCCGCACCCCCACCTCGGAGCGGATCTTCCAGGTCAAGCGGGTCCTGATGGCCGGGGTCAGCATCGAGGAGGTGGCGGAGCGCACCGGCATTGATCCCTGGTTCCTGGACCAGATGCAGGAACTCATCGAGGCCGAACGGGCCTGGGCCAGCCTGGGCCGGGCCGAGATCCACGGGGAACCCGCCGCCATCCGCCGGATGAAGCAGATGGGCTTTTCCGACCGCCAGCTGGCGGAGCTGCGCGGAGTGGAGGAGGAGGAGATCCGGGCGCTCCGGCACGAGCTGGGCGTGCGGCCCGCCTACAAGACGGTGGACACCTGCGCCGGCGAGTTCCCCAGCAAGACGCCCTACCTCTACTCCAGCTATGACGAGGAGTCGGAGGCGGAGGGCGGCGGCTCCAAGACCGTGGTGATCCTCGGCAGCGGCCCCAACCGGATCGGGCAGGGGGTGGAGTTCGACTACTGCTGTGTCCGGGCCACCCTGGCCTTCCGGGAGATGGGCTACCGGACCGTGATGGTCAACTCGAATCCGGAGACGGTCTCCACCGACTACGACATCTCGGACACACTCTACTTCGAGCCGCTGACCCTGGAGGACGTGCTGGAGATCGTCCACGTGGAGCGGCCGATGGGCGTGGTGGTGCAGCTGGGCGGCCAGACTCCGCTCCGGCTGGCGCGCGGGCTGGAGGCGGCGGGAGTGCCGATCCTGGGCACCTCGCCCGAGGCCATTGACCTGGCGGAGGACCGCAAGCGGTTCGAGGCCCTGGCCCGCGAGCTGGGCGTGACCCAGCCGCCGGCCGGCACGGCGCTCTCGCTGGAGGAGGCGGTGCGGGTGGCGGGCACCGTGGGCTATCCCTGCCTGATCCGGCCCTCCTACGTCCTTGGCGGGCGGGGGATGGAGATCGTCTACGACGAGCCCTCGCTGCGCGACTACTTCGCGCGGGCCGCCCGGGTGGCCCCGGGACACCCGGTGCTCATTGACCGGTTCCTGGAGGACGCCTTCGAGGCGGACGTGGACGCCATCGCCGACGGGCGGCGCTGCGTGATCGGCGGGGTGATGCAGCACATCGAGGACGCCGGCATCCACTCGGGCGACTCGGCCTGCGTGCTGCCGCCGTACCTGATCTCCGAGGCCCAGGTGGAGCAGATGCGGCGCTACACCCGGGCCTTCGCCGAGAAGCTCGGCGTGGTGGGGTTGCTCAACGTGCAGTACGCCATCAAGGACGGGGTGGTCTACGTGCTCGAGGTGAACCCCCGCGCCTCGCGCACGGTGCCGTTCGTCTCCAAGACTACCGGGGTGCCCTTCGCCGCCATGGCCGCGGCCGTCATGGTGGGCAAGACCCTCACCGACCTCGGCCTGGAGTACTCGCTGGCCCAGCCCTACGTGGCGGTGAAGGAGGCGGTGTTCCCCTTCAACAAGCTGCACGGGGTGGACCTGATCCTGGGGCCGGAGATGCGCTCGACCGGTGAGGTCATGGGCATCAGCAAGTCGTTCGGGATGGCCTACGCCAAGGCCCAGCACGCCGCCGACGGGGCGCTGCCCCTGTCGGGGTCGGTGTTCATCACCGTGAACGATCACGACAAGACCAACGTGGTGCCCATCGCCCGGCGGCTCGACGAGCTGGGGTTCAAGATCTTCGCCACCGAGGGCACCGCCCGGCACCTCCGGGTGCGGGGCATCCCGGCGGAGCGGGTGCTCAAGGTGTACGAGGGCCGGCCCAACGTGGTGGACCTGCTGGTCTCGGGGGAGGTCCAGCTGCTCATCAACACCCCGCTGGGCAAGCTCACCCAGCAGGACGACTACACCATCCGCGCCGCGGCGCTGGCCCACCGGGTGCCCTACACCACCACGCTCTCGGCGGCCTCGGCGGCGTGCGACGCGATCATCGCCCTGCGCAGCCGGGAGCGGGAGGTCTGTTCGCTCCAGGAGTGGCACCGGCTGGCCCGCGCCTCGCGCGAGACGGCATGACCGACGCGCGCGACCCCGCGATCGTCGAGGCGCTCCGGGGCCTGGTGCGCGGCGCGGTGCGGGCCGGGGAGCCGCTGGCCCGCCACTCCACCTACCGCATCGGCGGGCCGGCCACGGTGCTGATGCCGGAGTCGCCCGAGGACGTGGGGCGGGCCCTGGTCTTTGCCGGGGAGCACGGGCTGTCGTGGTTTGCCCTCGGGCTGGGGAGCAACATCCTGCTCCCCGACGAGGGGATGTCGGCGCTGGTGATCCGCGTCGGCAAGGGGCTGGACGGGCTGGAACCGCTGGGCGCCGGCCGGTTCCGGGTCGGGGCGGGGCTGCCCCAGCCGCTGGCGGCGCGCCGCACCAGTGACGCCGGGTGGCGTGGCCTGCACCGGTTCGTCGGCGTGCCGGGGAGCGTCGGTGGCGGGGTCTACATGAACGCCGGCTGCCACGGCGGCGACTGGGCCGGGGTGGTGGAACAGGTCACCGTGGTGGACCAGCGGGGCGCCGACCGCCAGCTCGGCCGGGCCGAGATCCCGTTCCAGTACCGCCACAGCGGGCTGGCGGGGCAGGTGGTGGTCGAGGCCATCGTCCAGCTGGAGGCGGCCGAGCCGGCGGAGATCCAGGCCGAAGTGGCGGAGCTGTTCCAGTGGCGGCAGCAGGGGACCCCGTTCAACCAGCCCTGCTGCGGCAGCGTGTTCAAGAATCCCGACGGTCCCAGCTGGAAGCGCGAGGACGGCCCCCGGACCGCCGGGCAGCTCATCGAGGCGGCCGGGCTCAAGGGGACGCGGGTGGGCGGGGCGGAGATCTCGCCCATGCACGCCAACTACTTCGTCAACACCGGCGGGGCCACGGCGGCGGACGTGCGGGCCCTGATCGCGCTGGCGCGGCGGGCGCTGGCGGAGCGGTTCGGGGTGCGGCTGGAAACCGAAGTGAAGCTGGTCCGGGCCGACGGCAGTCTCGAACCCAGCACCTAGAGGCAGGGAGCGATCATGTCCGACTATTTCGTGCACGAGTCCAGCTACGTGGACGCCGGCGCCACCATCGGGGCGGGCAGCAAGATCTGGCACTTCTCCCACGTGATGCCGGGGGCGGTGATCGGGGAGCGCTGCAACCTGGGGCAGAACGTGGTCATCATGCCCGGCACCCGCATCGGCAACAACGTGAAGATCCAGAACAACGTCTCGATCTACGAGGGCGTGACCCTGGAGGACGACGTGTTCTGCGGGCCGAGCTGCGTGTTCACCAACGTGACCAACCCCCGGAGCCACGTCTCCCGCAAGCACGAATACCGGCCGACGCTGGTCAAGCGGGGGGCCTCGCTGGGCGCCAACGCGACGATCGTCTGCGGGGTGACGCTGGGGGAGTACGCCTTCATCGGCGCCGGGGCGGTGGTGACCAGCGACGTCCCGGCCTACGCCCTAATGGTGGGGGTGCCGGCCCGCCGGGTGGGGTGGATGTGCCAGTGCGGCGAACGGCTGCATCCGCGCGACAGGGCGGCGGTCTGCGGTTCCTGCCAGAAGGCGTATCGTGAAGAGCAGGGCGGACTTAGGCTGATTGACCCCTCCGGCCCGGCCCGCTAGACTTCGGCCCGCGCGCGGCCCCGGACTTGCCACGGGGTGGCCCGATCTGGCGATGCTCGTGGGCTGGCTGCCACCCTACAACCCGTCCGGCGATCCGTGACCGTCCCGCTGCTCGACCTGGTAGCCCAGTATCAGACCATCAAGGATGACGTGCTGCCGGCGCTGATGCGCGTGGTGGAGCGGCAGGCCTTCATCCTGGGCGAGGAAGTGGGGCAGCTGGAGGCGGCGCTGGCAGCGCTGGCGGAATCCCGCTTTGCGGTCGGCTGCGCCAGCGGCACGGACGCCCTGCTGCTCCCGCTCCGGGCGCTGGAGCTCAAGCCCGGGGACGAGGTCATCACCCCCGCGTTCACCTTCTTCGCGACGGCGGGCACCATCCACAACACCGGGGGGCGCCCGGTGTTCGTGGACATTGATCCGGGCACCTTCAACATGACCCCGGCGGCGGTGGAGGCGGCGATCACGCCCCGCACCCGGGCCATCATCGTGGTGCACCTGTTCGGGCAGATGGCGAACATGGAGTCCATCCTGGCCATCGCCGGGCGGCACGGCCTGGCGGTGATCGAGGACGCGGCCCAGTCGGTCGGGGCCCGGCGGCGGATGGACGGCCGCTGGCGCCAGGCGGGGTCCCTCGGCATGGCCGGCGCCTTTTCGTTCTTTCCCAGCAAGAATCTCGGCGGCTGGGGCGACGGCGGCATGATCGTCACCCAGGACGAGGCTCTCGCGGCGCGGCTCCGGCGCCTGCGCACCCACGGCGGGGCCAAGCAGTACCATCACGACGAAGTGGGCTACAACAGCCGGCTCGACACCCTGCAGGCGGCGGTGCTGCTGGCCAAGCTGCCCCACCTGGCCGGCTGGAGCGCCGCCCGGCGGGCCCGGGCGGCCCGCTACACCGAGCGCCTGGCCGGGCTGGCCCCGGTGCGGACCCCGGCGGTGGACCCGGCCAACGAGCACATCTTCCACCAGTACACGCTGCGGGTGGAGCGGCGCGACGGCCTGCTGGCGCACCTCAAGGGGCAGGGGATCGGCTGCGCCGTGTACTACCCGCTGGCCCTGCACCTGCAGCCCTGCTTCGCCCCGCTGGGCTACCGGCCGGGCAGCCTCCCGGCCACCGAGGCGGCGACGGCCGAAGTGATCTCACTCCCCATCTACCCCGAACTGACCGACGCCCTGCAGGACCGGGTGATCGGGGCGGTGACGGACTTCTACCGGTAAGCGGGCCCGGCCCGCTCCCACGGAGGCACGCGGATGCGAGTTGCAGTGGTAGGCAGCGGTTACGTCGGGCTGGTCACGGGCGCCTGCTTCGCGGAGACGGGCAACGACGTGGTCTGCGCGGACATTGACGCCCGGAAGATCGAGCGGCTCAAGCAGAACGACATCCCGATCTACGAGCCGGGCCTCGAGGACATGGTCCGCCGCAACCAGGACGAGGGCCGGCTCACCTTCACCACCGACGTGGGCGCCGCGGTGGCCTCGGCCCGGGTGGTGTTCATCGCGGTCGGGACCCCGCCCGGCGAGGACGGCTCCGCCGACCTGCAGCACGTGCTCTCGGTGGCCCGGACCATCGGCCGCAACATGACCGACCACAAGGTGGTCGTCACCAAGTCCACCGTCCCGGTGGGCACCGCCGAGAAGGTGCGGGCCGCCATCCGGGCCGAGACCGCCGCGGCGTTCAGCGTCTGCTCCAACCCCGAGTTCCTGAAGGAGGGGGCGGCCATTGACGACTTCATGAAGCCGGACCGGATCGTGATCGGGGTGGACACCGAGGAGGCGCGGCAGGCGATGACCGAGCTGTACGCCCCCTTCGTGCGGACCGGCAACCCGGTCCTGTTCATGGACATCCCGTCGGCGGAGGTGACCAAGTACGCCGCCAACGCCATGCTGGCCACCCGGATCTCGTTCATGAACCAGGTGGCGCTGTTCTGCGAGCGGGTGGGCGCCGACGTGAGCCACGTCCGCCAGGGCATCGGCACCGACCGCCGCATCGGCCAGGCGTTCCTGTTTCCCGGCCCCGGGTACGGCGGGTCCTGCTTTCCCAAGGACGTGAAGGCGCTGATCAGGACCGGCACCGAGGTGGGCCTCGGCTTCGACCTGCTGGAGGCGGTCGAGGCGGTCAACGCCCGGCAGAAGCTGGTGCTGCTCGGCAAGCTGGCGGCCGCCTTCGGCAACCAGCTGGCGGGCAAGACGGTGGCCATCTGGGGACTGGCCTTCAAGGCCGAGACCGACGACATGCGGGAGAGCCCGTCCATCCCGCTGGTGGAAGGCCTGCTCGCGGCCGGCGCCCGGGTGCAGGCGCACGATCCCAAGGCCATGGAGACGGCGCGGGACGTCTTCGGCGACCGGATCATGTACGCCCACGACCCCTACAGCGCCGCCCACGGCGCCGACGCCCTGGCCATCGTCACCGAGTGGCTGGTGTACCGCAATCCCGACTTCCCCCGGCTCAAGGGGCTGCTCCGGCGCCCGCTGGTGGTGGACGGCCGCAACCTGTGGGACCCGGAGCGGCTCCGGGCCCAGGGCTTCGAATACCACGGCATCGGCCGGCGCCAGGCATGAGAGTCCTCATCACCGGTGCCGCCGGGTTCCTCGGCTCGCACCTCACCGACCGGTTCCTGGCGGAAGGGCACCAGGTCGTCGGGATGGACAACCTCATCACCGGCGCGCGGGAGAACATCGCCCACCTGCAGAACGAGCAGCGGTTCCAGTTCGTCTTCCACGATGTGAGCCGCTACATCCAGGTGGAAGGGCCGCTCGACGGGGTGCTGCACTTCGCCTCGCCCGCCAGCCCGATCGACTACCTCGAGCTGCCGATCCAGACCCTCAAGGTCGGCTCGCTCGGCACCCACAACGCCCTCGGCCTGGCCAAGGCCAAGGGCGCCCGGTTCTTCCTCGCCTCCACCTCCGAGGTCTACGGCGATCCCCAGGTCCATCCCCAGCCCGAGAGCTACTGGGGCCACGTGAACCCGGTGGGCCCCCGCGGGGTCTACGACGAGGCCAAGCGCTTCGCCGAGGCGATGACCATGGCGTATCATCGCTACCACCACGTCGAGACCCGGATCGTCCGGATCTTCAACACCTACGGCCCCCGCATGCGGGCCCGCGACGGGCGGGTGGTCTCGAACTTCGTGGTGCAGGCGCTCAAGGGGGAGCCGCTCACAGTCTACGGCGAAGGCCAGCAGACCCGGTCCTTCTGCTATGTGTCGGACCTGGTGGACGGCATCTTCCGGCTCTTCATGAGCGACCACCCCGACCCGACCAACATCGGCAACCCGCACGAGTTCACCGTGCGCCAGCTGGCCGACATCGTCCTCAAGCTGAC
Source organism: uncultured Gemmatimonadaceae bacterium (assembly GCA_964501735.1). Classification (GTDB taxonomy): domain Bacteria; phylum Gemmatimonadota; class Gemmatimonadetes; order Gemmatimonadales; family GWC2-71-9; genus JADJOM01. The sequence goes on along the minus strand of CAZCVG010000088.1, from coordinate 3,806 downwards.
CGGGTCGAAGTCGCGGATCGAGTCCCACCCGCTGCCCACCGACGATCCCAAGGTACGCAAGCCCGACATCACCCGGGCCCGGACCCTGCTGGGCTGGGAGCCCAAGATCAGCCTGGAGGAGGGCCTGCAGCGGACCATCGCCTACTTCCGGGATCACCTCGACCGATGACCCGCGTCCTCGTCACCGGGGCCGCCGGGTTCATCGGGTCCCACCTGGCCGAGCGGCTCGCGGCCCGCGGGGATGAGGTGGTCGGGGTGGACAACTTCGACCCGTTCTATCCCCGCGGCGTGAAGGAAGCCAACCTGGCCGCGCTCCGCCGGCGGACCGGGTTCACCTTCCACGAGCTGGACATCCTGGAGACGGAGGCGCTGATCCGGCTGGTCGATGCCGGCACGGTGGTGGTGCACCTGGCAGCCAAGGCCGGGGTCCGGCCCTCGCTGGCCGATCCCGCCGGCTACATGCGCGCCAACGTGGCCGGCACCCAGTCGGTGATTGACGCGGCCCGCTCGGCCGGCGCGCCCCGGCTGGTGTTCGGATCCTCTTCCTCGGTGTACGGGGACGACACCACGCCCCCGTTTCGCGAGGACGCGGCGGCGGTGCACCCGATCTCGCCTTACGCGGCCACCAAGCGCGCCGGCGAGCTGGTGCTGGAGGCGCTGGCGCCCCACGCCGGACTCCGGGTGGCGGCGCTCCGGTTCTTCACGGTGTACGGGCCCAGGCAGCGGCCCGACCTGGCCATCCACAGCTTCACCCGGCGGCTGGCGGCCGGGGAGCCCATCACCATGTTCGGCGATGGCACCGACGCCCGGGACTACACCTATATTGATGACATCGTGGACGGGGTCGTGGCAGCGGTGGACTGGACCGCGGCGGCGCCGGTGGGCATGGAGGTCTTCAACCTGGGCGGCAACGAGGCGGTGCCGCTCAAGCGGATGATCGCCGAGATCGCCGCAGCGCTGGGCGTGGACCCGGTCATCCAGCCGGCCGCCCGCCAGCCCGGGGATGTCCGCCTCACCTCGGCCGACCTGACCAAGTCCCGCCGGGTGCTGGGCTACCAGCCGAGAACGTCGTTCCCCGAGGGCATTCGCCGCTTCGTGACCTGGTTCCGGGAGACCCATGCGCGTCAGTGACGAACCGCTGATCAACCAGGCCCGGGAGCGCTTCGCGCTCCAGGACTACTACGGCGCCGTCCACCTGCTGCAGGAGATCGTGGACGCCGGCCGGAGCTTCGCCGACTGCCACCACCTCCTCGGCCTCTGCTACGCCATGCTGGGCCAGCAGCAGCGGGCCCTGGACCACTTCGCCCAGGCGCTGGAGCTCAACCCGCGCTACATCGAGGCTCACATCCACCGCGGGATCCTGCTGAACGACATGGGCCGGACCGAGGAGGCCGAGGAGGCCTTCCGCCACGCCGCCGACCACAACGGCACCGTGGAGTCGGGCTTCCCGGCGCACGTCGCCGCCAACCTCGCCAACCACCACGCCCTGCTGGCGGCGGCCTACGCCGAGTCGGGGGCGCTGCAGGAGGCCATCACCCAGTACCGGCGGGCGGTGGACCTGGGCCCCGGGTTCGCGGACATCCGCTACCGGCTGGCCCGGGCGCTGCTGGAATCGGGCGACGTGCTTTCGGCCCGGGAGGAGCTGGAGACGGTGGTCGCGGCCCGGCCCAACTTCGTGGATGCGCTGGCCTCGTTGGGCCTGGCCCGCTACCTCTCCGGCGACGCCGCCGGCGCCCAGCAGGTGTGGCGCGAGTGCCTCCTCGCCCGGCCCAAGAACGCCCGGGTCGAGGCCTACCTCGCCATGCTGGAGCGCACGGCCGAGTGAAGCTCCCGCTGGTCCTCCTCACCCTGCTGGTTGCCTGCGCCGGATCGGCCGCCGACCACGAGCGGCTGGGCGACACGGCCTACGCCAACGCCGAGTACACCACCGCCCTCCAGGAGTACCGGGCCGCGGCCCGCGGCCGGGACGCCCGGGTCTGGGCCAAGCTGGGGGCGGTGGCCCTCAAGGTCGGGGAGCTGCGCGAGGCGGTGGAGGCCTACAACAACCTGGCCGGCGCCGACCGCACCCGGACCACCGAGGCGGCGCGCGGGCTGGAGATGGTCGCCCGGGAGGCCGAGCGCTCGGGCACCGGGGCCGCGCTCGAGGATGCGGTGGCGGCCCTGCGCAAGCTGGCGCCCCAGCGGGTGAGTTCCCGCCACACGATTGCCCTCTTGCGCAGCGGCCGGCTGGGCGCCACCGAGGTCGCGGCGCTGGGGCCGCTGGCCCTGGCCGCCGCCGGCGACGCGGCCGGCGTGGACCAGATGCTGGTCCAGTACGGCGCCGCCCTGCAGGGCACCACCGCCTGTGCCGAGGCCGCCGACGTCTTCCAGGCGGCGCTCCGGCGTTCCCGCGACCTGGCCGTCCGCCAGCGTTCCGCCGAGGGGCTGAGCCACTGCGGCCTGCAGCTGGGCCGGGAGGCGCTGCTCCTGGACCGGCCCGAGGTGGCCCTGGACTGGTTCACCCGGGTGGTGGCCGCCGACCCTGGCAGCGACCGTGGGCGCCTCGCGCTCATCGGACTGGGGGATGCCCGCCGGGCCCTGGGAGACCTGCTGGGCGCCACCCTGGCCTGGCAGGACGCGATCACCGCCAATCCCGCCGATTCCATCGCCGCCCAGGCCACGGCCCGGCTCACCCAGGTGGGTGCGCCGCCGGCCGCCGGCCCGGATGCTGAATGACCCTGAGGAGCATGTCTTGATCGAACGCACGTCGGGCCGCATCGCGGCGCTGCCGGCCCTGCTGGTCCTGCTGGGCCTGACCGCCTGCGGCGGCGGATCCCCCTCCGCGGCCCCCATCCCGGTTACGGGGATCTCCCGCGCGGCGGTGGATTCGTTGTGGGCCGAGGCCATGCGGGAGTACAGCCGGGGCCGGTGGGGCAAGGCCATCATCCTGTTCGAGCGGGTCACCCTGGAGGTCCCCGCCGGCGACACCCTGGCCATCGAGGCCCGCTTCCGGGTGGCCGAGGCGCACTTCGGGATGAAGAGCCAGCTGGAGGCGGCCCGGGAGTTCCGCAAGGTCGCGGACGAAACCCCCACCGCGTGGCTGGCGCCGATCGCCCTGCTGCGGGCGGCCGACGCGTATGCCGACCTCTGGACCCGCCCCGAACTGGACCCGACCTACGGCCAGACCGCGCTGGCCACCTACCAGGAACTGCTCAACCGCTATCCCGATTCTCCCGTGGCCCCCCGCGCCCGGCAGCGGATCGCCCGGCTGGAGGACCGGTTCGCCGAGAAGCAGTTCAAGTCGGCCAACTACTACTTCCGGCTCAAGGCGTACGACTCCGCCATCCTGTACCTGAAGGACATCGCCGCCACGTACCCCCGGGCGGCGATCACCCCCGAGGCGCTGCTCCGGCTGGTGGCGGCGTACCGGGCCGTCGGCTACACCGAGGACCTGCAGGAGACCTGCGCCCACCTGCGGCGGTTCCATCCCACCACCCCGGGCCTGGACCAGGCCTGCCAGGTCCCCTCGGGGAGCTAGGCCGCGCGGCCGCCGCGCCCCGACGGCCCGCCCGCCCGTCGCATGATTGGCCTCTTCGGCGGTTCCTTCGATCCGATCCACCACGGCCACCTGGTCGTGGCCCAGGTGGTGCTCGAGGCCCTCGGCCTGGAGCAGCTCCGCTTCGTGCCGGCGCGGGAACAGCCCTTCAAGGCCGGCCGGCACGGCGCCCCAGCGGCGGAGCGGGCGCGCATGGTGGCGGCGGCCATCGCCGGTGAGCCGCGCTTCGCCCTGGAAGCGCTGGAACTGGAGCGCACCGGCCCGTCGTACA
>CAZCVG010000087.1:0-11143 GCA_964501735.1 uncultured Gemmatimonadaceae bacterium | reverse complement strand
GGATCAAGGAGATGATTGACCTGATCGCCCGCCAGTCTCCCGACTGGGGCACACCGGTCGCTCACGAGCGGGCCCTGGTGATCGGGGCCGCCATGGTTGGCGCCCTGATGCTGGCCCGGGCCGTGGATGACCGCGCGCTGTCCGAGGCGCTCCGTCGCGCCGTGCCGGACCACTTTGCTCCCGACAACGACCAATAAACTCCGCGTGACCCCGTCGGCACACGGGCATGCGCATGAATATGATGACCGTCATATTTCTGAACCAGAATGATTCCCGGATTGACCACCACACGCTGAAAGGCCGCTCCCATGAAGACCGATAGACCTATCGCCCTCGTTACCGGCGCCTCTTCCGGCATCGGCGAGGCCAGCGCAGAACGGCTGGTGCAGGCCGGCTACACGGTGTATGGCACCAGCCGGCGGGGCACCAGGGCGGACCGGAGGGGATTCGAGATGCTGGCTCTCGACGTCACCCGCGACGACTCCGTTGCCACCGCGGTGGCAGAACTGATTCGGCGTGAAGGTCGCATTGACCTGCTGGTCAACAACGCGGGGTTCAGCGTGGCACCCGCGGCGGCGGAAGAGAGCACACTGGATCAGGCGCGGGCCATCTTCGACACCAACTTCTTCGGGATCGTCCGGATGACGCTTGCGGTGCTGCCGCACATGCGGAAGCAGGGGAGCGGCCGGATCGTCAACATCGGCTCCGTGATGGGCTTCCTGCCGGCGCCGTACATGGCGCTTTACGCGGCCACCAAGCACGCGCTGGCAGGCTACTCGGAGTCGCTGGACCATGAGCTCCGCACCCGGGGCATCCGGGTCGTGGTCATCGAGCCGGCGTACACCCGGACCCAGTTCGACACCAACCTCCTGCAGGCCGATGCCCAGCTCGAGGAGTATCAGGAGATCCGGGGGCGGCTGGCCAGGGGCATGCGCGAGAAGATCGAGGGTGGGGACGAGCCGGGAGTCGTTGCCGAAGTGGTGCTGAACGCGGCCACGGCGGCCCACCCGCAGCTCCGCTATCAGGCCGGCGGGGTGGCCAGGCGGCTGCACTGGCTGCGCCGGCTGGCGCCCGGCGGGCTGATGGATGCAGGCATCCGGCGGAACTTCGCACTCGACAGGCCGACGGGGACCCCGGCGCGATGACCGGGCGCTAGGGTGGGGCTCCTGTGGGTGGGCCAGGGCTTCCGTGCGAGCGCTGGCCCGCCGTCCTCTTGACGGGCGGACCCGGACGCCCAACTTGGGCCCCATGCCACCCACCCGGCACACCGCCCGCGCACCCACCTCACCGGTCGCCCAGATCCGCGCCTATCTTGCCGCGCAGCCGCCCCGGGCTCGGCGCGCGCTGCAGGCGATCCGCCGCACGATCAAGGCGGCCGCGCCCGATGCGGTCGAGCACTTCAGCTACCGGATTCCCGGCTTCCGGCTGGATAACGAGACGTTCCTCTGGTACGCCGGCTTCGCCGCCCACGTGAGCATCTATCCGCTCACCGGTGCCACCCGCCGGGCCATCGCGGACGTGATCAGCCGCTACCACACCTCGAAGGGCACCATCCGCTTCCCGCTGGAGAAACCGGTGCCGGTGGCCCTGGTCCGCCGGATCGCCCTGGCGCGAGCCGCTGAGGTGCGCTCCGGGAAGGGCCGCCGCCGGCCACGGAGCTGAATACCGTCCGACCGTCTGACCGTCTGACCGTCTGACCGTCCGCCCGTCTGACCGTCTGACCGTCTGACCGTCCGACCGCCCGACCGTCTGACCGTCCGACCGCCCGACCGCCCGTCCGCCCGTCCGCTCCCGTCCGCCGCGCGTCCGCCTTGCTACAACGCCGATCATATCCGATATTACCCACTATGCCCAAGTCCCGGTACGCCCGCATCGCCATCACCCTTCCCCCGGACCTGCTCAAGGCGGCCGACCGGGAAGCGAAGCGCCTGGGCCGCTCGCGGAGCTGGGTCATCGCCGAGGCGCTCCGGCGGATGGTGGCCGGTGGCGGAGTGGCGTCCCAGCCTGCCGGGGAGCCCGCGCCGGTGGCCTCGCGGCCCGGCGCCGTGCGGGAGGCGGTGGTGTCTCCGTATGCGGAGATGGAGGGGGAGATGGCGGAGGTGGCGGAGCGGCGCCTCCGCGCCGCGCTGGCGCTCTCGCCCTCCGAGCGGCTCCGGCGGGCGGACGAGTTGCGGCGGATTGCGCGGGCGGTGCGCCCGCCCACCGGCCGGGTGCAGGTGGTCGGCTTCGACAGCTTCGAGGACTTCTGGCGATGGAAGACAGCCCAGCAGGTCGCTGGAGCCGTCCGCGGCTAGCCGCGGCGGAGATCGGCGCCGTCCTGAACCGGGAGGGGGCGCGCTACCTCGTGATCGGGGGGATCGCGTGCATCCTGCACGGGCACGTTCGCGCCACCACCGACCTCGACATCCTCATCGAGCGCACCCCGGAGAACGCCGGCCGGGTGCTGGAGGCGCTGGCGCAGGTTGGCTACGGGTTCGCCCGGGAGTGGCTGCCGGTGGAAGTCCTTCGCAAGCCCGTCACCATGATCGGCGACGACCCGGCGGTGGACATCTTCACCGTCGCATGGAGCGTCAAGTACGAGGACGCGGTGGCCCGCGCCATCAGCATGGAGGTGGAAGGTGTGGTGCTGCCGGTCATCGGGCTCGAGGACCTGATCGCCACCAAGCGGACGTCCCGGCCGAGTGATGCGCTCGATGTCGAAGTGCTGCAGCGGATCCTCGAGGCGCGGCGAGCGGGCGGGCTGGGGTGAACGGGCGGGCCCGGCAGCGGCATCGTCCCTTGACGTCCATATCGCGCCGCGGGACCTTTCCGCACCACCGCCAGCGGACCACGCCATGCCCACCGATCCCGCCTTCGCCCCGAACCTTCCCACCCCCTACTACGCCGTCATCTTCACCTCCCGGCGCACCGCGGTGGACGACGCCGGCTACCTCGCCATGGCCGAGCGGATGACCGCCCTCGCCGCGACCCGACCCGGCTACCTCGGCATCGAAAGCACCCGGGGCGCGGACGGCTTCGGGATCACGGTGTCGTACTGGGCAAGCGCCGAGGCCATCCGGGCCTGGAAGGACCACGCCGACCACGTGGTGGCCCAGGAGACCGGTGTGCGACAGTGGTACGAGCACTACGAATTGCGGATTGCCCGGGTGGAACGGGCCTACTCGGGGCCGATTGGGAAGCTGCATCCCACCGCCTGGGGCGGCGGCGCCTGAGCGGCGCCGCCGGCCCGGCGGCTACATCTGCTCGTACTTGATGACGTAGAACATCACGCCCTGCGGCGAGGCCACCGCCGCGAACCGCCCCACCGTGGGAATATCCTGCGGTTCCACCATCACCTTCCCGCCCAGCTTCTTCACCGTGGCCGCCGCCGCGTCCACGTCGTCCACCGTCATGTAGGTGCCCCAGTGCGGCGGGAACGCCCCCACCTCCGGCGTGATCGCCATCATTCCCGCCACCGGGGCGCCGGCGTTGGAGAAGACCACGTAGTCCATGCCCGGCATCGACATGACCTGGCTGGTCCAGCCGAAGAGGTCGCGGTAGAACTGTTCCGCCCGCTTGACATCAGTGGTGAGGTTCTCGATCCAGCTCGGCACGCCGTGACGGGTGGGGTCGGCGGTGGACCCGGGGGACGCACCGGCCTGCCAGACGTCAATGTTGGCGCCGACGGGATCGTACAGCTCGGCCATGGTTCCGGAGGGGCCGATCTCACGGGGTGGCTCACCCCGGCCGCCCAGCGCCTTGGCCCGCGCCGAGGTGGCCGAGGCGCTCTCCACCCGCACCATCACGCCGATGCCCGGCGGCAGCCCGGCCGGGGTGTTGGGGTGCTTGAGGTCCCAGAAGCCGCCGACGTCATGGCCGTCCAGCGTGATGATATGGCCCATGCCGGGGATCTCCTTGAACTCCCAGCCGAGCAGCCTGGAGAAGAAGGCCTGTGAGGCGGGAATGTCGGGGGTGAGGACGTTGATCCAGCAGAAGGCGCCGATGGGGCGCGGGCCGGTTGCCATGGGAGTCTCCCGTCGTCGAGGTTACGGCCGGCTGAACACCGCGCCGTGCGGCACCGCCGGAGCGCTGCCGCCGTGAGGCCAGGTCTTGTTGTCGAAGCGGAACCCCGGCGCGCGCGCCCCTTCCTCGCGGAAACGCTCGTCCCGGGTGAGGGCGCCGGTGGCGGAATCAAAACGGAGCATCTCCACCCGGTGTTTCATGCCGCCGTAACCCGTGACGGCCACCCGGCGCTGGTCCGGGGAGATGGCGATCCAGTGCGGCACGTCATCGGCGCCGAGGGTGGCCCGGCTCGCTTCCCTGGGCCGGGCGGGATCGCTGATGTCCAGGCTCACCACCGCATTCCAGGATGGCACCGTCACCAGGTAGTAACGGCCCGAGATCACCGGGATGGCGCAGTACTTCCCGTCCTCCCAGGGGAAACTGGCCACCAGGCGTCCCGACGGGGTGCCGGTCTCCAGCCCCTCCAGCAGGTAGAGCCCGCAGTTGAAGGTCGAGACCAGCACGGTGCGGCCGTCCGCCAGGACGCGGGGCTCGGCGGTGAACAGCCCCTCGTTGCCGGCTGGGCCGTCAGGAAGGGCGATGGTGTGCAGCAGCGTGAGGTCGGACAGGCGCCAGATCTGGAGCTGGCGGGACGCGGAAGACTCCGCGTCCATGTCGGTGGTGGTGGTCACGATCCGGTCGAGCGGCGGGACGATGCCGGCGCTGTAGACCCGGAGCCCCGGGTCGGTGCCGGGCGCGTCGGCCGAGGCGGTGCGGACCACCTGGCCCGCCGGGGTGAGTTCCGCCAGGCCACCGGGGGTCATGCCGGATGAACCGTGCCGCATCTGGAAGGTGGCCAGCACGTTCCCGCCGGGGAGCCGGAGGAACGAGTGCGGGTGCATGTAGCCTTCGACGTCGCCGAACTGGGCGGCCAGCTTCGGCAGGGCGGGATCGCGCAGGTCGAAGATGAAGGTCTGGCCGCTGCCGAAGCCGTTGGCGAAGAGCTGGCGGTCGGCGGGCAGCTCGTGCTCGGTGTGATGGGGGACGTTGCCGAGCCCGGGCGCGGTCAGGGTGGTGACCAGCCGGCCGTAGCGGACGGAGTCCTCGGTGACGTCCAGCACGGCCAGGAAGTCGGGCCGGGAGGAGTCGGTCGAGCCGCTCCAGAGATACAGGTACTCCCGCGGCGGGACGGCCTCGCGGCCGGTGCAGGCAGCCATGATCAGTGTCGCCGCCGCCAGCATTCGCATCCGCTTCATTGCATTCCTTTCGGGCATGCACCGGCCTGGCCCCATTTGCGACCTGGGACGCCTGCACGGGCACCAAATCGGGTTCGTGTGGGTGAAGGGAGGAACCGGGGCGGTTGGATCCGCGCGCGCGGGCCCAGAACAACGCCAACGTACCAGCCAACGGGGGCCACCGGAAGGTGCGGAGGGCGCGCGGCGTTGCGGTCCCGGCTAGTCCCGCGTGAGCAGGATCGCCCCGCCGCCGATGCCGCCCACCACGATCTCCGGCACCCCGTCGCCGTCGAGGTCGCCCACGGCGGGGGCGCTGATAGGGGGGACGTCGGGCCGGAAGCCGGGGTCCAGGACGAACCGCGGCGCGGTGCGGGTGCCGTCGTTCCGGTAGAGGCGGAGGCCAGTGTCGTCCGAGCCGACCAGGAGGTCGAGGTCGCCGTCGCCGTCGAGGTCGGCCAGCGCGGGGGCGCTGCGCCGCCCCACGTCAATGTCCCCGAACTGCTCGGTGACCAGCACAAAGGCCGGCGCCCGGGCGGTGCCGTCGTTGCGGTAGTAATTGAGGCTGCCGGAGGCCTCCCCCACCAGCAGGTCGAGGTCGCCGTCGCCATCGAGATCGCCCAGCGCGGGGACGGTGTTGCTGCCGCGGGGAATGGTGACCAGGGCGCTGTCCACCGGGGTCTCGCCGCGGTACCACGCCACCCGGGCGCCGAAGCCGCCGAGGAGGAGGTCGGGCCGGCCGTCGCCGTCGAGGTCGCCGGTGGCGGGCGCCATGTGATAGCTGCCGGCGATGGCCAGGGGGCTCCGCTGCCGGAAGACCGGCCGCCGGGCCGAGCCGGTATTCTCCAGCCAGTGCACCAGCCCGGTGTTGCGCCGCTCGGGGTCAATCTTGCTGCCCAGCAGAAGGTCGAGGTCGCCGTCGCCGTCGAGGTCGGCCAGGGCCGGCACCGACTCGCTGCCCACGTCCAGGACCGGGAGGAGCTGGGCGGTGCGGCGGAGGAAGCGGCCGTCCTCGCCGCGGGAGAAGTAGTGCAGGTTGGCCACCGAGGTGCGGTTGGGATCGTAGGCCCCGCCCAGCACGCCCACCACCAGGTCGGGCCGGCCGTCGCCGTCGAGGTCGCCGAAGGCGGGGGCGTTGTAGCCGCTGGTGATGACCGGGTCGCCGGGCGGGAAGCGGGACGGCTCGTGGCTCAGGGCCGGCGCGGCGCACGAGCCCAGGTTCCGGAACCAGAGCAGCCCGGCCTCGAAGAAGTCGCCCCAGATGAGGTCGAGGTCGCCGTCGTCGTCGGCATCGAACAGCGCCATGGTGTTGGCGCCGTGCATGCTGCCCTGGCCGGTGAGGATGCGGAGCCCCTGCCAGGCGGTGTCCACCACCTGGAACACCGGCGCCGCGCCGGGCCGGTCCACCAGCTCGTAGCGCAGGATCACCCCGCTCACCCGGCCGACCAGCAGGTCCGCCCGCCGGTTGCAGTCCACGTCGCCCACCTGGGGGATGTTCTGGCGGTCGGCGAAGATGGCCACGCCGTCGGTGTCGCGCAGCGTGTCAGGGAGCGCGACGTAGGCGGGCCGTCCCGGGCTGCCGTCGTTGCGGAAGTAGCGCAGGTAGCTGAAGGGCCACTCGGCCAGCAGGTCGAGGTCGCCGTCCTGGTCGAGGTCGGCGAAGCGGGACCATTCGCCCACGTCGAGGCCGCCCCAGTGCCAGCTCAGGAGGGAGAAGCCGGGCAGCCCGCCGGGGCCGGGGCCGTCCTGCCGGAAGGCCATCATCCGGCCGCCCCACTCGTGGATCGTGAGGTCGAGGCGGCCGTCGCCGTCGAGGTCGGCCAGCTGGGGGCGGGGGACGTTGAAGCCGCCGGTGAAGGCGAGGGTGAGGTCCCGGCCGGCGGAGTCGGCCACGGGGAAGGGGCGCACCACCGCGCGCCACGCCGGGCCGGGCGACGTGGCGGGCGCGGGCGCGGGCGGGGCGTGGGGGCCGGCGGCCGGCCCGGCGCAGGCGAGGAGCCCGGCCAGGAGGGCCGCGCCAACCCCCGTCAGCTTCACGGGCAGGGGCGGGGCGGCCCCGGGGGCACCAGCGGCGCCGGCGCGCCGATGCCCGCCGCGTAGTTCCCCACGGCGATCTCCGCCAGCACCCGGCCGTCGGCGGCGCACAGCGCCACGGCGGTGCCGGTCGCGGTGGCCTGCATCCCCTCGTGCTGGTGCGCCCCGCCCGACTGGTGGCGGTTGCTCACCCAGACCACCTGGCCATCCGGCGCCACCGCCAGGCCGTGGGGCTGCTGGAAGGGGCCGTGCAGCACCTGGCGCACCGTCCAGGTGGCCGGATCCACGACGCTCACCACGTTGGCGTCAAGGTTGGTGACGAACAGCCGGCTGCCGTCGAGGGTGAAGATGGTCTCGAACGGCCCCTTCTCCACCGCGACGGTCCGGGCCAGCACCGGCCTGCCCTCGGTGCTGATGTCGAACACCAGGAGCTGGGCGCTGGTGGAGCCGGTGGCCACCAGCCAGCGGCCGTCGGGGGACACCGAGAACTGGGCCAGGGTGTGGTAGGGGCCGGGCACGTCCTGCACCGTGGTGGCGCCGTCGGCCAGCCGGACGCTGGCCAGCTGGTTGACGCCCAGGCTGGCCACGTAGGCGTAGCGGCCACGCGGGTCGAGCGCGATCGCGTGGGGCCGCGGGAAGACCACCTCGACCTCGTCCAGCAGGGTCATGTCGGAGCGGCGGATCACCGCCAGCCGGGAGGGCGGGTTCACCGCGCTCATCGAGCGGGCCACCACCAGGAGGTCGGCCGAGGGGCTGAGCGCCATGAGCCCGGGCACTTCCATGCCCACCGCGCCCACCACCCGGTTGGCGCGGTCCAGCTTGAGCACCTTGCCGGCGCCGATCAGGGTGACATACCAGAAGGAGCCGTCGGGCTCGACCTGGGCGTGGTGGGGCCGGGCCGACGGCGCGAAACCCAGGGTGCGGAGGTCGAAGGTCTCGAGCAGGGTGTTGGTCCCCGCCTCGAGGATCGCGACGCTGGCGTCGTCCTGGTTGGTGAGGTAGATCCGGGGCGCCTGGGCCCCGAGCGACGCACTGATCCCCGCCACCAGCAGCGGGGCGAGGAGCAGGCGGCGGACGATCCCCGCCGGGCGGATGGGCACGGTCAGGGCACCATGGCCTGGGGCGGGTGGTAGCGCACGGTGAACAGCCCCTCCGCGACGCTGGTGACGATCACCGTGCCGCTCTTGAAGTAGGGATAGTTGCTCCACGAGCCGGCGAAGCCCGGGTTGTTCTCGCCCACCGGCACGGTGTCGAAGTAGCCCACCTCCTTCGGCTCGGTGGGATTGGACACGTCCAGCACCCGGAGCCCGCTCACGTAGTTGGACTGGTACATGAGGTTGCCGCGGATGTAGAGGTTGTGGTCCGAGGCCGCGGTCTCGCCGAGGTGCTCCTTCACCAGCACCGGCTCCTCGAGGTCGGTCACGTCCCAGATCAGGGTGCGGGTGCGGGCCACCGAGCCCTGGATCTCGTCGCCCTCGTCGTCGAGGAAGAAGTGGGTCTGGGCCTCGTTGAGCCAGCCCTGGTGGGCGTAGGCGGTGTTGGGGTAGGTGGCCACCGAGAGCTTCCGCGGGCTGGCCTTGTCGGTCACGTCGGCGATGCCCACGCCGGTCTCGGAGGAGTTGAAGCAGATCTCCCGTCCGGTGTAGCGCCGGTCGGGGCCGCGGTAGACGACGCACTGGGCGTCGTGGGTGTAGCCGGTGCGCTGGATGCCGGTGGCGGGGTCGGCGTGGCAGCCGGCGAAGGCCGGGTGCAGCACGTCGCGGATGTCCACCATGTGGAGCGCCCCGCCGCAGGTCTCGCCGCCGCCGTTGCTGCCCACGACGTAGGCGAAGCCGGTGCCTTCGTTGATCACGATGTTGTGGGCGCTGGCGATCCGGTCGTAGTGGGCGTCCTCGGTGAAGGTCACCGGCGCCCCCTGGGCCCGGCGGAGGCGGGTCAGGTCGAACACCTGCATGCCGTGGGGGCCGGAGCCGTCGGCCACGATGAAGGCGTGGTCCTTGTAGACCTTGATGTCGCGCCACACGTTGGCGTTGGCGCCCTGGTGCATGGGCAGGTCGCCGACGAAGCGCGGGCTGCTCGGGTCGGTCACGTCCACGAAGCTGGTCCCGTCCATCCGGCCCACCAGGGCGTACTCCCGGCCGGTCTCCGGGTCGGTCCAGCCCCAGATGTCGTTGACCCCAATGCCCCGCGGGGCACCCAGCGCCGACTTGGGCATGAAGGCCAGGAGATCCACGTTGCCGCAGTCGAAGGCGGCGGCCTTGCCGGCCGCGCAGGCGACTTCCTTCCCGTCCACCGCGGCGAGCATCTTCTCGGCATCCTTGAGGGTGCCCTCGTGGCGCCACAAGCCGTCGGCGTCGCGCCGGAACAGGAAGGCGGAGCCCTGCTGGAAGTCGGCCGAGGGGCCGCCCACGATGAGCTGGCTGCCGGCCATGACCAGGCGGGCGCCGAACTGCATCCCGGTGCTGCTGCTGCCGCTGCCGGTCAGGGCCTGGGTGGGGTACCAGCCGTCCGCTTCGCGGGTGAAGACGTGGGTGACGCCGCGGCCCTGGTTCGACGCGGGGGCCCCGACGAACAGCGTCCGCCCCTGGCGCACCACCGTGGCGCCGAAGCCCTGGTTGGGGCGGGCTTCGGGGGCCACCACGCGCTGGTCCAGGTCCCACCCCGAGGGCGTGGCTATATAAATGAAGGCAACACCCTGGTTGGCCCGGGTCACCGGGGCGCCGACCACGATGCCGTCGGCATCCATGTAGACCGTGCCGCCGAAGGCCAGCACCGAGTCGGGGCCGGCGTCGAGCCGGGCGGTTTCCTGCCATTCACCGGCGGACGCCTCGTAGACCGAGGCCGCCCCGCGGCGCCGCGGCACCGGGGCGTTGTTGCCCGGGCCGGGCGCTCCCACCACCACCCGCCCCTTGTCCAGGGCCACCGCGAAGCCCAGCCGGTCAAACGCCTCCCCACCCTTCGCAACGCTCACCGGGCCGCTCATCCGGCCCCGGGCATCGCGGCGGTAGGCGTACACCTCGCCGCGGAGGGAATCCCGGCCGGGAGCGCCCACGATGAGCAGGCCGTTCTGGTAGGCCAGGGAGAGGCCGAACAGCACCGCGCCGGTGTCAGGCGAGGCCAGGGTGGCCACGCTGGTCCACCGCCGGCCGACCCGCTGGAAGAGGTGCACCCGGCCGCCGCCCTTGGCGCCCGGGGCGCCGACGGCGAGCCAGGCGCCGTCCGCCGCCATCACCGAGCCGAAGCCGTCGCCGATCTCGAGGCCGGTGCCGGTGAAGGTGCCGCTCTCCTTCCACTGCCCGTCCACACCACGGCGGAAGGTGACGACGTCCCCGGTGCCGATGGCGAAGCCGTTGGTGCGGCCGGCCAGCAGCTCGTCTCCGGTGATGACCAGGGAGTTGGCGAAGCCCTGGGCGGGCACTGTGGCGGCGTTGCCGGACCAGGTCTGGGCGGCGAGGGGGAGGGCGGTGAGCGCCACAAGGGCGGCGGCCACCGGGAATCGGCGAGCAATCATGGCGGACTCGGGTTTGAGGGACCGGGCACTGACGGCAGGGTACCCGGGGAGGTTTCGTGCCGGGGAAGGTGTGGCCGAAGCGGGCCGGGCGCTATGGCCGGCTACTGGCGCTGGCGGGGCGGGGCACCTCAGGCCCCGGGTGTCCTGTTCCAAGGGGGGACGGGGCCACGGCGGCCCACAGGCACGCGGTCCTTCAGTCGCGCTTGCCCCCCGGTGGTTCGGGCAGCAGATTGGGCGCCATCTCCGGCCCCCCCCTGGCCACTAGATGAGTCCTGAGTCGGTCCAAGGCGCACGCGCTCACGGCTGGCGGCTGCCTGTCCTCTGGGTCTACGGCGGGATCTACGCCCTCTGGACCGTCAGCATGCTGGCCGGCCTCACCGCCCGT
>CAZCVG010000086.1:0-11174 GCA_964501735.1 uncultured Gemmatimonadaceae bacterium | reverse complement strand
CCATCGGCGACCGGGTGGTCACCCTCATCCGGCTCAAGCGGGCCGAGCCGGCGGTGGCCGAGGACGCCCTCAGCCAGATGCGGGTGGGGCGGAGCCTGCTGCAGGCGCTGTCCGAGGCCGACTGGATCATCGAGGCGGTGCCGGATGACCTCGCCACCAAGCAGAAGACCCTGCAGCAGTGCGAGCAGGTGTCCCGCCTCGCGTCCATACTGACCAGCAGCGCCAGCGGGCTGGGCCCGACCGCGCTGGCCGCGCGGCTGGAGCGGCCCGAGCGGTTCATGGTCACCCACCCGATCAACCCGGTGGAGCTTGTCCCGCTGGTGGAAGTGATCCCGGGGTCCCGGACCGAGCCCCAATGCGTCGAGGACGTGCGCTTCTGGCTCCGCATGCTGGGCCGTGCACCCATCGTGCTGAAGAAGGAGATCCCCGGGAACATCGCTTCCCGCCTGAGCGCAGCGCTCTGGCGCGAGTGTATTCAGCTGGTGCTGGACGGCGTGCTGGACGTCGAGGACGTGGACCGGGCGGTCTCCGTGGGCCCCGGGCTGACCTGGGCGGCCAGCGGGCCGCACCTGGCCCAGCACCTCGGCGCCGGGGAATGGGGCGTCGAGGTGTTCCTGTCGCAGCAGCTGGGGATGTACGAGGAGATCTGGAAGAGCCTGGCCGACTGGAAGGCGCTGCCGGCGGAGGAGCAGAAGAAGCTCAGCCGGGCGATTGACAAGGCCTACTCGAAGTACCTCGGCGAGCTGCGCGACGCCCGCGACCAGCGCCTGGTCCGCCTGCTGGAGGCCCTGCGGGAGTAGGGCCTATTCAGGCCGCACGCACAGGAGCAGCGTCGCCATCTCGTGGCCGATCACCTGTTCGTGCGCCCCGAGGCGCAGGGTGATGGGACCCTGGAAGGGCTGCCGCCCCGTGACCGTAACCCGGGTGCCGGGCGTGAGCCCGACCCCGCTCATGTACCGCAGCCGCTCCGGCTGGCTGGTGTTCACCCGCCGGATCTCCGCCTCCTCCCCCACGTCCACCTCTGCCAGCGGCGTGTAGACCAGCTCGGCCATCGAGCCGTCGGCGGCGGGAATCGGGTCGCCGTGCGGATCCTCGAGCGGGTCCCCGAGCACCCGGGCCATCCGCTCGATGAGCAGGTCGGAGACGGCGTGCTCCAATCGTTCCGCCTCCTCATGCACCGTGTCCCAGCTGTAGCCCAGGTGTGCCACGAGATAGGCCTCCAGCAGCCGGTGCCGCCGGAGGATCTTGAGGGCGATCCGCCGCCCCTCGGGCGTCAGCGTCACTCCGCGATACAGCTCGTGCTGCACCAGGTCCTGCTCCGCCAGCCGCTTGAGCATTCCGCTCACCGAGGCCGGGGCCAGGTGGAGCGCGGCCGCCAGCTCGGTGGTGGCGGCGGGGTGGCCGTCACCGCTGAGGTGGAAGATGGCCTTGAGGTAATCCTCGGCGGACCGGGTGAGGGTTTCGCGGGCGAGGTCGGCGGTCATGGGCGGGGGCCCACCGTGACATCGGCGGGAAGGGCGCGGAGCCCGTTGGCGATCACCAGCAGGCTGGCGCCCATGTCGGCGGCGACCGCCATCCACAGCGTTGCCTGCCCGACCAGGGCCAGCACCAGGAAGACCGCCTTGAGGCCGAGCGCCACCGCCATGTTCTGGCGGATGATCCGGAGCGTGGTGCGGGCCCGCCGGATGAGGCCGGGAAGCAGGGTGAGGTCGTCCCGCATCAGGGCCACGTCGGCGGTCTCGAGGGCCACGTCGGTCCCGCCGGCGCCCATGGCGATGCCGACCGTGGCGGCCGCCAGGGCGGGCGCGTCGTTCACGCCGTCCCCCACCACGGCGAGCACTTCGCCGTCGGCCTGCAGCTCCCGCACCGCCGCGAGCTTCTCGTCGGGAAGCAGCCGGGCCCGGACGTCGGTGACGCCCAGTTTCCCGGCCACCGCCTCGGCCGAGGTCACGCTGTCTCCGGTGAGCATCACCAGCCGCCGGACGCCCGCCTCACGGAGGCCGGCCAGTGCCTGGGGCGCGTCGGGCCGGATCCGGTCGGCCACCGCCACCACGCCGATGGCCTGCCGGCCCTGGGCCACGAGGATGGCGGTCTTGCCCTCCCCCTCCAGCCGCTCCAGCAGGGCGTGGACGTCGTCCCGGCAGGCGCCCATCTCGTCGCACAGGCGGCGGTTGCCGAGCGTGAGCTTGTGGTCCCCCACTTGGGCGCGGGCGCCCCAGCCGGGGAGGGCGGCGAAATCGGTGGAAGGCACCAGCGCCAGCTGGCGCTCCCCGGCCGCCCGGGTGATGGCCCGGGCCACCGGATGCTCCGAATGCCGCTCCACCGAGGCGGCCAGCCGGAGGATGTCGGCCTCCGCCAGCCCGTCGAGCGCCACCACGTCGGTGACGACCGGATGGCCCTCGGTCAGGGTGCCGGTCTTGTCGAACGCCACTGCGGTGACCCGGCCCAGCGCCTCGAGCTGGGCGCCGCCCTTGAGCAGCGCCCCCATCCGGGCGGCGCCGGTGAGGGCACTGACCAGCGTCACCGGGGTGGAGATGACCAGGGCGCAGGGACAGGCGATCACCACCAGGGTGAGCGCCCGGTAGAGCCACTCCTGGTAGCCGCCGAACCCGGCAAGGGGCGGCAGCACCGCCACCAGCACCGCCAGCCCCACCACCGCCGGGGTGTAGACCCGGGCGAACCGGTCCACCTGCGACTGCACCGGCGCCCGTGAGGCCTGGGCGTCCTCGACGGTGTGGAGGATGCGGGCGAGGGTGGTGTCCCCGGCCCGCGCGGTGGTGCGGACCTCGATGGCGCCGTGGCCGTTGATGGTGCCAGCAAACACCCGGTCGCCGGGGCCCTTGTCGGCCGGCACCGATTCGCCGGTGATGGGGGACTCGTTGAGCGCCGAGTGCCCGGCGGTGATCTGGCCGTCGAGCGCCACCCGCTCGCCAGGACGCACCCGGATCCGTTCGCCCACCTTGACCTGATCCACCGGCACGCGCTGGTCCCCGCCCAGGCGGATCACCAGGGCCTCGGCGGGCGCCAGGGTCATGAGGGCCGAAATGGCGCGGCGGGCCCGGCCCACGGCCCACTCCTCCAGGAGCAGGGCCACGGAAAAGAGGAACATCGCCGAGGCGCCCTCGGCCCACTCTCCGATGACGGCCGCGCCGGCGGCGGCGATGGTCATCAGCGCGTGCATGTCGGGCGAGCCGGCGCGAAGCGCCCTGAGCCCGCGCGGTGCCACGTACCAGGCACCCGCCACCAGCGACACCACCAGCAGCGCAAAGGAGGCGGCCCCCGCCACCTCCAGCCACCCGAGCAGCAGGCCGGCCGCCAGCGCGACCCCCGAGGTTACCGCCGCGAGCAGTGGTCCACGCGGCCGCGCTGCCGACGGGCCGTCGGGCCGCACCGGGAAGCCCGCGTCGGCGATGGCCCGCGAGAGCACGGCGCGCGACGGGCCGCTCCCCACCACCGTCACCCGCACCTCGCCCTTGAGCACGTCCACCGCCACCCCGCGCACACCCTCGAGCCGGTCGAGCGACTTGCTGATCGTACCGGCGCAGCTGGGGCAGTCGATCCCGCTCACCCGGAAGAGTTCGGTCTGGCCGGCCATGGACGCCGCCTCAGGCCAGGAGGCGCCAGACCTGCGCCACCAGGAAGCAGACGGTGAAGCCCAGCGCCACCGGGAGGAGCGACGCGACCGCGGTCCAGCGGGCGCTGCCGGTTTCCTTGTAGATGGTGTAGATGGTGGTGCTGCACGGATTGTGGAGCAGGCTGAAGAGCATGAGGTTGAGGCCGGTCAGGACGGACCACCCCGAGGCCCGGAGCAGGTCGCCCACCGCCGCGGCCGAATCCAGCTCGAACATCACCCCCTGCCCCGGCCCGACGCCGGTCACGTGGCCGGTGAGCACCGTCAGCATCAGCACCGTCGGGATGACGATCTCGTTGGCGGGGATGGCCACCACGTAGGCCAGCAGGATCACGCCGTTCAGCCCCAGCAGCAGCCCGAAGGGATCGAGCCCGCCCACCAGGTGCTCGGCGATGCTGGCCGGGCCGATGGAGATGTTGCTGATCAGCCAGATCACCGCGCCCGCCGGCGCCGCGAAGACCACCGCCCGCCACAGGACGATGAGCGTCCGGTCAATGAGCGAGGTGTACAGCGTCTGCAGGATGCGGGGCGGCCGGTAGGGTGGCAGCTCCAGGCTGAACGTGGTGGCTTCTCCCTTCAGCACCGTCCGGGAGAGCAGCCACGAGGAGGCGAACATCATCACGATGCCGAGCAGCGCGATGCCCACCACGGCGCCCGCCGAGACCAGCCCGGCCAGCGCGGGCGGGGCCAGCGTGCCGATGAAGATCGAGGCGATCAGGATCTGGGTGGGCCAGCGGCCGTTGCAGAGCGAGAAGTTGTTGGTGATGATCGCGACCAGCCGCTCCCGCGGGCTGTCGATCACCCGCGTGGCCACCACCCCCGCCGCGTTGCAGCCGAACCCCATGCACATGGTGAGGGCCTGCTTGCCGTGCGCCCCCGCCCGGCGGAACAGCGCGTCGAGGTTGAAGGCCACGCGGGGCAGGTACCCGAAGTCCTCCAGCAGGGTGAACAGCGGGAAGAAGATCGCCATCGGCGGGAGCATCACGCTCACCACCCAGGCCGTGGCCAGGTAGACCCCGTCGAAGAGGAAGCCGCTCAGCCAGGACCACATCCCGATCGAGGCGGCCAGCCCCTTGAGCCAGGGCTGGGCGGTGTCAATCAGCAGCTCGGCCAGCATGGCCGAGGGGACGTTGGCGCCGGCGATGGTCAGCCAGAACACCACCGTGAGCATCACCAGCATGACCGGGAACCCGAACACCCGGCTGGTCAGCACCCGGTCGAGGGTCCGGTCCAGGTCGAACTTGACCCGCCGCACCCCGCGGAGCTCCACCCGCTGGGCGATCTGCTCGGCCGTGGTATAGAGCCCTTCCGTCAGGCGGTCCTGGAAGCTGTAAGGCAGCCGCCAGCGCAGCCGGTCCACCACCTTGAGCAGCCGGGCCGTCAGCTCGGCCGAGACCGCGGTGGCCCCCGGGCCGCCGCCTTCCGGGTCCCCCAGCTCGCCGGCCCGAACCGCTTCCTCGATGCGCTGGTCCCCCTGCAGCAGCCGGAGGGCCACCCACCGGGCGTTCGGCAGTCCGGGAAACGCGGCGCCGACGGCCGCGACGACCTCGCCCATGGTGGCCTCCACCTCGGGCGGGTAGGTGGGGCGGCGTACCGGCACGCCGGGACCCGCGGGGGAGCCGGCTGCCACTTCGAGCACCCGGTCGAGCAGCTCCGGGATCCCTTCCCGCTGGCGCGCCGACGTGGCGACGACGGGGACGCCGAGTTCCTGCTCCAGCTTCCTGGGGTCCACCGCGATCCCGTGGCGCCGGGCCTCGTCCATCAGGTTGACGCAGACGACCACCCGGTCGGTGATCTCCAGGATCTGGAGCGCCAGGTTCAGGTTGCGCCCCAGCCGGGTGGCGTCGAGCACGACGATCGTGACATCCGGCCGGCCGAAGAGCAGGAAGTCGCGGGCCACCTCCTCGTCGGTGCTGCCGGCCTGCAGGCTGTAGGTGCCGGGCAGGTCCACCAGGCGGAGTCGCTTGCCGCCGTGCTGGAAGACCCCCTCCGCCCTGGTCACCGTCTTGCCGGGCCAGTTTCCGGTGTGCTGGCGCAGCCCGGTCAGGGCGTTGAAGACGGTGCTCTTCCCGGTGTTGGGATTCCCCGCCAGCGCCACGAGGTAGTCGTGCCGGCCCGTCCGGATACCGAGTTGCACCAGCTCGGCCGGCTGGCCGGAGGGGCGGGAGGGCGGGCGAAGGGCGGTGGTCATGCGCTCACCCCCGCCGCCTGGCGCGCGATATCCGCCTGGATCAGCTCGGCCTGGGCCCGGCGCAGCGCGATCAGGGCGCCACGCACGCGATAGGCCACCGGGTCACCCCCGGGACTGGTGAACTCCGCCGTGACGATGGTCCCCGGCACCAGGCCAAGATCCAGCAGCCGCCGGCGCTCGGGACCCTGGCACGCCGCGGACAACCGCACCACCCGGGCCGACTGGCCCGGAGCCAGGTCGGAGAGATGGCCATGAACCCGCTCATCAAGCTCCACCCCGGCCGCGAGCGGCTCGGCGGAGATCTGGTCGGCCACCACCGGCGGGAGGGTGTGCTCCCGTCCGTCGAGCCGGAAGCGGACCAGCGTGGGAGAGACCTCGAGCAGCCGAAGCTGGGTGCCCGGAGTCAGGCCCCGGTCCAGCAGTTGTTCGAAGGCCTCCCGCGGCTCGTCCTCGAGATGGGTGATGACCACCGCGCTCCCGACCGGCAGCGCCGAGAGCGGCTGGCCGTTGCGCACCGGAAGTTCGCCGGTGGCGGTGGGGATCGGGTCGCCGTGGGGGTCGAACCGTGGGTGCCCCATCCCGGCGGACAGGGCCTGGGCCTGCTCCTCGGTCAGCGCATGCTCCTGCCGCTCCGCCTGCTCATGCCACTCGGCCGGCGCCACCCCGGTGCGATCGGCCAGGAACCGCTCCCACAGCCGGTGCAGCCGGACCATGCGCAGGGCGTAGGTCTGGCCCTGCGGGGTAAGCATGAGGCCACCGTGTTCGGCGCGGGCCAGGCCCCGTTCGGTGAGCCGCTCGATGAGCCGGACCGCAGTGCCACGGGTGGACTCGAGGGAGCCCGCGAGGCTCTCCACCGTGGGCACACGGCCGGCCGCCTCGGCGTGATACAGCTGCTTGAGGGCGTCTTCGAGAAGGATGCGGTCGGATTGCCGGCGCCAGCGCAGCAGCCGGGCGATGATCCCGTGCCTCGGCCAGAGGAACGCCAGCACGACGATGAGGAGGACAAGGAAATACCCCAGCGCCGGGAGCGGCGCGACGGGGGGAGAATCGGCTTGGAGGAACAGTGCTGGCATAACCTGATTGTATGGATACAACAACCTAAATTTCGTATATACGAAAGTCAAGCCGCCGGCCGACGGCGCCAGGGCCCGCTCCCCTGTTCCCTGCGCTGCCGGGACGAGGGCGTCAGACTCGTCGTCTGGATGGATGGGGATCGTTCGGATTGGCACCCGGGGCCAGGGGCCGGGCGGTCGGTGGGCCCGCGCGAGGACGAACTTCTATGGGATAGGGGCGATCAGGCGGTGAGGAACAGCAGTGGAGTGAGGATGCGTTCCGTCAGGCCCCAGACCACACCCTGCGGGAGGTGATACGCAGGGAAGACCAGGCGCTGGCCGCGGACCAGGAGGGGAGTGTCCTGCAGGATGGCCGGATTACGCAGGTCGGCGAGTGGCACCCAGAAGGCGTCGGCCACCTCGTCGCTGGGCGAGATGAGCGGGCGCTCGTCCACCGTAAAGACGAAGGGGCGGACCACGATGACCTGGGGCAGCGGGGTCCTGGGCCAGACATCGTCGAGCTCGCCGAGCAGCGACTCGCGGGGGAGCGCCCAGCCAATCTCCTCGACCGTTTCACGGATGGCGGTGGCTGCGAGATCGGCATCCCCGGCCTCGACCCGTCCGCCCGGCAGGCCGATGTGGCCGGACCAAGGATCGCCGCTTCGCTCCGCCCGGCGGATGAGGAGCACTGAATCGGGATCCGGGGCCAGGATAACCGACACCGCCGCCCAGCGCTCTTCGATGGGCGGCGCCTGATTCCGGCCTTCGTGGGGGCTTGGAGGAGTCCCGCCCGGGGCGGAGAGGGTGACTCCATCAGAGTGGAACGAGGGCCGGGAGCCGGCCTGACCGGCCTCGGCCGCGGAGAACCTTCGTGGCGTGCGGGACGAGAGGCTACTGGCCAGGCGTTGCCGGGTGGGGCTCAGTGGCAACCGCAGCCACCTCCTCCGCACCCGCCGCCCCCGCCCTTGGGTGGCCCGAGGGAGGAGTAGTCGGCGGGACCGGCGGCCCCGGCGGGGCGGGCCGGCAGGGAGATCACCTTCGCCACCCTGGCACTCTCGCAGGACGGGCAGGCGACCTGGGTATCCCGGCGCACCAGGCGCTCGAAGACGGTGTCGCAGGCGCTGCAGCGGTACTCGTAGATTGGCATGTCAGGATGATGGAGGAAGGGCCGGGAGGCGTCAACGGCCCCCCCCGACTTCAGAGGTGCCGGCCCATCCACTTTGCGGTTTCGTCGATCGCCTGGGCCAGGTCGGGGGTCACGCCGGCGAAGGGATGCACGGCGCCGAAGGTATGCCCCGCCCCGTCCAGCAGGAGCAACCGGGCCTCGGGCGCGTGGGTGGAGAGTACCCGCGCCTCCTCGGCGCTGACGGCCTCGTCGGCGGTGCCGTGGATGATCAGCCACGGAATCCCGATCCGCCCCGCCGCGGCCGGGATGTCGAGCGCGGCCGAGTTGCGCTCGACGTCGTCCAGGACGTCGGGGTAGAGGGGCAGCACCTGGCCGGTGCGGGCGTTCACGATGTCGAGCCGGCCGTCCCGCCGCCACTGCTCCGCCCGTCCGGGCCAGCGGTGCGCGGTGGAGATGGATGCCCAGGTGACGAGCGCCCGCACCCGGGGATCCCCGGCGGCGGCGAGCACCGCGGTGCCGCCTCCGCGCGAGTGGCCCACCAGGCCGAACTGGGCCGTGGCTGCCAGGCCCAGCTCCCCGCGCGACAGTGCGGTCAGGACCACCTGCAGGTCATGCTGCTCGGCGCTGTAGGTGTTGTGGCCGAACCGGTCGGGGAAGGTGAAGTCGCCCCGCTCGTCCACCCCGCTGCCGCTGAGGTTGAAGGTCACCGCGGTGAACCCCGCGCGGGCCAGCCGCTGGGCCAGGGCCGGGAACATTCCCCAGTCCTTGAATCCCTTGAAGCCGTGCACCACCACCACGGCCGGCCGGGGCAGTTCCCGGTCGCCGGTGAGCACGTCAATGAGCAGCGGGCCCAGGGCGCCCGGCAGGGTGTGGGTGCTGAGGGTGGGAGTGGCCATGAGAGGATGGCGCTCAGCCGACCGCGCCGTCCAGCAGCTCGACCTCG
This sequence comes from uncultured Gemmatimonadaceae bacterium, assembly GCA_964501735.1. GTDB lineage: Bacteria > Gemmatimonadota > Gemmatimonadetes > Gemmatimonadales > GWC2-71-9 > JADJOM01. Next base: position 2,231 of record CAZCVG010000086.1, on the reverse strand, counting down.
CCCTGGTCGGCGTCGAGCCGGGCGCGGACCCCGATCGGCAGGGTCCACTGGTCGTCCACGTGCCCGATGGGGAAGCCGTAGGCCACCGGAATCTCGAGCGGGCCGAAGTAGCTGAACAGCACCTCGTCGAAGGCGAGGGCGCCGTCGCTGGTCCCCTTCCGCATGTCGGTGAACTGCCCGACGATCACCCCGGCCAGCTTCTCCAGTTCCCCCATGAGCCGGAGCTGGGCCAGCAGCCGGTCCACCCGGTAGAGGTCCTCGCCCACGTCCTCCAGGAAGAGCAGCGCGCCGTCGAGGTCGGGGAAGAACGGGGTGCCTGCCAGGGCGAGGAGCAGGGTGAGGTTGCCGCCCACGAGCGGGCCCTCGGCCACGCCCCCGTGGATGGCGACGATCCGGGGGGCGCGCGGCACCAGCACGTCCTCGGGGGCGGGCAGCCGGCCCAGCAGGCCCGCCGGCTCCACGCGGACCAGGACATCGGTCAGGTGGTCGCGTGAAAACCGGGTGAGCGGCGCCCGCGCCATGGGCCCGTGAAAGGTGACCAGGCCAGTGCGCCGGTGCACCGCCAGCAGCAGGGCGGTGATGTCGGAGAACCCGATCACCGGCTTGGGCCAGCGGGCGAGGGACTCGAAGTCCACCTGCGGCAGGATCCGGGTGATGCCATAGCCTCCGCGCAGGCACCACACCGCGTCAATGGTGGGATCGCGGAGCGCGGCGTTGAGGTCCTCGAGCCGCACCGCGTCGGTGCCGGCCAGGTAGCCGTGCCGCTCCAGGGTGTGGGCCCCGGGCGCGGCGACCCAGCCGAGCGCGTCGCACAACTCGACCCCGCGGGTCAGGTCGTCGCGTTCCCCCAGCGGCCCGGCGGGCGCCACCAGCGCCACGCGGCTGGCGGGCGCGAGCCGGGGCGGCCGAACCACGGTTTTTGACCCCATCCTGTCTCCTATGGTAGATTGCCCTCTCCAACCGATGGAGCTTCCTCTTTGCGCGCATCGCCCCCGACGTTGCTGACCGTCGGCCGCGTCATGGCCGACCATCGCGATGCGGTCGTCAGGGAGTGGGCCGACTGGCTCACCCAGCGCGTGTCCTCCGCCGTCCCGATCCCCCGCAACGCCGTCGAGCGCGAACTGCGGCTGCTGTTCGACATCCTCATCGAGAGCGTCGGCCCGCTGCGCCGGGCGGTGGACGAGGTCTGGCACCACGTGTGCGAGCACTACGGCCGGGTCGGCGCCGCCCGCGGCCTGGCCGCCGGCGAGATCGTCGAGGAAATCCAGTACCTCCGGGAACTGCTCACCCGCCGGATCGGACCGGTGCTGACCACCCTGCGGCAGCGCCAGGCCATGGCCATCATTCTCCGCCTGAACACCATGCTCGACAAGGGCATCGCGGTGGCGGTCGTAGGGTACACCGACGCGCTGGTCGCCACCCTCTTCGCCCAGAACGGCGTCCCCGCCCCGAACCAGGCCTTCGACCCGAGCGACCTCGACCGGCAGCTCGAGGAGCTCGAGGGCGAGCTGCGCAGCGTCCTCCGGAACCAGTAAGGTAGCGCGCCCCGCCGGGGATCCCGCCGGCTGCCCCACGCGCCCCGCCGGGACGTGTCACCACCCTTCCCTCCATGACCCTGCTTCCCGCCCTCCCCTGGCTGCTGCCCTGGCTCGGCCTCGTCCGGCTGGCCCGGAAGCGTCCCAGCCTGAGCGACATCACCCCGGCCACGGACGGGCCGCTGGTGAGCGTCATCGTGCCGGCCCGCAACGAGGCGGCGGCCATCGGCACCGTGGTGGCATCGGTCCTGGCCAGCCACTACCGGAACTTCGAGCTGCTGGTGGTGGACGACCGCTCCACCGATGAGACGGCCGCCATCGTCGAGCGGCTCGAACGGGAATCGGGCGGCCGCCTCCGGCTGATCCGCGGGGCCGAGCTGCCGGCGGACTGGTATGGCAAGCCGTGGGCCTGCCACCAGGGAGCCCAGGCGGCGCGTGGCGAACTGCTCCTCTTCACCGACGCCGACACCAGCCACGGCCCCGACTTGCTGGGCGCCGCCGTCGCGGCGGCCCGCACCGTGCCGGCCGACCTCGTGACGGTGGCCCCGCACCAGCGCTGTGACAGCTTCTGGGAGCGGGTGGTGATGCCCCAGATCTGGATGCTGCTGGGGCTGCGCTATCACCCGGCCACCGTCAACCGCGCCCGCCGCGCCCGGGATGTCATTGCCAACGGCCAGTTCATCCTGGTCGCCCGGG
>CAZCVG010000085.1:9419-11306 GCA_964501735.1 uncultured Gemmatimonadaceae bacterium | reverse complement strand
GGGGTCTTTGCCGTGGGCATGCTGGGAGTCACCCTCTTCCGCGAGGCGGCCGCGGCCACCAGCAACGCCGTGGGCCAGGTGCTGCACCGCACGGTGCAAGGCGCCACCCGGGCGGCGATGCACCATCTGGCCTTCCGGTTGGATGGACAGGAGCTCGGCAGTCTCCGCCAGGTGTCGGTCCAGCGGGTGGAGCGCGGTGACCTCCCTGAGGTGGCCGTGGAGGTGGAACTGCACGACAAGGCCTACATGAAGCGGCTGGCCGGCTGCGACTTGGTACCGGCTTCGGGCCGGGACGCGGCGGACTTCAATCCCGAGCAGGGGTTCCGTTGCGCCACCGCGCTGGAGAAGCCGCTCATCGGCATCGGCACGGCGCGCTTTCTCCCCGGGAATATCGTCCGTCCCATCCTGGTGTCCCGCGCCCACGAAGCCGAGCTGCGCCAGGGGGATCCTTTCGAGGCCACGGCGGATCTCAGCGGCCAGGTCCGGGTGACCGCCCGCGACCGGGGCGGGGAGATCGTCAGGGTGCGTGCCGACAGCGCTGGCGCCTCCATCCATGTGCGAGACGGGCAGGGCCGGTCGCTGGTCCGGCTGGTGGCGGATTCCTCCGGGGCCATGCTCCGGGTGCGCGACAAGCAGGGCCGGGAGATTGTCCGGCTGGACGCCGGCAGTGGCGGGTTCGCCCTGAGTGTCGATTCCGTCACGGCGCCATGACCTGACCGCGCTCCAGCCGGCCCCAACCGGCCGGTCCCTCCCCAACGGGCCGCTTCCCAGCGGCCCGTTTCCATTTGCGGCACTGCCCTTGCCCTGCATAGGCGCCAGGCAAGGTTGGCGGCCAGGCCGGAATCGGCTAGGCCGCATTTAGTGCCATGTCAATCATGGACTTACGAGAATCACCCCCGGCTCGGCGGCGGAAATGTCCGCCAGCCGGGTCAGGTGAAGCGCAAGGAGATTTCCGGTCTTGACTTCAACCAGTCCCGCCCGCCCCGTGCCCCGAGTGCGTCGGCTCCCGCCGTCGCCGGGGCGGACATTGCCCCTGGGTGGCATCACCGCCCTTATGGCGGTGTACGGGCTGATGTACCTGGTGTGGGAGCGGGCAGGGTGGGGCGATGAGGGACTGCGGCACATCATCGGGACGGCGGGCTTCATGCCCCTCAACCTGCTCTCGGCCGCCCTGTTCCTCGGTGCCTCGCGGAAGCAGGAACTGGAGCAGGAGACCCGACGGGCTCTCCTCCTGTTTGGCCTCGGCTCGGTGTCGGTGTTCCTCGGCAACGCCATCAACCTCGGGTTCATCATCGCCCTGGGGGAAGCGCCCCTCGCCTCCTGGGCGGATGGGTTCTACCTCAGCGACAGCGCCCTGATGCTGGCCGGCCTGATGTCCTTCCCCATGGCCGGGCGGGTCCGCTGGGAGCGCTACAAGTTCGCGCTCGATGCCGGCATGGTGCTGGTTGGCGGCGCAGTGGCCATCTGGTTCTTCAACGTCCGGCCCACCTGGGCCACTCCGGGCAGCGGCCTGATCGTCTCCATCCTGGCCTTCGCCTACCCGCTGGCCAGCCTGCTGGTCATGCTCGGCGCCACCACCGTGCTCATGCGGGGCCGGCCCGAGGCCAACGTCCTGGCCTTCCGCCTGCTGGTCGGGGGGACGCTCATCAGCATCGTCGCCGACCTGGCCTTCAACCTGGTCCTGCTGGAGGCGATGGAGCGAAGCGCCGCCTGGGTGGACGGGGTGTACCTGCTCTTCTACCTGATCTTCACGGCCAGTGGCGAGCTGTTCCTGCGGGCCCCGGAGGCGGCGCCCGAGCAGCCGGGGGCGGGCCGGCCCCGGCTGCAGCAGACCAGCCCGCTGCCGTACCTGGCCATCTGCTCGACCTACGGCCTGCTGCTGCTGGC
>CAZCVG010000085.1:6864-9319 GCA_964501735.1 uncultured Gemmatimonadaceae bacterium | reverse complement strand
CAGGCCACCCCGGGGGTTTCCCCGCCGATCGAGTGGCGGATCCGCCAGCCGGACGGCTCGGCGCTGGACGTGGAGAGCATCGCCACCAACCTGGCCCACGACCCCACGGTGCTCGGGCTGGTGCTCAACACCCGGGACATCACCGAGCGCAAGCGGCTGGAGCGGGAACTGACCCACCAGGCCTTCCACGACTCGCTCACCGGGCTGGCCAACCGGCCGCTCTTCCGCAACCGGGTGGGGCATGCCCTGACCCTGGCGCGGCGCCAGCACCAGCCGGTGAGCGTGCTTTTCATTGACCTGGACGACTTCAAGAAGGTCAACGACAGCCTGGGGCACGCCGAGGGCGACCGCCTGCTGGTGGCCGCGGCCGACCGGTTCCGGCAGTGCGCCCGGGCCGGCGACACGGTGGCCCGCTTGGGTGGCGACGAGTTTGCCGTGCTGCTGGAGGACGGGCTCTCGAGCGAGGGAGTGACCGCGCTGGTGGACCGGCTGCAGCATGCCATGAGCCGGCCATTCCAGCTCAGCGGCAACGCGGTCCACGTGAATGTGAGCGTCGGGGTGGCCACCGGCATCGGCGAGGAGACCGCCGACGACCTGCTCCGCAACGCCGACATGGCGATGTACACCGCCAAGCGGCGGGGCAAGGGCCGCTGCGAAACCTACCAGGCGCACATGTACGCCGACGTGAAGGATCGCCTGGCCAAGGAGGAGGCGCTTCGCGCGGCGATCGAGCAGCGGGAGCTGTTCCTGGTCTACCAGCCGGTCTACAACCTGGCCACCGGGGAGGTTTCCGGGGTGGAGGCGCTGGTCCGCTGGGAGCATCCCGAGTTTGGCGCCCTGCTGCCCCAGCATTTCGTGCCGCTGGCCGAGGAGAGCGGCCTGATCATCTCGCTCGGCCAGTGGGTGCTCCACGAGGCCTGCCGCCAGATGGCTGCCTGGCGCGCCAAGGGGGTTCGGGTGCCGCTGTCGGTCGGGGTGAATGTCTCGGGGCGGCAGCTGCACGAGCTGGACATCGTGGCTGAGGTGCGGGCGGCGCTCTCCCGGAGCGGCGTGCCCGCCGACCAGCTGGTGCTGGAGATCACCGAGAGCGTGCTCATGCAGCATCCCGAGGTGGTGCTCGAGCGGCTCACGGCCCTGCGGGGCCTGGGGATCCGGCTCGCCATTGACGACTTCGGCACCGGCTACTCGTCGCTGAGCTACCTGCAGCGCTTCCCGATTGACATCATCAAGGTGGCCCGCCCGTTCGTCGAGGACCTGGCCAGCGGCGTGGACCGGGCCGCCCTGGCGCGGGCCATCATCGGCCTGGGCGACACCCTGCGGCTCCGCACCGTGGCCGAAGGGGTCGAGACCGCGGAGCAGTGCGCTGCCCTCCGGGCCTTCGACTGCGGCTTCGGCCAGGGCTACTACTTTGCCCCGCCGCTCACTCCCCTGGAAGTCGAGCGGCTGCTGCAGGAGCCCCGCCGGGTGCTGCCGGCCCCGGTCACGCCGCCGCCCGGGCACGTCACGCCCGCCGCCTGAAGCCTCCGCCGCAACCGGCGGGTACCCTCCAGTCTCCCTTCGGCCTCAAGCAGCTGTCCGGCGGTCCACTCTCGAACTCCACCGCCTGTGGTGCGGCCCCGTGGGCCCTCCCGCGGGACTGGTCGCCGTCTTTCAGCGGCGGCGATCAGGGCCTGGCGACTGGCAGGTCGCGTTGACGGCTCCAGTCCAGGTAGGACGCGTCGTACAGGCGCGGGCGAAGTCCCAGCGTCCGGGCCACGAAATAGAGGTAACTGGCCTGCACGCCGCTCCGGCAATAGACCACGACCTCGGCCCCCGGCGGGACATCACGCAGCTTCAGCAGCTCCATGAGCTGGTCTTCACCCCGCAGCACCCCGGGATCCGGGGTGGTCAGCGTGCGCTGCCAGTAGAGGCTCTGCGCCCCAGGGATGTGTCCCGCCCGCTCCACCCCCCGGCCGGCGCTATCGCCGCGGAACTCCGCCTCGGGCCGGGCATCGAGCAGGACCAAGCTGGGGTCACCCAGGCGGCCGCTGATCCACGCCGCATCCACCACCAGGGCAGGCTCAGAGCTCGGCTCGAAGCGGCCCGGCACCACCGGGACGGCCTCGGTGCTGAGCGGCCGCCGCTCCGCGCGCCACCGTGCCAGCCCGCCATCGAGCAGGGCCACCCGGCCGCCCGCGCCGAGATAGTCGAGCGTGACAAACAGCCGGGCGGCCAGGAGCGGCTCTCCCACGATCACCACCCGGCTCTCCGTGGACACGCCCGCCTCCTCGAGCCGCGCCACCAGCTGGGCCACGTCCGGCAGCTCGTTGGGCAGCCCGTCACGCTCCACCACGATGTCGGCGAAGCGAACCGGCCGCGCGCCGGGCACGTGGCCCTGAGCGTAGCTGGCGAAGTCGCGATCCACCTGGAGCACCACCAGCCCGGGCTCGTCCAGGCGGGCTTCCAGCCACTCCGG
>CAZCVG010000085.1:0-6764 GCA_964501735.1 uncultured Gemmatimonadaceae bacterium | reverse complement strand
CCGATGGGTCCGCCCGGGAAATCTGGATCGGCCTGCACGGATATGCCCAGCTGGCATCCCGGTTCCTGCGCTGGCTGGCACCCCTGGATGACGGGCACACCCTCGTCGCCGCGCCCGAGGCGCTGTCGCGCTTCTACCTCGAGACCGGGGTGGATGGACGCCACGGCAAGGCGGTCGGCGCCACCTGGCTGACCCGCGAGGACCGCGAGGCCGACCTCCGCGACCACCTCGGCTACCTCGACCGGCTGCACAGCGAGCTGGACCGCGGGGGCGGTCACGCGCGGCTGGTGGTGCTCGGGTTCTCGCAGGGGGTCGCGCTGGCGGCGCGCTGGGTGGCGGCGGGCCACGTGCGCCCGGCGATGCTGGTGCTCTGGGGCGCGCCGCCACCGCCTGACGTGGCCCCGGCGCTCCTGGCCGAACGGCTCGACGGCCGGCCCCTGCACCTGGTAGCGGGGGACCGCGATGCCTACGTGCCGGCCGATGCCCTGGAAGAGGCCGGCCGGGCGCTCACCGGGGCGGGAGCGGCGGTGACGCTCACCCGGTTCCCGGGAGGCCATCAGGTCGTGGGGCCGACCCTCCTCGCGGTGGCTGGGCGCGGGCGGGACTGACCCGGGTGCCGCCAAGGCGCCCGTGATCGCAACGCAGGCAAGGACTCGCACCTGGCACAAGGCGGCCCGGAAACGGGATCAGTTCGTGAAGGACCTGGTTCATGACGATGCAACCGGCACAATTCGTTACGGGCGGGCGTGGAGTCGGCGATTCTATGCTCGCCTTCATCGTTTCCCTAATCGCTTGGCGGTCAGTGGCTTGGCTCACCGGCTCCGGTGGGGGCCAACCCGGGCCGAGCCGGAACGGCCCTTGCTGCCCGGAGGCGCATCGCTCGCCCGCCCGTTCACTGTCATCCGGGGCCTTCGATGCACCCACCAGCTCGCTGGTACCTCACGCTTTTCGCTATCGCCGCTTTCCTCCCCGCCTGCGGTGGGGGCGGGGCCGTGGGCCTCGAAGCGGCAGCGGCGGAGTATGCAGACCTCGTCCTCTCGGCGGACAGCATCACGCTCGAGGCGGGCGGCGCGGTCCAGCTGTTCGCGACTCCGAAGGACCAGCGGGGACAGGTCATTCCCGGCTTGCCAGCGGCGCAGTACTCGATTGAGGACACGGCCGTCGCGGGTGTGCTGGACGGGATCGTCACCGGGCGGGCGCCCGGGCGCACACGGCTCTTCGCTTCGCTGACCATCGAGGGGGTCGAACGGGCCGACACGGCCCCGGTGATCGTCCGGCCGGCGGCGGGCTCGCCACCGGCCCATCCGGTGCAGACCGTGGGGACCAGCTTCCTCCCCGCCACAATCACCGTTGCTTTGGGGGACAGCGTCACTTGGCTGTTCGCCGGGGCGACGCACAATGTCACCTTTGGCACAGCCGCGCCGCCTGGCGGTGACATTCCCGATCAGTCGCCGGGGGCCCGGGTCTCCCGGATCTTCGACGGGGCCGGGAGCTATGCCTACGAGTGCACCCGGCACAGCGGCATGAGCGGGACCGTGATCGTGCAGTCGGGGCAGGCGCAGGTGTTCACGGCGGTGAGCCTGACGCCCCCGGCCGCCTCGCTGGTGGTCGGAGGGGTCCTGGAACTGGCGGCGGTTCCCCTCGACCAGAACGGCGTCCCGATCGCGGGGCTTCCGGCCGCGACGTTCACGTCAACCGATGCCGCGGTGGCCACCGTTTCCCCGGCGGGGCTGGTGAGTGCCGTCGGGGCCGGCACCGCGCTGGTGATCGCCCAGATCAGCAGCGCAGGGGTGGCCCATGCCGACACCTCCACGATCACGGTGGCGCCCCCCGCTCCCGGCGCGACCGTCACAACGCCCAGCCTGAGCTTCACCCCCAACGTGGTGACCATCCAGGCGGGCCAGGCGGTCACCTGGCAGTTCCTCGAGGCGGTCCACAACGTCACGTTCCTCGTGCCCGTGCCGGCGGGGTTCGATATCCCCGACCAGCCGGTGGGGGCCGCGGTGCAGCGGACCTTCGCCAGTCCCGGCCAGTTCACCTACGAGTGCACCCGGCACGCCAACATGACGGGGACGGTCATCGTCCAGTCGGGTCAGCCCCAGGTGTTCAGCGCCGTGGCCATCGCGCCGGCCACCACCACGCTCCTCGTCGGCGGAACGGTGCAGCTCACCGCCACACCGCTGGACCAGTCCGGTGTCCCCATGGCGGGCCTGCCGGCGCCCCTGTTCACCAGCGCCAGCCCCACCGTGGCCACGGTGGGGGCGGGCGGGCTGGTGACCGCGGCCGGGCCGGGGACCACCAACATCACCGCGACGATCACCAGCACGGGCACCACCCACTCCGCCACGGCAACGATCATCGTCTCCGCGCCGCCGCCGGGAGGGGTGACCGTCACCACCACCGGCAACAACACCTTCTCGCCCAGCGCCGTGACCCTGGCCGCGGGCGGTGCGGTGACCTGGCAGTTCGGCAATGGCACGCACAACGTGACCTTCGGCGGCGCCCAGCCGCCTGGCGGCAACATCCCCGACCAGTCGGCCGGCGCCCAGTCCCGGACCTTCCCCACCGCGGGGACCTACACCTACCAGTGCACGCGCCACAACGGCATGAACGGGAGCGTGACCGTTACCGGTGGCGGCGCTCCGGTCTACAGTTCGCTCCTGGTGGCGCCGCAGACGCCGTTCGTCCAGACCGGCAGTACTCTCCAGCTCACCGCCACGCCGCTGGACCAGAACGGCGCGCCGATGACGGGTCTCCCGGCGGCCAGCTGGACCAGCCTGGATCCCCAGGTGGCAACCGTCACGCCCGGCGGCTTGGTGACTGGCGTTTCGGCCGGCTCGGTCGGGGTGGTGGCCACGCTCGCCGCGGGTGGCACGACCCACTCCGCCACGGCACAGGTCACGGTGGGCTCCCAGGTCAATGCCACCATCACGACGCCCGGGCTGCTGTTCAGCCCGGACGATGTGACCATCCCGCCGGGCGGCGTGGTGGTGTGGCAGATCAGCGGGACCACCCATAACGTCACCTTCGAGCGCTCCGCGCCCCCCGGCGGCAACATTCCGGACACGCCGCCCGGCACCAGCGTCACCCGCACCTTCCCCCAGGTCGGGGACTACAAGTACGAGTGCACCATTCACCCCGGCCTGCTCAAGGGCCGGATCCGGGTGGAATGATGCGCGCCCCCGGCCAGCACATACCGGGCCGCCCAGCGGCCCCGGCCGCCTCGTTGCGGCAGGCGTCCCTGATCGCGGTGGCGCTCCTGACCACGGCCCTGCCGCTGTGGGGGCAGGGCAACCTCGACCGGAGCCCCAACCTGTCCGGTGACTGGGTCGTCCGGCCCGGGATCGTGCAGTTCAATTTTCTCCACCGCTTCACCCGGAGCGAGAAGCCGGTGGCCAAGGTCACCAACTTCCCCACCTTCGTGGTGGCCACCTCCCTGCTCCGGCGCACCACGCTCGGCGCCACCTACGCCACCAACTCGACTCTCGCGCCGGCGTTCCCCAATGAGTGGGAATTCTTTGCCCGGGCGATGCCGCTGGCCCAGGCCAGCGGCGCGCCGGTGGACCTGGCCGCGCAGGTGGGATGGAACAATGCCGCGGACGGCCTGGACGCCGAGCTGACCGTGGGACGGACCTTCGGGCCCCTGCGGGTGCTGGCGGCGGGGCGGGCCCTGTCGGATCCCTTCACCCGGGGCGGTGGAACCGTCTTCGCCGCCGGGGCGGGAGGTGTGCTCCGCTTCACCCGCCACCTGGGGGTGCACGGCGACTATGTGCGGCTGACCCGGCTCGATGCGTCCCGCGACGAACGCGCGGCCTGGAGCGCCGGGGTGGCGCTGGCCATCCCCAACACGCCGCACACCCTCTCGCTGCACGCGACCAACGCCAACACCGGAACCCTGCAGGGAAGTTCCCGCGGCGGATCACAGGTGCGCTACGGATTCGAGTTCACCATCCCCATCACCCTGGCGCGGTACTTCGGCCGCCGGCCCCCGCCGGCCGCCCCCGCGCCCGCGGGGGCGCCCGCCGCCGCGGCACCCGGCCGGGTGCCCGTGGGCCCGGTGACGGGGCCGCTCACCAAGGTGGTGATCACGGGCCTGCAGTTCCCCCAGCCGGCCCTGGAGATCGCGGTCGGGACCACGGTGGAATGGAAGAACGAGGACCCGGTTCCCCACACCGTGACAGCCGACAACGGCAGCTTTGACTCGGGAATGATCGAAGGAGGGCAGACGTGGCGGTACACCTTCACCACGCCGGGAACCTACGCCTACTCGTGCACCCCGCACCCGTTCATGAAAGCCACCGTGGTGGTCAAGTGAGGCGGCCCATGGGCGGCTTCCTTCTGGCGGCCGGGCTGCTGGCGGCGCCGCTCCTGGCCTGCTTCTCTGACCGGAGCGGTGTTACCGCCCCCGCGGGGGCATGCGAAGCCCTGCTCGATCCGGCGCAGTACGGCTCGATGGTCATTGCCGCGGCCGGATTCACCTTCTCTCCCGCAGAGGTGCGGGTCTCGGTGGGCGGCAAGGTGACCTGGCTGAACTGCGAACCGGCGGGGACACCGGCCCACACCACCACGGCCGACGGGGGCAGCTGGGGCTCGGCCCCGCTGGAGCCGGGCACAAGTTACACCTTCACCTTCGAGACCCCGGGGCTCTTCCGCTATCACTGCGACCCCCACCCCTTCATGACCGCCACGGTCGAGGTCACTCCCTGAGCCTCCGGCCTACTTGACCACGTCCACCGATTCCCGGAGCATCTCGTCCGCGGTCCGCAGCACCCGCAGCTGGGCCGAAAAGGCCCGCTGCGCCACCAGCATGCTGAACATGGCGGACGCCAGGTCGGGCGACTCGGCCTCCGGAGCGGGGGCGGACGGGCGCGGTTCGCCCTCCGGCTCGGCGGTGACGTCGGCCAGGCCGGCGAAGGCGATCTGCTCCGCGGCCCGGTCCACCTGGCGGGTGTAGTACCGGAGCGCGGCCAGTGCGTTGGATACGGCAGTGCCAGTGACGGGCATCAGGGGAGCCTCGGTCGAACTGTCACGCGGCCACGCTGGGGATCATCCCTGGACCCGGGGCCGCTGATACGGACTATCGGCCCCGGCCAGGGAAACTTGAGTCCTAGTCCCAGTCGCGCCGTTTCCGGAACTCCTCCAGCCGCCGCCGGTCCCGCTTGGTCGGCCGTTCCTGGGAATCGGTGACGAAGAGCACATGGGCGGCCTTCAGGTTGAACGCCACCCGTTCCCGGCTCGCGACGCTCTCCGCTGTTTCCTCGTACAGCCGGGCCGCCGCCTCCACCGGGCCGCGCCGCTCCGACAGCCCCCGGACCACCACCGAGTGGGTGTAGGGGCCGAGCTGGATGTCCAGCCGGTCCCCCGGCTTCACCTGCCGGGCGCGCTTCACCCGCTCCCCGTTGACCCGCACCTTGCCGCCGTCTATGCCCGCCACCGCCAGCGGGCGGGTCTTGAAGAAGCGCGCCGCCCATAGCCACTTGTCGAGCCGGACCCCCGGGGCGTCGCTCATCGGCGCTCTCCTTCGGTCTCGGCCACCGGCCGGAACAGCAGGTCGAACGCCAGGAAGACGGTCTTGGAGAACGGGTAGAGCAGGAAGGGCAGGGCCAGCATCAGGAGACCGCCGCCCCAGAGCAGCAGGTCCCAGGGCGGGTCGGGCCAGGTGGCGGCGAGGGTCGCGAGAAAGACCGCCGCCCACAGCAGCTCGGCCGCCACGATGTTGAACATGTACGCTCCCACGATGTAGCCCTGCTCCCCCCGCTCGGTGCGGAGCCCGCACGCGGGACAGGAGGGCCGCATGCTGAACCAGCTGGGGAACAGCCCTCCGCCGCCGCATTCGGGGCAGCGGAGCCGGAGGGCGTGGAGGAAGGGCCGGAGCCGGGACATCAGAGGAGAACTCACCAGTGGCCGGACCGCCGGTCAGAGCCGGCTGGCCCGGGCGCGGAAGCCGAGGGCGGCGTTCAGCCACCGTACCAGCGGCGTGAGCGCCTCGAAGTCACGGGCCAGGGTGGCCGGCAGCCGCGGGGACAGGGCCTCCTGCTCGGTGAGGATTCGCCCGGCGGTGAAGGACTGGTGGCGCAGCCAGCGGGCGGCGGGGTGATCGGGGGCGTAGCCCCGGGGGAGCCGCACCAGCATGGCCTCCTCGTCGAGCCGCCCGAAGCGCCGCCGGAAGCCGCGGTCCAGCACGATCTTCTCGAAGCCCCGCGGGTCCTCCGCCAGCGCCTCCCGGAGCCGGTTGAGCGAAGGCCGGGGCGGCATCCAGATGCCGCCGCCCAGGAAGCACTCGCCCGGCGCGATCTGGAAATAGAACCCGGCCCCGCCGGAGGCCTCGCTGCCCACGCCCCGGCCGGCGTCGGCGTGATAGAACCAGCAGGCGGCGTTGGTCTTGTAGGGCGACTTGTCCTTCGAGAATCGCACGTCCCGGTGGATCCGGAACATGGAGCGCCGGGGCTCCCCGATGATCTCCGGGGCGAACCGCGCCAGCCGGAGGTCCATCTCCTCGACCAGCGCCTTGAACGGCCCCCGGACCTCGGTCTCGTAGTCGTCCCGGTGGGCCTCGAACCAGGCCCGGGTGTTGTGGCGCTTGAGCTGCCGGAGGAAGCGGAGGGCAGCCGGGCGGAGCCGCTCGAACGCCGGCTCGTGCCGGCCGGGCATCGCTGCCTTGGCCATCAGGAACTCCTCCTTCTCCGCGCGGGTCCACTGCTTGATGGCCCACTCCCGCCGGAGCGCGGCGGAACGGTCGGGCGCCGTCTCGGTGTAGACCAGGG
>CAZCVG010000084.1:0-11331 GCA_964501735.1 uncultured Gemmatimonadaceae bacterium | reverse complement strand
CGCCGGACCTCAGCGAGGATGCCTGCCTTCGCCATCTTCCGGCGGAGGGCCTTGATGGCCCACTCGATCCGGTCGTCTTCGCCGAGGATGATTTCCATGAGTGGTTACTTCGCGCCGAGACGGGTGACCTTCTCCGCGGCCGGGCCCTTGGGACCCTGGACCACGTCGAACTCGACCTGCTCGCCCTCGGTCAGCGACTTGAAGCCGCTGCCCACGATGGCCGAGTGATGCACGAAGCAGTCCTTCTGCCCGTCGCTCGGGGTGATGAAGCCGAAACCCTTCGCGTCGTTGAACCACTTCACGGTGCCGGTGGTGCGCATGCCCTGCTCCTTCTACTGGATGAATGGTGTCGGAGTTCGGGATGCCCGCACCTGCCGACGAAAAAGGGACCTGGCCAGAGCCAGCTCCCTGGGACTACGACCTGGGACCCGGGCCATGCTCTGAAGTCGGCCCGGACAAGCGCTAAGTGTAGCGCAACACCATCGTTAAGTCAAACACCCCCGGCCGGACGAAGCACCCGGAACGCCGCCCCCGGCCCTCCGGCCGTCGCCAGCCACCCGGGGCACCGGGGGGATCCTCCCCGGCACCGCCACCGGCCTACCGCCTGTCGCCGCACGCCCCCGGAACCGCCGGCGCCGCGGCCGGCGAGAAGGCCGCCGGGTCCAGCCCCAGGCATCGCAGCACAGTGGCGGTAACGCCGGCCTGCACTATCATGGGGCCGCCCCGCACCTCGCCCCGCCCGCGGGTGCCCGGCCCCGACACGACCAGCCAGATGTCCTCCGCCCCTGCCACGTCCGCGCCATGGTCGCTCCAGTCGGCCGGGGCACGCCCCCGGCCATGGTCGGTGGTGAGGATCAGGGTGGTCCGGTCCCGGTACTCCGGCATCGAGTCGAGCAGGTGCACCAGGTCGGCAAGGAACGCGTCCAGGGCGTGGAGCGCATCGAGCACCCGGTCATAGCGCTGGTTGTGCGCTAGGTCATCCGTGTCGTTGAAGGCGATGTAGGTGAGCCGGGGCCGGTAGCGCCGGATATACTCCAGCGCCATCGCGCCGGTGAAGGCGTCCAGTCGGCTGCCTTCCCACAGCGCCAGCGCCCGGTGCTGGAGCCGGGCCAGGTCCCGCATGTGGGGCGTGCCGACGTCCGCCGGCAGGCTGTCGTACCCGGCGTTGACGAATACCTCGCCCTCCCGGCTGGCGGCGTAGAACCGGAAGTTCTCCCAGCTCCCGAACAGGGCCACCCCCTCCATCGGCAGGCCCAGCCGCGCGCGCGCGTATTCCAGCACCGTCTGGTGGGGATAGCGGACCTGGTCGTTGGTGGTCACATCGGGCTGGTACCGCCCCGTGAGCAGTTCGAGGTATCCCGGCGCCGAAAAGCGATGCGGATTCTGCAGCGTCGCCCGGCTCCCCAGAACGTGATTCCCGAACACCAGCGCCCCGGGCGCCACCGAGTCCCAGAAGAACGGCATCACCGCCCGGCGCCGCTCCGCCGGGGTGTCGCGCCAGTAGTCGGCCCGGAGCCGTTCGGGCCGGTAGATGCCGTGGAACTTCTCGTCCGCGCTGGCGATCACCGTATCCAGCCCCGCGAAGAACTCCTGCACCCGCACGCCGTCGAATGTGACCAGCACCACGTTTCCCCCTGTCTGGGCGCCGGCGGCCGGCGCCAGCAGGAGGAGGAGCAGCGTGGCACTACCGAAGGTGAATCGCATGGACCGGGCCGGGAGGGGACGCCGGTATGATTGTCTTCCAGGGAGGAACCAGCAAGGCGTGGGGGATGGCGGTCAGGTGTAGGCCGGATACCGGCCGTCGTACATCGCCCGGGCGATGGCGCCGGCCAGATCGGCGGGACGGGGCGCCTCCGCCAGCCCCTCCTCGTACGCCACCGCCGCCACCGCCGCGGCGATCCCGGCCGAGACATCGCGGATCTCCCGGAGCGGCGGGAACAGGCGGCCGGCCTCGAGCGCGGCCTCGCTGACCCGGCCGGCCAGGGCGCGGGCGGCGGCGTAGAACATCGTGTCGGTCACCCGGCGCGCCCGGCTCACGATCAGCCCCAGCCCCACACCGGGGAAGACATAGGCGTTGTTGCCCTGCCCCGGCGTGAACTGCCGGCCGCCCAGGCTCACCGGCGGATACGGGCTGCCGCTGGCGAAGACCGCCCGGCCCTCCGTCCAGGTATAGGCATCCACGGCGGTGCACTCCGACCGGGTGGTAGGGTTGGAAAGCGGGAAGATGATGGGCCGGGCGTTGATCCTGGCCATCGCCCGCACCGCCGGCTCGGTGAACGCCCCTGGGGCGCCCGAGACCCCGATGAGGGCGGTGGGTCGCACCGCCTCGATGGCCGCCAGGAGGTCGGGACTCGGCGGGTGGTCATGCGCGTACGGCGCCTGATAGGCGCCGAGGTCGGCCCGGCCCGCGACCACCAGCCCGGCGCGGTCCACCAGCCAGCAGCGCCGGCGGGCCTCCGCCTCGGGCACCCCCTCCCGGACCAGCGCCGAGACGATGAGGGACGCGATGCCAGTGGCCGCCGCCCCCGCGCCGAGGAACATCACCCGCTGCTCGCGAAACGGCTGCCCCGTGACCCGGGCCGCGGAGAGCAGCCCGGCCAGGGTCACGCCGGCGGTGCCCTGGATGTCGTCGTTGAAGCAGCAGACCCGGTCGCGGTAGCGGGCCAGCAGCCGGATGGCGTTCTCGGTGGCGAAGTCCTCGAACTGGATCACCGCCTGGGGAAAGACCTCCTGCACCGCCATGACGAACTCCTCGAGCAGCTCGTCGTAGGCCGCCCCCCTCAGCCTTGGCCGGGCGAGCCCGAGGTACATCGGGTCGGCCAGCAGCTCGGGGCGGTCGGTGCCGGCGTCAATGGTCACCGGCAGGCAGCGCCCGGGATCCACGCCGGCGCAGGCGGTGTAGAGCGAAAGCTTGCCGATGGGGATGCCCATGCCGTTGGCGCCGAGGTCCCCGAGGCCGAGGATCCGCTCGCCGTCGGTGACCACGATCATGGCCACCGCGAGCCCGGGCCAGTTGCGGAGCACCTGGCGCACCCGGCCCCGGTCGGCGGCGGTGATGTACAGCCCGCGGGGCCGGCGGAAGATCTGGGCAAAGTGGAGGCAGGCCTCGCCCACGGTGGGGGTGTAGATGACCGGCATCATCTCCTCGACGTTGTCCATCACCGTGCGATAGAAGAGATGCTCGTTCCGATCCTGCAGGCTGGTCAGGTAGATGTACTTCTCGAGGTTGGTCGGCTTGCCGCGGTAGGTCTCCAGCACCCGTGCCTGCTGCTCCGCCTGGGTGGTGACCCTGGGCGGCAGCAGGCCGCGGAGCCCGAGCGCCTCCCGCTCGGCCTCGGTGAAGCCGGTGCCCTTGTTGGCCCGCGGATCGTGGAGAAGGTCGCTGCCGCGGGACACCGGCCGGGTCACGCCGGGGGCTCCGCCAGCATCACCCGGGCATCCACCGCCACCGCGCCGTCCCCGAAGGCCAGCACCGGGTTGAGGTCCAGTTCGGCGATGGCGGGAAAGTCGGCGGCGAGACGCCCGGCCCGGATCAGGACGTCCTCCAGCGCCCGCAGGTCCACCGGCGGGGCGCCGCGCACGCCCTGCAGGAGCCGCACGCCCCGGATCGAGCGCAGCATGTCCGCCGCTTCCAGCCGGGTGATCGGCGCCAGCCGGAAGACCACGTCACCCAGCACCTCGACCAGGACACCGCCCAGCCCGAACATCAGGAGCGCCCCGACCGACGGGTCCCGGCTCATCCCCACGATCAGCTCCCGGCCGCCGGCCACCATCTTCTGCACCAGCACCCCGCTGATCACCGCCTCGGGGTACGCCTTCCGGGCACCGGCGACGATGCGGTCGAATGCCGTCTCGGCCTCGGCGGCCGACTCGATGCCCACCTCGACCCCGCCGACCTCGGTCTTATGGACGATGGCCGGCGCCACGATCTTGAGCACCACCGGGAAGCCGATCCGGGCGGCCGCCTCGCCCGCCGCGGCCCGGCTGGTGGCCAGCTCGGCGGGTGCGGTGGGAATGCCGTAGGCGCCCAGCAGCTCGAGCGACTCCAGCTCGTCCAGCCGGGGCCGGCCCGCGGCCAGGGCCCGGTCCACCAGCTTCCGGGCCGCCGCCTGGTCCACGGTGAACGGCTCGCCCGGCGCCTCGGGGCGTTCCCGCCATTCCCGGTACCGGCACATCGCCTGCAGGGCGCGGGCGGCGGACTCGGGGAAGATGTAGGTCGGGATGTCGAGGGCCCGCAGTTCGGCGCGCCCCTCGGGCAGCCCCTTCCGGCCCATGAGGACGCCGAGCACCACCGTGTCGGGATGGCCGGCCTTGGCCGCGACGATGGCTTCGGCCACGTCCTCCTGCCTGACACCGAGCGGCGGAACGAAGATCGGCAGCACCGAGTCAATGCCCGGGTCGGCCAGCAGCGCGTCCAAGGCGGCGCGATATCCCGACGGCGTGGCGGAGGCGATCATGTCGAGCGGGTTGCGCAGCGACGCCTCGGGCGGGAAGAGCGGCCGGAGCCGTTCCACCGTGGCCGGCGCCAGCTCGGCCACCTCCATGCCGTTGGCGGCCAGCGCGTCGGCGGCGAGGATCCCCGGCCCCCCCGAGTTGGTGAGCACCGCCACCCGGCGCGAGCGGGGCAGCGGCTGGCCCCCGAAGGCCATGGCCAAGTCGAACAGCTCCTCCACCGACCCGGCCCGCAGCACCCCCGCCTGGGTGAGCAGCGCGTCCACCGCCACGTCGCTGGCGGCCAGCGCCCCCGTGTGGGAGGACGCGGCCCGCGCCCCCGCCTGCGAGCGGCCCGATTTCACCACGATGATGGGCTTCTGCCGGGTGACCCGCGAGGCGATCTCCAGGAACCGTCGCGGGTTCCCGAAGTTCTCCACGTACATCAGGATCACGCCGATCTCGGGATCGTGCTCCCAGTGCAGCAGCAGGTCGTTGCCGCTCACGTCCGGCTTGTTGCCCATGGACACGAACTGCGCGATGCCGATGCCGAACTCGTTGGCGTAGTCCAGGACCGACAGGCCCATGGCCCCCGACTGGCTCACGAATCCTGCGCGCCCGTAGGGCGGCATGCTGGGCGCGAAGGTCGCGTTCATGGACACCCGGGGATCGGCGTTGAGCACCCCCATGCAGTTGGGCCCCACCAGCCGCATCCCGTGGCGCCGGCACACCTCCACCAGTTGCCGCTCGCGCTCGATCCCCTCGCCGCCCACCTCGCGGAACCCGGCGCTGATCACCACCAGCCCCTTCACCCCGCGCTCGCCGCACTGCTCCGCCACGCCTACCACCAGCGGCTTGGGGACGCAGATCACCGCCATGTCCACCGGGTCGGGAATGGCGGTGACGTCGGGCCAGGCCTTCATGGAATGCACCGACGGGGCGGACGGGTTCACGGGGTACACCGTGCCGGTGTAGCCGTAGCGCATCAGGTTGGCGAGGATCTGGTGGCCGATGGTGGTCGGCGTGCGGGAGGCGCCGATGACGGCGATGGACCGCGGGGCGAGGATGGGATCGAGAGCAGGCTTCATGAGCGAAGAATCACCAGGGTCCGCTGAAGATATCGTGAAGCTGGCGCGACGCCCGATTCAGCGCGCGTGGCGTCGCCGCTCAGTCCGCCGGGTGTCCCTCCGCCGTGCCCCGCACGACGAACACCACCCCGCCCACCAGCCCGGTGATCAGGTTGGTGACGAAGAACAGCAGGCTGAAGCCGACGATCCGGTCGTGGGGGATGCCGCTGGCCCCGAGGAGGAGCAGCCAGGCCCCCTCGCGCACGCCCAGGCCGTTGAGAGTGACCGGCAGCATGGCGAAGACCGACACCACCGGGACCGAGAGGAGCAGGGTCTCGAGCTCCACCGGCAGCCGCACCGCCACCGCCAGCACCACCCACAGGAGGATGTAGAGTCCCTGTACCACGAAGCCCAGCAGGATGGCGGTGAGCAGCGCGCGGGGGGAACGGGCCAGGTCGCGGAGCGCCTGCCAGCCGTCGAGCGCGGCGGCGCGCACCCGAGGGGTGCGGAGCAGCCAGCGGGCTACCAGCGCGAGGACGAGCAGCGCCGCCAAGGCCGCCAGCACCGCCCCGGCCGCCGGCAGGCGAAGCCGGGAGGCCTCCACCAGCCGGCTCACCATCTCCGGCGCCAGCGCCAGGCCCAGCAGCCCGTAGCAGGCCAGGGCCAGCACCCCCAGCGCCCGGTCAATCACCACGCTGGCGATGACTCCGCCGGGGCGCCGGGTAGCCTGGGCCGCCGCGGCGGCCCGGACCACGTCACCCCCGACCACCGTGGGGAGGAAGAGCGAGAAGAACCCGCCCACGTAATACAGCCTCGTCAGGTAGCCCCAGCGCGGGCTGCCGGGACCCAGCACCACCTTCCAGCGCAGGGCCGCGATGGACTGGCCCAGCAGCAGGAGGAGGGCGGCGGCCCCGATCCCGCCCGCCAGGCGCGGCCCCAGCGGCACCCCGAAGTCGGGCGTGCCGATCCGGCTGATGATCAGCGCGAGCAGGAGCGCCCCGACCAGCAGCCGGAGGCCAAAGCGCACGAGCCCCCGGCGTGGCGCGGGCGGGCCGCTCACTCCGGCTCCCGGAGGCCCGCGCCGCCGCCGGGTTCCCGCGCCAGGCGGTAGCTCCGCCGGGTGGGGGCGCTCAGGTGCACGATGATCTCGGCCACCAGCCCGAGGGCGATGGCCTGGATGCCGAGGGCCAGGAGCAGCGTTCCCACCAGGAGCGCGGGCCGGTTGGCGATGCCCACCCCGTTGAGCCGCTCCACCAGCAGCACCAGCAGGGTGACCAGCCCCGGCACCGCGAGCAGCAGCCCCACCAGGCCGAAGAACCGGAGCGGCCGCTCGGTGAACCGGGCCAGGAAGAACATGCCCAGCAGGTCCACCACGCTCTGCAGGTAGATGCCCGGTGTGTGGAACAGGCGCCCGGTGTCGGCCGGGTGGCGCGGGGTGGCGACCTCCGCCACCTGGAAGCCCTCGCGCATCATCAGGGCCGGGATGAACCGGAAGAAGTCGCCGTAGGCGGGCGTGGCCAGCAGCGCCTCCCGCCGCATCGCCCCCACGCCCGAGCCCAGGTCGGTGAACATCCCCTTGCTCACCGGCCGGGCCAGGCGATGAAAGAGCCAGCGGTGCAGCCGGCGCGACACCGACTCCCCGGTGGCCGGCCGCATGGCGAAGACCGCGTCGGCCCCCGCATCCAGCCGGGCCAGGAGCCCGCCCAGCGACTCCGGCACCACCCGGCGGTAGGCCGGGAGCAGCAGCAGGCGGTCGAAGCGGGCATGGGTCGCGCCGGCCTTGGTCAGCTGGGCGGCGCCCGCCGGCTGGGCCAGCCGCAGGATGCGGATCGGTTCCCCCTGCTCGCGGAGCGGCTCGAGGACGGCCCCCCGGGCGGCGTTCTCCGGCTGCAGCACGAAGAGGAACTCCACCGGTTCCTCCAGGCGCCGGAGCGCCGGCCCGTACTCCCGGTAGAGCGTGTCCAGCGGCTCCATCCGCCCGAACACCGGCACGATGACCGAGAGCCCGCCGCTCATCGGCCATCCTCCCGCACCAGCGGGGTCACCAGCGACGCCAGGCGCCCGTAGCGCCGGACCGCCGATTCCGCCAGCAGCCCGAACATGACCAGCGATCCCGCCAGCGACAGCCACACCATCGCCACGCTGGGAAAGACCAGGGCCTCTGCCTTGACCGGCCGGAAGTAGGCCAGGGCGATGCCCCAGGCGCCCAGCGTGGCCAGGCCGAGCGCCCCGGCCACCAGCGCGGCGCCGGCGAAGAGGTGGAGCGGCCGGTCCCGGAACGACCGCACCATGACGATGACCAGCAGGTCCGCCAGCACCTTGGCGATGCGGGAGAGCCCGTACTTGCTCTGCCCGAACTGGCGGGCATGGTGACGCACCGGCATCTCGGTGATCCGGGCGCCGGCCGTGGCCGCCGCGACGGCGGGAATGAAGCGATGCATGTCGGAGTAGAGGTGAAGCTGGTCCACCACCGGCCGCCGGAACGCCTTGAGCGAGCAGCCGTTGTCGCGAATGGGCACCCCGGTGGCCTGGCGGATGAGCCAGTTGGCGATCATCGAGGGCAGGCGGCGCTTGAGGAAAACGTCCTGCCGCCGCTCCCGGTACCCGGCCACCAGGTCGTAGCCCTCCTCCAGCCGGGCCACCAGCGCCGGGATGTCGCGCGGGTCGTTCTGGAGATCCCCGTCCATGGTGACGACGATGTCGCCGCGGGCCTGGTCGAAGCCCGCCTGCATCGCGGGGGTCTGGCCGTAGTTGCGGGCCAGCCGCACCAGGCGGACGCGGGGATCAGCGGCGGAAAGGGCACGCGCCCGCTCGACGGTCCGGTCCCGGCTGCCGTCGTCCACCAGCAGCAGTTCCCAGGAGTCCTGCAGCGCGCCCCGGACCGCCTCGACCAGCGGGCCCACCGACTCCTCCTCGTTGTAGAGGGGAACCACCACCGAGAGCCGCGGCCGTTCAGCGGACGGCATGGACCCTCACCATCCACGGGCCGTCGGGAAAGCGCTGCACCTCCGGGAACCGGGCGAAGAGCGCCTCGTACGCCGCCGCCTGCTCGGGGTAGCGCGCGGGATCCCGCAGGTAGCGGCCATACATCCCCTCGCTCACCACCAGGTACTGGAGGCCGGAGGCCGCGTACCACTCGGGCGGCTGGTCCACGGCGCGGGACACGTACTCCAGCTGGTAGCGGTCGCGGGACAGGTAGGGGGAGTACGATTCCAGCGCGATCCGGCTCCCCGCCGGCAGGTTGGCCTCGATCCAGGCCCGGCTGCTCGCCCGCGCGTCCGGCCCCACCAGGGTCCGGTTGAATGCCAGTGCCCGGCTGAGCGGCACCAGGATCCCCGCCAGCAGGACAAGCTCCAGGGCGGTGCCGGCCACGATCCTCATCCCGCGCGACCCGATCTCTCCCAGCCGTCCCGCCAGCTCGGCCAGCAGCCCCACGGCGAGGAGGAAGACGAACGGGGTCACCGGGAGGAAGGTCCGGCCGTTTCGTACCTGGAAGAGCGAGATGAAGACGAAGTAGACCAGCGGAAAGCTGGCCAGCAGCGTGAGCTTGCCGTCCCGCCGGCGGATAGCCAGGAACGCCGCCACCGCCCCGATGGCCATCAGCGGGCCTTCCTCGGTCCAGGCGTACTGCAGGTACCAGAGGAAGGCGTTCCCCTCCAGCCCGTCGTGGCCGGTGGAGTAGTGGACCGCCTCCGACCCCGCCCCCAGGAAGAAGTTCACCGGGTCGAGCAGCGCGTACGGCGTGCCGAGGAAGAACCCGGCCGGCACCAGCAGGAGCAGCCCCTTGAGCGACCGGGTGAGCGGCAGCCGGCGCCCGGAGCGGAGCCAGTGCGCCGTGAGCGGGAAGACAATGCCCACCACCCCGGGATACTTGCACGTGATGGCGATGCCGGTCAGGAACCCGGCCAGCAGGTAGTCGCGGTGCTCGCCCCGCTCGTACACCCGGAGCGCGGCCCACAGCACCCCCAGCAGGGCGGCGACCAGGTAGACGTTGACCTCGATGTAGTGGCTCTGGGCCACCTGCATCGGGGAGACCGCCACGGCCAGCGCGGCCACCAGCGGCACCCACGGCGAGAGGTAGAACCGCCGCCCCACCGCCCAGGTGAGCCAGACCGCGAAGAGGCCGACCAGGACCGTGAGGCCGCGGCCCATCACCATGGCGTCCGGCGCCCCGATGTAGCCGGTGCCCATGAGCGGCCGGTCCGGCGCCGGGATGTCCGCCCTCGAATGAAACCGGCCTTGCGCCTTCCCCACGAGGTAGTACGGGACGTACAGCACCGTGTTGGCGTAGATCAGCAGCGTGGGCTTCTTGAAGTAGTGCGGGTTGAGGTCGCCGGTCTTGAAGATGTTCTGGGCGGCCGTGACCTTGTTGGGTTCATCGGGCTGGTAGAGGTACGGGAGGCCGAAGTCCAGACCGTAGACCCGGAGCGCCCCGGCGAGCAGGAGGGTGAGCCCGAGCAGGACCAGCGTGGCGCGCGACGCGCGGGGCGATGCCGGCATGGCGAGGAATGTAGCGGAACACCCCCGGCCAGCCACCAGCGTCCTGCTCGCCCTTGCCCCGGAGCCGATCCGGGGAAACCTTGGGGCAGTCCCGACCTCCGGAGCCGGCGTTGAGTTCGTGGGAATCCAGGGCGGCGGAGCTGCTGCGGGCGCTCCGGCTCGAGTCCATCCGCAAGAAGATCCTTGCCTTTGCGATCCTGGCGACGCTCATCCCGTCGGTCAGCACCGCGTGGATCTCCTATCGCCAAAACCGGGAGGCGCTGAACGAGAAGATCACCGAGACCCTGCGCGCGAGCAGCGGCCAGACCGCCCGGGAAATTGACATCTGGCTCAAGGAGCGGCTGCTGGACCTCCGGGTCTTCGCCAGCTCCTACGAGGTCTCCGAGAACCTGGAGCGTGCCGCCGGCCGCACCAGCAGCGCCACCCCTCGGCTCCAGAACTACCTTCGGTCCGTCCGCGGCCGGTTCACCGACTACACCCGGCTCACCGCCGTGGACCCGACGGGCCGGCTGATCGCGGGCAGCGAGCCCCGCGCGGTTCAGCCCGGCCTCCCCCCCGAATGGCAGGCCGACCTGCGCACCGGCACCCACTCCCTGGGCCCCATCCGGCCCGATACCGTGCCGGGACGCGAGCTGATGGACGCCGTCGTGCCGATCGTGAGCGCGTCGGGCCGGATGCTGGGCGCCCTCGCCGCCACCCTCGACCTGGCGCCCGTCACCGCCACCCTCCAGCGGGCCACCGCGGCCGGCGCCGAACGGGTGCTGCTGGTGGACCGGGAAGGCCGGGTACTCCTCGCGCCGGGCCGGGCCCAGGACACCAGCGAGGCCCGCCTGCCGGCGGCCAGCCTGGCGGCGCTGCAGGAGCCGGAGGCGGATGCGGTCGAGTACGAAAGCCTCGGCGAGATCAAGGTGCTCGGCGTGATCACGGCCATTTCGGGCGCGCCGTGGATGGTGGTCTCCGAGCTGCCGGCGTCGGTCGCCTTTGCCCGTATCCGGGCGCAGCGCAACATGACCGTCCTCGCGGTGAGCGCCCTGCTGGCCGGCGTGGGCCTGCTGGCCTACTTCCTCGGCCAGCTCATTATCCGGCCCCTCAACCGGCTCACCCAGGGCGCCGACCAGGTGGCGGCCGGCGACCTTGAGGTGGACCTCCCCATCACCGGGAGCGACGAGGTGGCCCGGCTCACCGGGGTGTTCAACCACATGGTGGACAAGCTCAAGGAGAGCCGGACCGAGCTGGAACGGCTCTCCCTCACCGACGGGCTCACCGGCCTGTACAACCGGCGCCACCTCGCCACGACCATCGCCGAGGAGCTGGCCCGGGCCCGGCGGCAGGG
>CAZCVG010000083.1:0-11422 GCA_964501735.1 uncultured Gemmatimonadaceae bacterium | reverse complement strand
AGCGCTCGATGGAGAACTTGGTGATGGCGTAGAAGCTGGCCTCCTGCCCCACCAGCGTGATGTCGGTGCCGTGGAGGGTGGTGATCACGCCCAGGCGGCGCTCCTCCGCCAGCATCTCGCGGGCCAGCCAGGCCGTGGTGGCGTGGGGGATGGCGTAGTGGACGTGGAGGATGTCCAGGTCCTGGCGCTTGACCACCTCGTACTGCTTGGAGGCCAGGGCGAGGGTGTAGGGGAAGTGGTCGAACAGCGGGTAGTGCGAGATGGCGGTGTCCACCTCGTGGAAGAAGACCCGCTCGGCGAACTCGCGCAGCCGGAAGGGAGAGGCGTACGAGATGAAGTGCACCTCGTGCCCGCGGCGGGCCAGGGCCAGGCCGAGCTCGGTGGCGACGGCGCCGGAGCCGCCGTAGGTCGGGTAGCAGGTGATCCCGATCTTCATGGCTGCATTCCCCCGGTCAGCGTCCCGCCTCGAACAGTGCGGTGACGGCCTGGTGGCCCTTCTCGCCGGCGAGGTCGGCGGCCCGCTTGCCGGAGGCGCTCAGGGCACCCCGGTCGCCACCGGCCGCCAGGAGCAGCGCCACGACCTCCGCGTGCCCGCGCTCGGCAGCGGCATGGAGGGCGGTCCACTGCCCGGTCTGGACGGCATTGGGATCGGCGCCGGCGTCGAGCAGGACCTGCACCACGGCCGCGTGACCGCCGGTGGCGGCCGCGTGCAGCGGGGTGTTGCGGAGCGGGTCCATGGAGATGCTCAGCGGATCGGCGCCGATCCCGACCAGGTACCGCGCCATTTCGGTGTGCCCGAAGTAGGCGGCGTAATGGAGCGGCGTGTAGCCGCCCTCGTCCGGCATGTTGGCGAAGTCGCGGGCCCCGTCGAGCAGGCGGCGGACGGTCCCGAGATCACCGGTCTGGGCGGCCTCGGAGAGCTCGGTGCGGAAGTCGGGCATCAGCCTGCCGGTGAGGAAGAGGGAGCGGACCACGGGCGACAGGGAGAATAGCCAGCCCCCGGGAGCTTGTCATCCGACCGGCCGGCGGGCTCCCCGCCGGCCTCACGCTTCCCTCCCCTCCCCGGCGCGCCGCCAGGCCTCGACGATGTCCCGGGCCACGGCCTCGGGCGGGCGGGTGGCATCGAGGGTGAGCACGTCGCCCTCGAGCTGGTGCCGGAACCAGGTCTCCTGGCGCTTGGCGTACTGCCGGCTGGCGATGGTCACGGCCTCGGCCACGCTGTCCCGGCTGCGCTGGCCCTGCAGGTACTCGACCGCCTCCCGCGGACCGATCGCGTCGAGCCCGGCGCCGCGGGGCGGATGCCCCTCCGCCAGGACCGCCGCCACCTCCTCGATCATGCCCTGGCGCACCATCTCCGCGGCGCGGGCCTGGATGCGCTGGTGCAGCACGGCGCGGGGGGCGGTGAGGAGGACATACCAGGGGGTGAGGACGCCCCGGGCCCGGGCGTGGGCCTGCCAGTAGCTCAGCGGCTGCCCGCTGAGCAGGGCCACCTCGATGGCCCGGGCCGAGCGCTGCCGGCCCCCGCCCTGGAAGCCGGGATCGAGGCGGCGGGCCCACCGGACCAGGTCGTGGGGCTCCATGGCCGCGGTGCAGCGTTCCAGCGCCCGGCGGGCTTCGGGGTCGAGGGGCGGCTCGAAGAACAGCCCGTCGGCGAGCGCCTTGATGTAGAGGCCCGTGCCACCCACCACGACCGGCATGCGGTCGCGCACCCGGATGAGTTCCAGCCAGCCCGGGGCGTCGTGAGCAAAGCGGCCCGCGCTGTAGCGCTGTCCCGGGGCCACCACGTCCAGCCCGTAGTGAGGCACCTTCTGCAGCCAGCGGCGGGGCGGCTTGGCGGTGCCGATGTCGAGGCCGCGATACACCTGCCGGGAGTCGGCGGAGACAACCTCAAGGGGCCAGTGGGCCGCCAGGGCCAGCGCGACAGCGGTCTTGCCGATGCCGGTCGGGCCGACCAGGACCGGGGTCCTAGCGCCGGCCAAAGCGGCGCTCCAGCTCCTCGCGGGGCAGCTGGACGATGGTCGAGCGGCCGTGCACGTCGTGCGGTGGCAGGGCGCAGGCGAAGAGCCGGGCGAGCAGCTCGCGCCGTTCCCGCTCGTCCAGGGGATCGCCGGCCTTCACCGCGGCCCGGCAGGCGTAGGTGGCGGCGAAGCGCTCCAGCCGGTTGGCCCAGCCGCCGAAGCGGCCCCGGGCCAGGTCGGCGACGACCTCCCGGAAGCAGCGTCCCGCGTCGAACCGCGGGTGGGGCGCCGGAACCGCGTGCACCAGCACGGTGCGCCCACCGAACGGCTCCACCTCGAACCCCACCCGCTCCAGCGACTCGCGGTAGGTCTCGACGGCATCCAGCTCCTCGTCCGTCAGTTCCATGGTGAGCGGCAGCAGCAGCCGCTGGCTGCCGGCGTCCCCGCCGCTCAGCCGGGCCAGGACCGCCTCGTACAGCACCCGCTCGTGAGCGGAGTGCTGGTCCACGAAGACCAGCCCGTCCGGTCCCTCGTAGGCCAGGTAGGTGTTGAACAGCTGGCTCACCGGCATGACCGCGTCGGCCGTGGCGCCCTCGATCGCCGTCTCGATGGCCGGCGATTCCGCCGTCCCGAAGAGGTCCTCCGCCGCGGGACCGCTCGCCGCGGGCGGCGGCGGCATCCACCGCTCCCCCGCCCCCGGCCAGCTTACCACGGCGGACGCCTCCAGCCGGCCCAGCGCCTCGCGGACCGCCTCCTCCACCGCCCGCTCGGCGCCCAGCCGGTCGCGGAAGCGGACCTCCAGCTTGGCCGGATGGACGTTCACGTCCACGCCGTCGCTGGCGGTTTCCAGATGGAGAAATACCGACGGGCGGTCGCCGGGGTGGATGGCCGAGCGGTACCCGGCCTCGGCGGCGCGCACCAGGAAGGCATCGCGGAACGGGCGGCCGTTGATGAAGAGCTGGGTCCGCCGTCCGGTGGGCTGGGCCTCGGCGGGGCGCTGGATGAACCCGTGGACCCGGAAGCCGCCGACGGCGTGCTCCACCGGCACCAGCGTGCGGGACACCTCGGCGCCCCACACCGCCTCGAGCCGGGCCGCCAGCTCCTGGGCGGGGGGCACATGGAGCCGGTTACGGCCGTCGAGGAGCAGCTCGAATCCCGCCTCGGGGTGGGCCAGCGCCAGGGTGGCGACGGTCTCCCAGGCGGCCCGGGCCTCGCTGGAGGTGGAGCGGAGAAACTTGCGCCGGGCCGGCGTATTGTAGAACAGGCTCCGCACGGTGACGGTGGTGCCCCGCTGGCGGGCGGTGCCGCTCACCTGCTCCACCCGGCCGCCGTGGACCTCGATCTCGGTGCCTTCGCCCTCTCCTTCCGAGGTGGTGAGCCGGAGCCGGGAGACCGACGCGATGGCCGGCAGCGCCTCCCCCCGGAAGCCGAAGGTGTGCACCCCGACCAGGTCGGCGGCACTGCGGATCTTGCTGGTGGCGTGCCGGTCCAGCGCGAGGACCGCGTCCTCCCGGCCCATCCCGTGCCCGTCGTCGCTCACCTCGATGAGGGTCTTGCCCCCCTGCTCGATGGCAATCCGGACCCAGGTGGCGCCGGCATCGAGCGCATTCTCCGCCAGCTCCTTGACGGCGGACGCCGGCCGCTCGACCACTTCGCCGGCGGCGATCTGGTCGGCGACCGTATCGGGGAGGATCGCGATGCGACGGGGCATGCCGAAAGATACCGTGCCGGGCCGGGGCGATCAGGGCGGCAGGAGGTCGCCGGCCGGCCGGAGCGTCTGGGCCAGGATCCAGCCTTCCTGGTCGCCCGCGGCCACCACGCGGACCCAGGCGCCGCGGCGCTCCCCGAGGCGCACGGTGCCCAGGCGGGCGACCTCACCGGCTGGCGGGGCCTGTTCGTGAGGCGAGAGCCGCAGGACCTGGTTGGCGGCCAGCACCGCGATGGGCCGGCGATACCACCGGGCCAGCGCCGTGCCCGCCCCCGCCAGCAGCAGCGCCCCGCCCAGCAGCACCAGCCAGCGGCCCTGGAGGCTGCGGGTGAGCGCGGCCCCGGTCCAGCCGGTGATCCAGGCGATCAGCCCGAGCAGCCACAGCTCGGGCGGGGTCACCGGGGAGATCCAGAGGCTGCGCGACGCCCATTGATCGGCGGGGGGCACCAGCAGCAGCGCGCGGCGCACGCCCTGGTCGCGGGGACTCAGCCGGGCCGCCCTGATCCACGCGGCCAGCGACTGGGCGTCATCCCCCGCCCGCCAGGCGGCGTTGCCGAGGTTGAACCAGTGGGTGGTGATCCCGGGTTCCGCCAGCGCGCGGCGGGCGAATCCCTCCGCCGCGGCCGAGTAGGCGGCGGCCTCGTACAGCTTCTCGGGCGGCGTCTGGGCCCCGAGAGCCGGCAGGCAGGCCGCCGCCAGCATGGTGATGACCCCGGCCCGCTCCCGCCAGCGCCGCCGGGCGTCCTTGCCGCGGGGGGTAAGCCGGGCCAGCAGGTCCTCCAGTTCCTGCGCCAGCGCCGAGGTCGCGGGCGTCGCCCCGCTGCCATAGCGCGCCTGCCGCACGGTGGCGCGAAGCCGGGTGATGCGCCCGGCCGACTCGGGCTCGAGCCCGGAGCGGACCAGCGAGGCGGTCAGCTCGGCGTCGGCGCTGTCGGCCAGCCCCGGCGCCAGGCGGGCCAGCGCCTGCTGCAGCCGCTGCTCGATCCGCGCGAGGGAATCGGCCGGGCCTGGGGACGCCACGACCGGAGGCGGGGGCGCCCGGCGCCGGCGGCGGCGCGACGCCCAGTACCCCAGGGGAAACGCCAGTGCCACGGCCAGCCAGCCGCTGTCAGGCAGGGCCTGCTGCAGGCGAAGCGCCACCGGCCGGCGCCGGTCCAGCCGCATCGGCGGCGGCTCGGCCCGGGACGACACCCGGTTCCCGCGAGGGGCCACCACCAGGGCAGGCCCCGCACTGGTGGCAATCTCGTAGCGGCCGGACACCGGATCGAAGTAGGGATACCGCAGCACCGGGGCACTCACCGCACCGGCGGAGTCGGCCACCAGGAGGTACCGGAATGTCTTGCTGCCGCCGAGGCGCCCGTCGCGCAGCGCCACCCGTTCCCGCGAGGCCTCGGGGTACACCCGCACGCCGGCCGGCCAGCGGATTTCCGGCTGGGGCCAGAGCGCCACGTTCCCCTCGCCGGTAACGGTGATCTCCGCACTGACCGCCTCGCCCTGCCGGGTGTGCCCGGGGGTGACCGACTGGGTCAGCCGGATCTCGCGGCCCACCGCCCCGGCGAAGCGCGGATCCCGGCCGGCGTCGGGCAGCGGGCGCACCTCGATGGCGACGGCCGGGCTGGA
Organism: uncultured Gemmatimonadaceae bacterium; assembly: GCA_964501735.1. Taxonomy (GTDB): domain Bacteria; phylum Gemmatimonadota; class Gemmatimonadetes; order Gemmatimonadales; family GWC2-71-9; genus JADJOM01. The sequence continues at coordinate 6,136 of CAZCVG010000083.1, read as the reverse complement.
AAGCTTGTAGCGCTCCTCCTGGCTGAAGAACTGGAACGCCAGCGGCACGCTGTACTGGAGCCGAGCCGGGGCCACGGTGATGCGCCCCGGCGTGAGCGGGAAAGCCACCTGGTGGAGCACGAAGAGGTCGTACCACTTGCCGCCCACCTGGCGGCTGCCCGCGATCCCGCCGGGCACGCTCTGCGGATAGGACCACACGCCCTCCACCTGCGGCGCCTCGACGGTGGGGGCCCGGCGCAGCTGCTGGCGAAGTTCCCGCTCGAACCAGGCGATCGTCACCACGTCGAGCTGCTGGCCCACCACCACCACCGAGTCCGACACCATGACGGTGATCGCCGCCGGCCCCAGGACCCCGGGCGGCGGCGCCCGCTGCAGCAGCCGGGCGAGCCGGGCGCTGAGCGTGGCGGTGACGGGCGGCGGGGGGCCGCCTTCGATGGTCACCAGGACCGACTCCCCCCGGGCGTAGGCGGCGCCCTGCCTGACCTGCACCGGACCCAGGCGCCACTCGCCGGGCTGGGTGGCCCGGAGCCGGAGCTCCAAGGTGGTGGTGCGGCCACCGTCGCCGTCGGCGTTCACCTCACTCCGCTCCGCCCGCGCTTCCAGCTCGAAACCGCCCAGCGATGGCACCTCGATGCGGATCGGATCGGGGAGGTGGCTGGAGACCCGGATGGTGTAGAGGATGACGTCGCCGGGCGCGACCCGGTCCCGGTCCACCGCGACCATCACCTCGGGCCCCTGCCCCTGCAGGAGCAGCGTAGCCAGGAGCGCTCCGAGCATCACCAGTCCTTCACCGCGCTGGTGGCGCTGCGGGCCCGGCCCAGCCGGCGGGACCGGGTGTCGCGCTCCTCACGGGCCACCGAGTTGAGGATCTGCTCGGCCTGGGCTTGCGACAGGCTGGGCGGGCCCTCGCCGCTCTCCGATTGTCCGGAGGAGGGATCGCGCGGGGTGTTGCCCGATGGGGGTGGCTGCTGGGGCGTGTTGCCGCCGCCCCCGCTGGGGGGCGGCGGACGACGGCGCTGGGCCAGCTCGAGGTTCCACTTGGCCCGTTGGCTGGCGGGGGCCAGCCGGAGCGCCTCCTGCAGGCGCTCCGCGGCGAGGCCGAGCAGCGAGTCCCGCTTGAGGGAATCGGCGGCGGCTTCCCGGAGGGACGCCAGGCCATGGTTATAGAGGGCCCGGTACCTGAGGTCGGGCTGGACGGTGGCAGCGGCCCGCTCGAGGGCCCGCCGGGCGCCGGCGAAATCGCCCGCCGCCAGCAAGGCGGTGCCGGCGTTGTACCAAGCGGTGTCGGTGGCCGTCTCGGTGAGCCCGGCGGAGAGCCGAGTGGCTGCCTCACGGACGCGGCCCGCCTCGAAGTCGCGGACCCCGGGCGCGGGGCGCTGGGCCGCGGCGTCAGCCACCAGCGCCACGAGCGCTACGCCGATGAGCGCGGCAGTGCGGCGGCTGGCCGTCTGGGCGCCCAGCAGCAGGATGCCCAGCAAGGCCGGAATCCAGACCAGCGGCCGCAGATCCTCGGTGCTGCTGGAGCTGGTGGGCGCCCGCTGGAAAGCGGCCAGCAGGTCGCGGATGGCGCTGGCCTGGTCGGGGAGTTCGGCGGGGATCAGCGCGGCTTCGGCGGCGTCGGCCACCTGCTGGAGGACCTCGTCCCGGCGCATCGTCTCGACCGGCTTGCCGTCGGCGTCGGCCTGGTACTCCACCACGGTTCCCGCACTGTCCCGGAGCGGGATGTTGGCCGGCCGGGGCAGCCCCTCGGCGACCAGGATCACCCGGACATCGGTCTCCCTGAGCCGCCGGGCGGCGGCCAGCACGTCCGGCAGGGAGTCGTGGGTCTCGCCATCGGTGAAGACGATCAGCACGCGGTCGCCGGCCTCGCGTGAGGCATTGAGCAATTCCCCGCCCTGGGTGAGGGCCGCGGCGAGGCCGGTGCCGCCCTGGCTGGCGAGGTCGGGCGACACGGCGTCGAGGAAGAGCGTGATGGCGCCGCCATCGAGGGTGAGCGGGGCCAGGATGTAGCTCCGGCCGGCGAAGGCCACCAGCCCGACCCGGTCGTGCTCCAGGTCCTGCACCAGCCGCCGGGCCTCCCGCACGGCTCGGCCGAGACGGCTCGGCCGGGTGTCCTCGGCCAGCATGGACCGGCTGATGTCCAGGGCCACCACGATGCTCAGCGCCTGGCTCTCGGTCTTCACGGTCATCTGCCCGCCGCGCGGACCCGCCAGCCCCACCGCCGCCGCCAGGCCGGCCAGCGCCATGAGGGCCGGTCCCCACCGGCCGCTCCGGGCGGCCCGGTCGGCCAGATCGGGAGCCCACGCCATGGCCCGGGCAATGCGGCGCCGCCGGGCGGCCAGCGCGACCACGCCGATGCCCAGCGCGATCACCGGCGCCAGCAGCAGGAGCAGCGGGCTGTCGAAGGTCATGGGCCGGGCTCCGCGGGCCTCATGGCACCCGCACCACGAAGGTGGCGCTGAGCAGCAGTTCCAGGCCCAGCGCCAGCAGGCCCACCAGCATCAGCGGCCGGGCGATCTCATCGTAGCGCACATAGCGGGTGACCTGGATGGGGGTCTTCTCCAGCCCGTCAATCTGCCGGAAGATCCGGCTGAGCGCCTCGGTGTCCTGGGCCCGGAAGTAGCGCCCGCCGGTGGCGGCGGCGATGTCGCGGAGCAGCGGCTCGTCAATGCGGACCGGCAGCACTTCGTAGCGGAACCCCGAGAGTCCCCGCCCGGTGGGGATCGGCGCTTCCCCCTCGGTGCCGACGCCGATGGTGTAGACCCGGATGCCCAGCGCGGCGGCCGCGGCGGCCGCGGTGCGGGGGTCCACTGTCCCGCGGTTGTTCTCCCCGTCGGTGAGCAGCAGGATCACCTTCGATTTCCCGGGTGCCTCACGCAGCCGGTTCACCGAGGTCGCCAGCCCGGTGCCGATGGCCGTGCCATCCTCGAGCATCCCGATGCGGAGGTCGGACACCGCCCGCTCCAGCACCGGGTAGTCCACGGTGATCGGCACCTGGGTGAGCGCCTCGCCGGCGAACGCCACCACCCCGATCCGGTCGGCGCTCCGGCCCTGGATGAACGAGACGGCCTGCTGCTTGGCCACTTCCATCCGGTTGGACGGGGCGAAGTCCTCGGCCAGCATGCTGCTGGAGATGTCGATGGCGAGAACGATGGCGATGCCTTCCCGCTTGATCTCCACCCGCGACCCGCCCAGCCGGGGCCCGGCGGCCGCCAGCACCCAGGCCACCCAGGCGAGGAGCCGGAGCGCTGGCGGGATCCGGGCCAGCACGCTGGCAGGGCCCACCTGGCTCACCAGGCGGAGGTCGCTGTACACCGTGCCCGGCGTGCGCCGGCGGCGGCGCCAGGCCCACCAGAGGGCCGGGACCAGCAGCAGGAGCAGGAGCCAGGGGCGGGCGAAGTTCACGCGGCCGCCTCCAGCCGGGCGGCCAGGCGCGATGCCCGCTCCGCCAGCTCCACGACCTCCGCCCCCGGCGCTTCCGCGAACTGGGCCGAATCCAGCGCCCGGAGCAGCGTGGCGATCTCCTCGGCGGGCCAGGCCGGCTTCTGCTCACCCACGATCCGGATCAGGCGGGAGGTAATCACTCCCGCCGGAACGCCCGGGAGCTGACGCACCACGGCCCGGCGCAGTTCCAGCGCGGCGACGGCGGCCACCGCCCGGTGCTCCCCATCCTCGCTCCACTCGGCCAGCGGCGGCGCCGCGGGGATCGGGGGCAGCCGCGGGGTGCCGCTCACCGGACCGCGGCGCTGCCACCACCAGCGGAAGGGCAAGAAGAGCAGCGCCGCCCCCACCAGCGATGCCACCAGCGGGAGGGGGCTGGTCACCTGCTGCGCAATGATGCCGGTCTCGGGCTGGGGCGCGAGGCTGTCGGGAGGGACACCGTCCGGCAGGATGCTCGCCACCGTGATGGTCCGCGCCTCGCTCGGGAGCGAGTCGGTGCTCCCGTCGGCCCGGATCACTACCGGACCGGGAACCGTCACCACGTGGCGCCCGGCCGACCAGGCCACGGCGGGGTAGGCCACGATGGTCAGCGACCCCTGGCGGCGGAGCAGCGGGCGGCCGAGCAGCGCCACCGGGCCGGTGGGGGCCCACGGCGCCGCCCGCACCTCGGCGCCGGCCGGCGCGGAGACCGCCCGCTCGATCCAGATGGTGTCGCCCACCGTGGGCAGCGGGGCCTGCAGCAGGAAGAGCAGCGCGATCATCGGTTGAGCCGCCTGGCCCGCAGCGCAAAGGCCCGCCGGAGCGCGAAGGTGTAGTCCCGCGCGGTGTTGATCGCAACGTGATCCACGCCGGCCGCGCCGAAGGCCCGGTGCCGGTCCTCCCGGCGCCTTTCCGCCAGCGCCCGAAGCCGCCCTCGCACGGCCCGGGCCCCGGTATCCACCACCCGGCGCTGCCCGGTCTCGGCATCTTCCAGCTCCACCCACCCGGCGTCGGGCAGGTCGGTCTCCCGGGGATCCTCCACCGCGATGGCCACGACGTCGTGCCGGACCGCCAGCTGCCGGAGCGGCTGCTCCCAGCCATCGGCTAGGAAGTCGGAGAGGATCACCACGATGCTCCGGTGACTGAGCAGTTCGGTGGCGTAGGAGAGCGCCGCCGCGAGGTTGGTGCGCCGGCCGGTGGGTGTGAAGGCCACCAGGTCGCGAATGATGCGCAGGGCGTGCCGCCGCCCCTTGGCGGGCGGCACCACCCGTTCCACCTTTTCCGCGAACAGCAGCGCGCCCACCCGGTCGTTGGTGGTGGCCGCCGCCAGGGCCAGGATGGACGCCACCTCGATGGCCAGCGCCGACTTGCTGCGGGGGGTGCCAAACCGGGTGGACCCCGACTGGTCCACGATGAGCATCAGGGTGAGCTCGCGCTCCTCGGTGTAGCTCTTGACGTAGGGATGGCCCAGCCGGGCGGAGACGTTCCAGTCAATGGCGCGGAAGTCGTCCCCGTGCTCGTACTGGCGCACCTCGGCGAACTCCATCCCCTGTCCCCGGAACACCGAGCGGTAATCGCCGGCGAAGAGCGAGGCCACCAGACCCCGCGAGCGCAGCTCGATGAGCTTGACCTGCTTGAGGATCTCGGGGGAGATGTTCGGCATGGCGGCGGGTACCGGGCGGGGACGGGAGTCGGGCGGGCGCCGGTCCGCCGTCAGGGCACGGGCACCGCGTCCAGGATCCGGCTCACCACCTGGTCGGCGTCAATCTCCTCCGCCTCGGCCTCGAAGGTGAGCAGCACCCGGTGGCGGAGCACGTCCAGCGCCAGCGCCCGCACATCCTCCGGGATCACGTAGTTGCGCCCCCGCAGGAAGGCGTGCGCCCGGGCCGCCTGGGCCAGCGCGATGGAAGCCCGGGGCGAGGCGCCGAAGGCCACCAGGGGCTTCAGGTTGGAGAGCCCGACCACCGACGGGTCGCGGGTGGCGCGCACCAGGTCCACGATGTAGTCCACCACCTTCTGGTCCAGGTAGGTGGCCGCGATGGTCTCGCGGAGCGCCAGAATGACCGACGGATCCAGCAGGCGGCGCACCGGCGCCTCGTCCCGGCCACTGCGGCGCAGGAGCACCTCCTTCTCCTGGTCCCGCGACGGGTAGCCGACCCGGACCTTCAGCATGAAGCGGTCCAGCTGGGCCTCGGGCAGCGGGTAGGTGCCCTCGTTCTCGATCGGGTTCTGGGTGGCCAGCACCAGGAACGGCTCCTCCAGCGAGAAGCTGGTGCCGCCGATGGTGACCTGGTGCTCCTGCATCGCCTCCAGCAGCGCCGCCTGGACCTTGGCGGGCGCCCGGTTGACCTCGTCGGCCAGGATGATCTGGGCGAAGATGGGGCCCTGCTTGACCCGGAACTCCTGGGTGCGCGGGTCGAAGACCATCGTCCCGATCAGGTCGGCCGGGAGCAGGTCGGGCGTGAACTGGATACGGGAGAAGCTCGCCTCGACGATCTCCGCCAGGGTCTTCACCGCCAGGGTCTTGGCAAGCCCCGGCACACCCTCCAGCAGGATGTGGCCGCCGGTGAGCAGGCCCACCATCAGCCGCTCCACCATGGCCTCCTGCCCAACGATGCGCTTGCCCACTTCCGACACCACCTGCTGGATCGGGCCGGCGTCTACCGTGCGGGCGGAACCGGAGGGGCGTGCGGTCATGAGGTGATGGGCGAAGGTG
>CAZCVG010000082.1:0-11485 GCA_964501735.1 uncultured Gemmatimonadaceae bacterium | reverse complement strand
GGCCATTGCCGTCCATGATGATGGCGATGTGGGCGGGGCGTGAGCCGTGGTGCTGAACCTGCCGCAGCAGCTCGTCGCTCATCCGGTTCAGACTTCCATGATCTCCGCCTCTTTGGCGGCGATCAGCTGGTCAATCTGCTTGATGTGCTCATCCGTCAGCTTCTGCAGGTCCTTCTCGCCCCGGGTGCGGTCGTCCTCGGCGATCTTCTCCAGCTTCTTGATCCGCCCGTGGGCCTCGCCCCGGGCGTGGCGGACCGCCACCCGGCCCTCCTCGCCCAGCTTGTGCATCACCCGGACCAGGTCCTTGCGGCGTTCCTCGGTGAGGGCGGGGATCGGCACCCGGATCAGGCCCCCCTGGCTGGCCGGATTGAGCCCCAGGTCGGAGTCACGGATGGCCTTCTCGATGGCCTGGGCCAGTCCCTTGTCGAAGGGCTGGACCGTGAGCATGCGGGCCTCGGGGGCCGCCACCAGCGCCACCTGGTTGAGCGGCATGGTGTTGCCGTACGCCTCCACCCGGACGATGTCCAGCAGCGAGGTGGTGGCCTTGCCGGTGCGGATGCCGGAGAACTCGCGGCGGGTGTTCTCGACCGCCTTGTGCATCAGCTCCTTGGCGTGCTTGAGCAGCTCGGGAATGGTGTTCATTGCACGATCGTCCCCACCGGTTCGCCCAGGAGAACCCGGTCGAGGTTCCCGGGCAGGTTCATGTTGAAGACCACGATGGGCAGGTTGTTGGTCTGGCAGAGCCCGAACGCGCTCCGGTCCATGACCTCGTACCCATTGACCAGCGCATCCTGGAAGGTCAGTTCGGGGATGAGGCGGGCCGACTGGTCCTTCCGGGGGTCCGCGGTGAAGATCCCCTCCACGTTGGTGCCCTTGAGGATCACCTCCGCCTCCACCTCCAGGGCCCGGAGCACCGCCGCCGTGTCGGTCGAGAAATAGGGATTGCCGGTGCCACCCGCAAAGATAACGAGCCGCCCCTTCTCCATGTGCCGGAGCGCCCGGCGCCGGATATAGGGCTCGGCCAGCGATTCCATCCGGATGGCGGTCATGACCCGGGTCTGGACCCCCTTGGCCTCGAGGATGTCCTGCACCGCCAGCGCGTTGATGACCGTCGCCAGCATCCCCATGTAGTCGGCCGAGACCCGGTCCAGGCCCTCCCGGCTGGCGGTGGTGCCGCGCAGGATGTTGCCGCCCCCCACCACCACCGACAGCTGCACCCCGCGGCCATGCACCCGGAGCAGCTCATCGGCGAAGCTGCCCACCACCTTGTAGTCGAGGCCGTAGCCCTTCTCCCCGGCCAGGGCCTCGCCCGAGAGCTTGAGCAGCGCGCGGTGGTAGGGGCGGCGCATTACTCGCCGACCTTGAAGCGGACCAGCCGAGTCACGGTCAGCGTGCCACCCGCCTGCCTGGCGACCTCCTTGACCAGGTCGCCGACCGGCTTGCTGTCGTCCTTGACGAACGGCTGTCCCAGCAGGGTCCGCTCGGCGAGGAACTTCCGGATCTTCCCGTCCACGATCTTCCCGCGGATGTTCTCCGGCTTCCCCTCCGCCGCCACCTGCTCCTCGGCGATGCGCCGCTCCCGGGCGATCACCTCCGCCGGGATGTCGCCCTCGCTCACGCCCGCCGGGTCGGCGGAGGTCACGTGCAGGGCCAGGTCCCGGGCCAGGGCGGTCACCGCCTCGCCCCGGACCCCGGCCACCTCCACCAGGGCACCGCTCTGCCCGTTGAAGTGGAGGTAGTGCCCCACGGTGCCCTCGGCCAGCTGGAAGTGGGCCACCCGCTTGAGCGCCATCGCCTCGCCGGTCTTGCCCGAGACCAGCTTGACCGCCTCCCCCACGGTCTTGCCGCGGAACGGCTGGGCGTCGATCGCGCTGCCCGGGTGGGCGCCCAGCGGCGCGTGGGCGAGGGCGTGCTTGGCGAGGTCCCGGGCCAGGCTGATGAAATCCTCGTTCCGGGCCACGAAGTCGGTCTCGCAGTTGAGCTCGATCATGGCGGCGTCGGTCCCGCCGGCCGCGGCCTCGATCACCACCAGGCCCTGCGAGGCGCTGCGGTCACCCCGCTTGTCGGCCTTGGCCATCCCTTTCTTGCGCAGGATCTCCACGGCCCGGTCCATGTCGCCGTCGGCCTCCTGCAGCGCCGCCTTGCAATCCATCATCCCCGCACCGGTGCGGTTGCGGAGCTCCGCGACGTCCTTGGCCGAAATCGTCTTGGCAGTCATGATCTTCTGTCCTTCAGCGTGTGAGACGGGCGACCACGGCATCCGCCCGTGCGGTTGATCCTCGATGCGGGCCGGGTGCCGGATCGGCCCTGCGTCATGCAATGCCGCCGTCCGGGGCTCGAGAGCCGGGGACGGCGGCGAAGACTACCCGGCGCGAGGACGGGGGTCAGGCCTGCGAGTCACCCGACGGCGGCGCGCCACCCTCTTCATCATGCTTGAGCCGGGCCGCGATGGCCTCCGGCTTGGGCCGCCGCTTCCGGCGCGGGCGGCGCTTCTTGCGGTCGGCCTCGGGGTCCCCCTCCGAGCCGCCGTCGGTGCTGTAGGTCTCGGCGTCCTGGTCCTCCGCCGCCTCGCGCAGCGGGGTCTGGGCCCGGGCCTCGCGGATCACCTCCGCGAGCGCGGCGGTGATCAGGGAGACCGACCGGATGGCGTCGTCGTTCCCGGGGATCGGCACCGAGATGACGTCGGGATCGGCGTTGGTGTCCACGATGGCCACCACCGGGATGCCCAGCTTGTTGGCCTCCTGGACGGCGATCTTCTCCTTCTTGGCGTCCACCACGAACAGCGCCCCGGGCAGCCGGCCCATCTGCTTGATGCCCTCGAGGTTCCGCAGGAGCTTTTCCTTTTCCCGCTCGAAGAGCAGCTGTTCCTTCTTGGTGTAGTTGGCGAACTCCCCGTCGGCGGCGCCCTGCTCCAGCTCGCGCAGCCGCTTGATCTGGCGCTTGATCGTCTGGAAGTTGGTCAGCATGCCGCCCAGCCAGCGCTCGGTCACCCAGAACGAGCCGCTGTTGGCGGCCTCCATCTGGACGGTGCCCTTGAGCTGCTTCTTGGTGCAGACGAACAGCACCCCCTCCCCGCGCAGCACGACGCCCTTGAGCAGCTCCTGCGCCTGGAGGATCTGCTTCAGGGTCTTCTGGAGGTCAATGATGTAGATCCCGCTGCGCTCGGCGAAGATGAACCGGCGCATCTTGGGATTCCAGCGGCGGGTCTGGTGGCCGAAATGAACGCCGGCCTCGAGGAGGTCCTGGATCTGCGGCTGAGCCATCTGGTGCGAAAACCTCGGTCTGGGGGTTGATCGTCCGCGCCGTTCATCTTTCCCGCGAACCCTGGTCCCAGGGCACCCCGCGGGAAATCCCGGTGCGTGCGTGATTGTGGCGGACGGCCCCGGTGGCCGTCCGCCGGCCTGCTACCGCTTGCTGAACTGGAACCGCTTCCGGGCGCCGGCGCGGCCCGGCTTCTTCCGCTCCACCGCGCGCGGGTCACGGGTCAGCAGCCCGCCCGCCCGCAGCTTGACCCGGTGCTGGCCGTCCGCCTCCACCAGGGCCCGGGCGATGGCGTGACGCAGCGCGCCCGCCTGGCCCGACTGCCCGCCCCCCGCCACGTGGGCGCGAACGTCGAACGCGCCCAGGGTGTCGGTGGCCGAGAAGGACTGCTGGATGTGCTGCACCAGCGACGGCCGGGGGAAGTAGTCTCCCAGGGTCCGTCCGTTGACGTCCCACTTGCCGGTGCCGGGGGTGAGGTACACCCGCGCCACGCTCGTCTTGCGGCGGCCAACGGCCTGCCAGCGGAATTCGGGCTTGCCGCTCATGTCACTTGGCCTTCGGGAGGACGGAGTAAGGTGCCGGCTGCTGCGCCTGGTGGGGATGCGCCCCGCCGGCGTAGACCTTCAGCTTGGTCCGCAGCTTCTGCTTGGACAGCGAGTTCTTCGGGAGCATGCCGAACACCGCGTGCTCGATGACCCGCTCGGGGTGCTTCCCCTGGAGCAGGCTCTTGACCGGCGTATAGCGCTCGTGGCCCATGTAGCCGGTGTGCCGGAAGTGCCGCTTCTGCTCCAGCTTGCGGCCGGTGAGCCGGACCCGCTCGGCGTTGATCACCACCACGAAATCCCCCCCGTCCATGTGGGGGGTGAAGGTCGGCTTGTGCTTGCCCCGGATGAGCTGCGCGATCCGGCTGGCCAGCCGGCCGAGCGGCACGTTGGCGGCATCCACCAAATGCCACTCGTGGGAGATGTCGGCCGGCTTGGCGGAAAAGGTGTTCATCTGTCGCGTTGTCCCAGCTGGATTTCCGTAAAGTGCACAGACTTAAAAACTAGCTTCGGAGAAGGGGTTAGGTCAAGGGCGGGCACCCCCCGGACCACCCCCCGCCGGCCCCGGCTAGGCCTCGAACTCCACCAGTACCTGGCCCTTCTCCACCGCCTGCCCCGCCGTGGCCGGCACCCCCCGCACCGTCCCTGCCGTGCTGCTGCGGAGTTCGTTCTCCATCTTCATGGCTTCGAGCACCACCAGTCCCTGCCCTGGCACCACCGCCTCCCCGGGGCTGACCAGGACCCGGACCACCAGGCCCGGCATCGGGGCCTTGAGAAGGGGGGCGGCCTTCGGGCCGGCGGCGCCGCCGGTGAGGCCCCGGATGTGCCGGGTTCGCTCGTCCACGACTTCGGCCTCGGCCGGGGCGCCGGCCACCAGAAGCTGCCATCGCCCGGCCTCGGCGCGGTCCATGGCGATGGTCAGCGAGGCGCCGTCAATGACCAGGTGGCGGAGTGGCGTGCCCGGCACGGGGCGAAGGTGGGCAGTCACCTCCCGGCCTTCAACCAGCACCCGCTCGCCATCCACCTCCACCGGAATCTCCCGGCCTGCCACCGTGACGAAGTACTTCATGCCAGCTCCAGGAGCGCCACGGTTTCCACGTGGGCGGTCTGCGGAAAGAGATCGAACGACTGCACCCCGGCCAGGCGATACGGGGCCGTCTCCCCGGCGGGCTGCCCGGCCGGCGGACAGAGCCTGGCCAGGTCGCGTGCGAGCGTCGCCGGGTCGCAGCTCACATAAGCGATCCTCGATGGGCGTCGCCGGGCCAGGACCTCGGTGACGGACGCAGCCAGGCCGGCACGGGGCGGATTCGCGATAACAGCGGCTGGTGCCGGGAGGTTGGCCACCAGTTCCTCCACCTTGCCGGCGTGCCTGGTGATCCCGCCCCCCTCCGGGCGCTGCGACCCACCATCGGCGCCGGCGCGCCCGCGCCGCTGGGCAAACTCCACCGCCCGTCGGTCCAGCTCGACGCTGTCCACCGTGGCCCCGGCGGCGAGGAGCCGCTCCGAGGCCTCGCCGATGCCGGCGTAGAGGTCCCAGGTGTGCAATCCGGCCACCGGGCCGAGCCCGGCAAGCGCGTGGTCCCGCACCATGTCCCCCATGACCGGATGCACCTGCTCGAAGACCGTGGCCGGGAAGGTCCCTGCGGCGCCGGCCACCACCCGGGGTGCACCGCCATCAGGGTGCCACCAGAGCGTGGCGGCCACCCCAGCGTGGGAGAGACGCTCCCCCAGGGCGGCAGGCCTGGGCCACGGCTGGTCCCCGCGGGCCCGGACCACGACGTGGCGGTGGCCGTCACGATCGAGGCGGAGCACCACCTGGGTGGCGTCCATCGGCAGCAGGTGCAGGTGGGGCCGGAGCCCACGCCACAGCGCCATCAGCGCCGGCGCGGCGATCCGGCAGTCCTCGAGAGGGAAGACCCGGGTGGCCTGGTCCACCGGATGGAACCCGGCATGGCGCCGCCCGGGAGCGACCGCCAGTGCGACCCGGGTGCGATAGCCCCAGGCTTCCGGCGCGGCGATGACCGGCGGGACCTCGACCGCCAGCCGGCCGATCCGGGCCAGGGCGTCGGCGACCATCTCCCGCTTGGCCTCGAGCTGGGTTCGGCCGTCGAGATGCTGGAGCTGGCAGCCGCCGCAGAGATCGGCGGTGTAGTGGGCACAGGGCGCCTCGACCCGGCCCCGCCCGGGCTCGACGAGCTCGGCGATGCGGGCCCGGGCGAACCGGGCGTAGGTCCGGATCTGGCCCAGGCGGACGGTGTCGCCGGGAGCGGCACGCGGCACGAATACCGTGCGGCCGTCAGCGAGCCGTCCCACTCCGTCGCCGCCGTTGGCCAGCCGCTCGATGGTCACGACCGTTCCGCTGGTGGAGCCGATGCCGCTCACCGAAGTCCCTCGGTCCGGGCGGCCCTGAGCCAGGTGGTGGTGCCGCGGCCGGCGCCGGCCACCCCCGGCCGGCGGCTCTGACGGGCCTCGTCCTCCGCCAGCGCCGCCGCGACCGCCAGCTCCACCAGCCGCTCCTCGGGCACCGGAGCCTCGAGCAGGTCGGGGCGGCGGTCGAGGAACTGGCTGTCGATGCGGCCGGCCTGGAAGTCCGGATCGGCCAGGAGCCGGAGGTGGAACGCCTGGTTGGTGGCCACCCCGGTGAGGACCAGCTCCTCCAGCGCCCGGCGCATCCGGCCGATCGCGGCGGCGCGGTCGGGCGCCCAGACGATGACCTTGCCGAGGAGCGAGTCGTAGTAGAGCGTCACTTCGTTGCCTGGCTCGAAGCCGCCGTCCCAGCGCACGCCGGGGCCGGCCGGCACCCGGAGGTACTCGATCCGGCCGGTGGCGGGCAGAAACCCGTTGGCGGGATCCTCGCTGGTGATGCGGCACTCTACCGCCCAGCCGCGCGGCGTGAGCGGGCGCTCGGGCAGCGACATCGGGAGCCCGCGGGCGATGCGGAGCTGCTCCCGCACCAGGTCCACCCCGTACACCATCTCGGTGACCGGGTGCTCCACCTGGATCCGGGTGTTCATCTCGAGGAAGTAGTAGGACCCGTCGGCGGCCAGCAGGAACTCGCACGTCCCCGCGCCGCGATAGCCCACGGCCTGTGCCGCGGCCACGGCCGCCCCGCCCATCCGTTCCCGCAAGGCCGCATCCACGGCAGGCGACGGTGCCTCCTCCACCAGCTTCTGGTGCCGTCGCTGCACCGAGCACTCCCGCTCGCCCAGATGGACGGTGCGCTGGTGGTCCGCCAGGACCTGGATCTCCACATGGCGGGGGCGCTCGACATACTTCTCGAGATAGACACTGGCATCGCCGAAGGCCTTCCGGGCCTCCGACGCCGCCGCCTCCAGCGCGCCGGCGAGGTCCTCGCTCCGCCGCACCACCCGCATTCCCTTCCCGCCCCCGCCGGCCGCGGCCTTCACCAGGACCGGGTAGCCGATCTCCGCCGCACTGGCGAGCGCCGCGGCCGGTTCGGTGACCGGCAGGGTGAGCCCCGGCACGATGGGCACACCGGCCGCCTGCATGCGCCGCCGGGCCTCGGTCTTGTCCCCCATGGCGGTGATGGCCGCGGCCGGCGGCCCGACGAACACCAGACCCGCGCCGGTCACCGCGGCGGCGAAGGCCGCGCGCTCGGCGAGGAAGCCGTAGCCGGGATGCACCGCGCCGGCGCCGCTCGACCGGGCCGCCTCCAGGAGGCGGTCAATTTGCAGGTAGCTCTCCGCCGGTGGCGGCGGGCCGATGGGGACCGCCAGGTCCGCCGCCCGCACGTGGGGCGAGAGCCGGTCCGCCTCGCTGTACACGGCGACGGCCTCGAGCCCCTCCTCGTGACAGGCTCGAATGACACGCAGGGCGATTTCGCCTCGGTTGGCGACGAGGACGCGGCGGAACGGGGCCATCAGGCTGGGCGAGGGGGGAGCGTCAGCGCCCGCAGGCGTCCCGCGGGCGAGTGCCGAGCGGGGCCAGCAATGACACGCAGAGGAGGGGGTTGTACCGCGCCGCCAGCTGGTAGTGCGCCACCGCCTCGCGCGAGAGCGCCCCGGGGCGCGACAAGGTCACGGCAGCCAGCTCGATCACGCTGAGCGGCAGCGCCGGCTCCGGCGCCGGCGGCCCGGCCACCCGGAGCAGGCGGAGCACGGCGAGCGGCGCGGCGGGGAGGTCACTGTCGGCCAGGGCCGGCGTGAGGCAGACCGGGCGCCGGACGGCCACCAGCGTCAGTGCCTCCGCCACCGTCGGGACCGGCTGCACCTCCAGGGCCGCGGCCATGCGGGCCCGGTAGGCCGAATCCTCGCGGTAGCGGGCGGGGAGCAGGAGGATCAGGTCGCCCCGGCCGTTATCCGAGAGGGTGACCGCCCACACCCCGACCGCCTCGAGGTCCGAGCCGGTGACCAGCACGCCGCCCATCGGGCAGGAGTTCACCAGGTTGCGGCCCAGCTCGGCCACGAAGGGGGGAGGCGCCATGGCGCGGGCAGGCGCCGCCTGGACCGCGAGCCAGCCTTCCGCCTCGGCCAGCATCGCGGCGCGCTCGACCTCGACCAGGGCGCGGAGGAAACGGCTGGAGTCGGTGGGAAGGCGGAGTGATTGATCGAGGGCGGTGGCGGCGAAATCGAGGAACAGCGGGCCGGGCGACTCCGCCTCGTGGCCCTCGCGATGCCATTCCCGGCCGTCCAGCAGGTAGAAGCGGCCCAGCTCGAGCCACGCGCCGCCATCGTCCGGGGCGGTGGCGAGGTAGTGGCCCAGCATCTCGGTGGCCCGGGCCCGCTGCCCCGCCCCGGCCAGGGCCGCCGCTCGGGGGGCCACGCTGGGATCCAGGGCCGCCTGGGCCGCCAGATACTCCGGCGCGAGAGCCAGGCCGACCAGAGGAAGCAGGATGGGGAGCCGGGGAGTGCGCATCAGGCCTCTAACGTACGGCGCGGTACGGAGATGCGCCAGAGGCAGAGGGCCAGCCGAACCGGCCGGCCCGGGCACTCCAGCCGGCCCTGAAACGCTCGCCTCGCCGCGGAATGGCTACAGCGGGATGTTGCCGTGTTTCTTCGGGGGATTGCGGTCCCGCTTGGTGGCCAGGGTGCGGAGCGCGTCAATCAGGCGCGGCCGGGTGTCGCGCGGGTCAATGACATCGTCAATGAACCCGCGGGCCGCGGCGGCGTAGGGGTTGGCGAAGGTGCCGGTGTAGTCGGCGATCCGCCGGGCGGTCTCGGCCTCCCGGTCGGCGGACTGCTCGATTTCCTTCTTGAACAGGATCTCGACGGCGCCCTTGGGACCCATCACCGCGATTTCGGCCGTCGGCCACGCCAGGTTCACGTCGCCCCGGATGTGCTTCGAGCTCATGACGTCGTAGGCGCCGCCGTAGGCCTTGCGGGTGATCACGGTGAGCTTGGGGACCGTCGCCTCACAATAGGCGTACAGCAGCTTGGCCCCGTGCTTGATGATCCCGCCGTGCTCCTGCGCCACGCCGGGCAGGAACCCCGGCACGTCCACGAAGGTCACCACCGGCAGGTTGAAGCAGTCGCAGCAGCGGATGAAGCGGGCCGCCTTGAGCGACGCGGCGATGTCCAGGACCCCCGCCAGCACCGCGGGCTGGTTGGCGATGATGCCCACGGCCCGTCCGCCGAGCCGGGCGAAGCCGGTCAGGATGTTGCCGGCGTAGTCCGGCTGCGACTCCACCCAGGAACCGCGGTCCACCACGTGCCGGAGCACGTCGTGCATGTCGTAGGGGCGGGTCGGCGCGTCGGGGATCACGTCGAGCAGCGCTTCCTCGCGCCGGTCCGCCGGATCCGCCGGTTCCCCGTGGGGGAGTGCCCCGGCGTCGGCCGGGTCGTCGAGGTTGTTCTGCGGCAGGTAGCCCATGAGCCGGCGGACGGCCGCCAGGCACTCCGGCTCGTTGTCGTGCACGAAGTGCGCGACCCCGCTGGTGCCCCCGTGGGTGTCGGCCCCGCCCAGCTGGTCGAAGCTGACTTCCTCGTGGGTCACCGTCTTCACCACGTTGGGCCCGGTGACGAACATGTAGCTGACCCCGCGCACCATGAAGACGAAGTCGGTGATCGCCGGGCTGTAGACCGCGCCGCCCGCGCAGGGGCCGAGGATCACCGAGATCTGGGGCACCACGCCGCTGGCGAGGGTGTTCCGCAGGAAGATGTCGGCATACCCGCCCAGCGAGGCCACTCCTTCCTGGATGCGGGCCCCGCCGGAGTCGTTGAGCCCGATGATGGGCGCCCCGTTGCGCACCGCCAGGTCCATGATCTTGCAGATCTTCTGGGCGAAGGTCTCCGACAGCGACCCGCCGAACACCGTGAAGTCCTGCGAGAACACGTACACCAGCCGGCCATCGATCCGGCCATACCCCGTGACCACGCCGTCGCCGGGATAGACCTGGCCCGCCAGCCCGAAGTCGGTGCAGCGGTGGGTGACGAAACGGTCCAGTTCCACGAAGGTCCCGGCGTCGAGCAGGAGGTCAAGCCGCTCCCGGGCCGAGAGCTTGCCCTTCTTGTGCTGCTGCGCCAGGCGCTCCGGTCCGCCACCCTGCTCGGCCTGGGCCTGCCGGTGGTGCAGCTGATCGAGGAGTTCGCGGGGATTCGGCATGGGGAGGGAAAATAGGGGGAGAGCGGACGGGCGGTAAGGACGGCGCGGGCGGTCGCGCAAAGGGTGGACTCCGCGATGGAGCCCACCCTGGCCGGTCAGTCTCGGCGCCCGCAGGGCCGCCTGGTCAGCGGGGCCGTGCGATCGGCTCGTAGGGAGTCTTCTTCCAGGTGGTGCCCTGCTGGTGGGTCACCCGGATGACCGGGTCCTTCCCGCCGAGCAGCCAGAAGGCGAACTCCGCCTGCTTGCCGTCCTGTTCGTAATTGAGGGTGAAGAGGGTGGAATCGCCGGCCGGCTTGATGGTCAGATCCGACACCGGATGCCAGGTGTACTCGGGTGACTTGGCACTGGTCCGGAAGGCGATGCTGTGGGTGCCGAGCTCGAACATGCGGCCCGCGTAGCGTCCCCCCTCCGCCTCCCAGACACCCACGGCCGGCGCGAGGCCCTCGGTATCCCCACGGGAGGCGGACAGCACCAGCGGCCGGACCACCAGGACGCCGAGGCTCAGGATGATCGACCCCGAGACCACCATCCTGGGAAGCCGGATGTTCGGCAGGGAGGGCATGGAGAAGCCCGGCGCGGACTCCTCCTCGGGCTTGGGCCTGGGCTTGGCCGGCAACCGGAGGACTGAATTGAGGGAGCCGAAGTAGTCCTTCAGCGTCCAGGCCCGCACCAGCTCCCCATCGGCCACCGACCGGTAGGACGGGCCGCGCTGCCGGGACGGCTCCGCCGCGGCCTGGGGGGAATCGTCGGGGAGAGCCTGAACCGGGCTCCGGGAGTCCATCGGGTCGCTCACAGTGCCTCCTGGTTCAGAACCGGCCGGCGGTGCCGAGGAACCCGCCGTCGTTGGCGCGGACGATGTCATCGAAACTGACACCGGCGTTGAACGACACGGCGGTCACTTCATCCTCGCCCGTGCTGTACAGGTCGTAGGTGGTGTTGACCACAACGCCGAAGCGATCCACCCGGGGTGCGCCATTGGGAAACTTGACGTAGACGTAGGGATTGCCCCATGGGTCCACCAGCATGATGCCGGCGCCGGCCAGGTTGTCAGGCAGCGAGTCCCGGCTGTCGAGCGTCGTCTGGATGGCCTTGAGGTCGCCGATGGCGCGGGCCACCCGGGC
>CAZCVG010000081.1:0-11793 GCA_964501735.1 uncultured Gemmatimonadaceae bacterium | reverse complement strand
TGTCACCAGACGCCGCACGGCCGCCAGTTCGAGGCGCGCGCCGACCAGGGCCGGTGCGAGTCCTGCCATGGCGCTGAGCGCTGGCAGCCCGCCGACCGGTTCAACCACGACCGGGACGCCAGCTTCCGGCTCGGCGGCGGGCACGAGCGGGTGCCCTGCAATCGCTGTCATCCCACCGACGGCCCGAGCGCCGGCACTCGTGGGTTGCGCTTCCGGCCGGTCTCCGGCAAGTGCGAGAGCTGCCACGCCGGGAAGGAGGCCAAGTGAGAACATTCGTATCCTGCGCCCTGCTGGTCCTGTCCCCCGCCCTGCTGGCGGGCCAGGAGCGGACCCGCTCTCCCCACGGCGAGCTGAGCGTGGCCTGCAACGCCTGCCACCAGCCCGACAGCTGGACCGCACTGCGCCAGCGGGGCGGGTTCGACCACGCCCGCACCGGCATGCCGCTCACGGGGGCCCATGCGTCGGCCAGCTGCCGCGGCTGCCATGAGACCCTGGACTTCAAGGGGACCACCACCGCCTGCGCCGGCTGTCACCAGGATACCCACCTTGGCGAGCTGGGCGCCGACTGCAGCCAGTGCCACTCAACCCGGAACTTCCTCGATCCCGGGGTGATGACCCGGGCCCACCAGCTCACCCGATTCCCGCTGATAGGCGCCCACCGGGCGGCGGACTGCACCGCCTGCCACACGCCAGCCGCCCAGGGCCAGCTCCAGTTCGTGGGCCGGGCGACCGACTGCCTGTCCTGCCATCGCCCGGATTACCAGGGGGCGCGCAACCCCGATCACGCGGGTGGCGGGTTCCCTACCGACTGCGCCCAGTGCCACGCGGTCACCGCCTGGAACCAGGCCCGCTTCAACCACGACCTGGCCGGGTTCCCCCTGACCGGGGCGCACCGGGCCACGCCGTGCGACCAGTGCCACGCCAACAGCCGCTTCGCCGGCACACCCACAGCGTGCGCCAGCTGCCACCAGGGGGACTACGACGGAACCGCGGACCCCAACCACGCCCAGGCGCAGTTCTCCACCGACTGCGCCACCTGTCACGGCACCGCCTCCTGGAGCGGGGCGGCCTTCAGCCACGATCTGAGCGGCTTCTCGCTCACCGGCGCCCACCGCACTACCCCGTGCGGCCAGTGCCACACCAACAACCGGTATACCGGCACCCCGGCCGATTGTGTGGCCTGCCACCAGACGGCGTACGACCAGACCTCGAACCCGGCCCACCAGCCGGCAGGCTTCCCGACCGACTGCGCCTCCTGCCACACCACGGTGCGCTGGGAGGGGGCCACGTTCGATCACGATGCCCGGTTCTTCCGGATCTACAGCGGCAAGCACCGGAACGAATGGGCCGACTGCGCCACCTGCCACACGGTGAGCGGTGACTTCAGCCAGTTCACCTGCCTGAGCTGTCACGAGCACAACCGGACCAAGATGGACGATACCCACCGGAACAAGCAGGGCTATCAGTACCTCAGCACGGAGTGCCTGCGATGCCATCCCAGGGTGTGAGGCCGCGGCCAGCGGCGGTGATGCGGCGGTCCCTGGCCGGTCTGGGCGTGGCGATCGGAGCGGCCCTCCTCGTGGCGCCCCCCGTGCACGCCCAGGCCAGCCTGGTGGAGCGCACTGCCGTCGTGAGCTACCTGGCCGGCCCGACCATCTACGTGAAGGCCGGACGCGATGACGGACTGACGGAGGGCCAGCGGCTCGAGCTGGTTCGGGGGGACTCGGTGGTAGCCACGCTGGTGGTGCAGTATCTCGCCTCCCGTCAGGCAGCCTGCACCCTGCTCGAGGGGAGTGCCGCGGCGGCCGTGGGAGACACCGTCCGGTTCACCGCCCGGGTGGACTCCATGCCGACCCTGGCCACCGCGGCGCCCCGCCCGGCACGGGGACGCCGGAGCGGACCCGGGCTGCATGGCCGTGTGGGAGCCAGGTATTTCGTGGCGGAGGAGGAGGGGCCGGGAGGCGGGTTCCGGCAGCCTTCGCTCGACCTCCGCCTCGACGGGTCGGCACTGGGCGGCACGCCGCTGGGGCTGGCGCTGGACGTGCGGACCCGGCGCACGACCAGCACCCAGGGCGGTGGTGGCAGCTCGGTGGATGGCCACACCCGGGTCTATCGCGCCGCTCTTTCCTATCGCCGTCCCGGGTCGGCCCTCGGCGTGACCCTGGGCCGCCAGTACCTGTCGGCCGTCACCGCCGTGAGTCTCTTCGATGGCGGACTGGTGGAACTGCAGGGCTCGCGGGTGGCCGCCGGCCTGTTCGCAGGGACGGAGCCCACGCCGACCCTCGGGGTGAGCAGTGCGGTCCGGGACGCCGGCGCGTATGTTCAGTGGCACAACCGGACGGGGGGGCAGCCTTCATGGTCCCTTACTGCCGGCGCGGTAGGTTCCTACGAGGATGGCGCCGCGAACCGCGAATTCGGCTTTGTCCAGGCCAGCCTGGCCACCCGCACCGTCTCGCTGCTGGCGATGCAGGAGATTGATTACTACCGCCCGTGGAAGGTGGACCAGGGCGAGGATTCCTGGTCGCTCACCAGCAGCTACGTGAGCGGCTCGCTCCGGCCGGCCC
Source organism: uncultured Gemmatimonadaceae bacterium (assembly GCA_964501735.1). Classification (GTDB taxonomy): domain Bacteria; phylum Gemmatimonadota; class Gemmatimonadetes; order Gemmatimonadales; family GWC2-71-9; genus JADJOM01. The sequence goes on along the minus strand of CAZCVG010000081.1, from coordinate 9,229 downwards.
GGTGGATCACCCTGCACGGCGCCTGGGACTCGCGCCGCCGGGTCCGGCTCTACCGGGACGCCACCGACCCGGCCGTGGCCTTCGATGATGCCTACCGGCAGGGGCTGTGGGGTGGCGTGACGCTGCGAAGCCGCCGGGTCTGGGTCGGGGGGGACGCCAGGTGGTCGCGGGGGGGGAACGCCGGCGAGGCCACGGCCTGGACCGCGAACGGAGGGATTGACCGGCTGACGCCGCTCAACCTCCGCCTCAGTGGCCGGGCCACCTGGTACCGGACCCCCACGGTGCTGGGACGGCTCTTCACCGCCCGGGTCGCGGCCTCGGTGGCCGGCCCGCTTCAGGTCGAGCTGCAGGCCGGGACCAGGACCGAGGACTCCCGGCTGGACGGTCCGGCCGACCGCCGGTTTACCTGGTGGGGGGGAGACCTCGATCTGACCCTGGCGTACGCCTGGTATCTTTCGCTCTCGGCCAACCGGGAGCACGGTCCGGACGGCGCTGTCACCCAATGGTACAGCGGCCTGACGTGGCGCTTCTAGCAGCCGGACGCGATGCTTCGCAGACTGTGAGGGACCATCATGACCGATGACAGCAACAGCCGGGTGCCCTGGGTGGCCTCGATCTTCCGGCCGGGGTACAAGGTGGCGCGACCAACCCTGCTGGCGCTGGGCCGCCTCCTGCGCGGCGAGGCGGCGCGCGACGGGTCGCCGGCGGCGCCGGCATCCGAAGTGTCGAGCGGCGAGGCGATTCCGCTGAGCGCGGTCCCGGGGCTGGCCGACATCGGCGGGGTCGCCAAGATCGAGACCGGGGATGCGGAGCTGGGTATCGCCCGGGTGGGGCGCACCAGCTTCGTCGGGTTCCGGCTGTCGGACGCGGAGCTGGAGGAAGTCGCGGTGGATTACGATGACCAGACCGGAACCCTCCGCATCAGCGGCGCCGAACCCCGGCCGCCGGCGACCTGACCACGGCGGGCCCGCCTGAGGGGCCCATGAGGCCTCAGCCCGCCAGGAGGAACCCGGCCCCGGCTCCGACGGCGTACAGCACGAAGGCCAGCAGGCTCATCGCTTGCGCCGGCACGACCCGCGCGGTCTCGGCGGGTGCCCGGCGCAGGATGCCCGCGGCTCGCACCGCAGGGCCGGCGGCGATCAGGCCCAGCAGGATCCCCGCCGGCAGCCCGACCATCGGCAGCAGCGCCGCCAGCAGGAGCGCCGCGCTCACCACCCCCACGAACAGCCTGCCTCCCCCCTCCCGCCCCAGCCGTACCACCAGGGTGCGCTTGCCGCTGGCCGCGTCAGCCCGGAGATCGGGGAACTCGTTGGCGATCAGGAACGCCGCGATCAGGAGACCGAGGGGCAGCGAGGCCAGCACCACCGCCCGGTCCACCGCTCCGCGCTGCACGAGATAGGTGCCGGCGGCAATGAGCGGTCCGTAGCAGAGGGCGACCGTCACCTCCCCCCAGCCGCGGTAGGAGAGCCGGAGCGGCGGCGCATGGTAGAAGAATGCCCCGGCGGCCCCGGCCAGGCCGAGCCAGAGCACCTGTTCGGCCCGGCAGAAGGTGAGCGTCAGGCCGGCGGCAGCCGCAATCAGATACCCCGCGACGGCGATGCCCCAGGTCTCGGCCCGGCTCAGCAGGCCCTCCACCAGCACGCGCTTGCCGCCGGAAAACGGGCTCCGGTCCTCGGGCCGGATGGCGAGGTCGGTGCCGGAGTCATAGTCGAACACCTCGCCCGAGGCGTTCTTGGCCACCTCGAGGGCGAAGACACCGGCCACCGTCAGGCCGAGCCAGCCCCACTCGAGTGTTCCATCGGCCGCCGCGGCCGCCGAGCCAAGGAACAACGACGCGAAGGAGGCGAGTGAAATCTTGGGGTCGGCCAGGCGCCAGAGGCCGGCGGGAAAGTCGCGGCCGACCGGAGCCGGGGCGGTCACGGCCCGTCCTGGTGCCGGGCCCAGGCCAGTGAGGTCGCGATGGCCCGCCGCCAGCCCGCCCAGCGGCGCTCGCGCTCGGCCGGATCACCCTGCGGCTCGAAGCGCTGGAAAGTCCGCCCCGCCAGGAACCCGCCCACCGACGGCCAGACGCCGAGAGCCAGGCCGGCCAGCCCGGCGGCGCCCAGGGCGGTGGTTTCGACGTTGTCGGGCCGTTCCACCGGGGCCCCGAGCAGGTCCGCCTGACATTGCATCAGCCAGTCGTTGGCGGCGGCCCCGCCGTCGACCCGGAGCACCGTGAGCGGCTGCCCGGCGTCCACGGCCATGGCACTGGCCAGGTCGGCGCTGGAAAAGGCCATCGCCTCGAGGGCGGCGCGCACCAGGTGGGCCCGCCCGGTGCCCCGGGTCAGGCCGACGATCGTGCCGCGTGCCTCGCTCTCCCAGTGGGGCGAGCCGAGACCCACGAATGCCGGGACGAAGTACACCCCGCCCGTGTCCGGCACGCCCCGCGCCATGGCTTCGGTCTCGGCCGCGCTGCCCACCAGCCCCAGGCCGTCGCGCAGCCACTGCACCGCTGCCCCGGCGATGAACACGCTCCCCTCCAGCGCATAGGCCGGCTCGCCAGCCGGCCCAGCCGCCACGGTGACCAGGAGCCCGCTCCGGCTTCGCGCCATCTCCTGGCCGGTGAAGCGGAGCAGGAACGCCCCCGTGCCGTAGGTGTTCTTCCCCAGGCCGGGCTGGACGCACCCCTGGCCGAAGAGCGCCGCCTGCTGGTCCCCGGCGATGCCCGCAATGGGCAGGCTCCGGCCGAGAATGCCGGGATCGCTCTCCCCCATGACACCGGCCGACCGGACGATCCCGGGCAACAGCTCGCGCGGAACCCCGAATAGCCCCAGCAGCTCATCATCCCACGCCCGGGTTGCCAGGTTGTAGAGCTGGGTGCGCGAGGCGTTGGTGTGGTCGGTGACATGGACCCGCCCGCCGGTGAGCCGCGCCACCAGCCAGGTATCAATGGTCCCCGCAGCCAGCTCGCCGCGCTCGGCCCGGCGGCGGAGGCCGCTGTCCTGGAGCAGCCACTCCAGCTTGGTGGCGGAGAAATAGGGATCCAGCACCAGCCCAGTGCGTTCCCGGATCATGGCCTCCGCCCCGGCGGCCGCCAGCTGGCGGCAGCGCTGGGCGGTGCGCCGGTCCTGCCACACGATGGCCCGGGCCACCGGCGCCAGGGTGCCGCGGTCCCAGAGGACCACCGTTTCCCGCTGGTTGGTGATGCCGATGCCGACCGGCATGTCCCGGGCGCCGGCGATCGCCTCCCGGGCCGCCTCGATGGTCACGCGGAAGATTTCTTCCGGATCGTGTTCCACCCAGCCGGGCTGGGGAAAGTGCTGGGTGAACTCGCGGTACCCACGGCCGAGGACCCGGCCGTCCTGGTGAATCACCAGGGCGGTGGACCCGGTGGTTCCCTGGTCGAGGGCGAGGATGGAAGGCATGCCGGGGAAGGTGCAGCGAAACGGCGGGAGGGACAAGCAGCAGGTCAGGCGGCGGCCGGCACCTCGCTCTCCTGCCCCACCGTGGCCATGAAGGCCTCGATCACGTCCTGCCGCCAGCTGGCGACCATCCCCCGCATCAGGGCGATCGCATCGCCGTGCGACATGGCCGCGCGGTAGCTCCGGCTGGTGGTGAGGGCGTCGTAGACGTCCACGATGCCGATGATCTGGGCACCGACCGGGATCTCGTCGCCGCGCAGCCGGTCGGGGTAGCCGGTGCCGTCGGACTTCTCATGGTGCCACCGGATGATCGGCTTGATGTCCCACGGGAACTCGATGGCCGCCAGCAGCTCGACGCCCCAGACCGGGTGCTGCTGGATCACGGCGAATTCCTCCTCTGTCAGGCGGCCGGGCTTGTTCAGGATCTCGTGGGGCACCTTGACCTTGCCCACGTCGTGCAGGTAGGCCCCCAGCCGGATGGTGGTCCGGGTGTCGTCGTCCAGGCCGAGCTTGAGGGCCACCTTGTCGGCATAGCCGGCCACCCGCTCGCAGTGCCCGAAGGTGTAGCTGTCGGAGGATTCGATGGACTGCCCCCAGTCCAGCACCACGGCGAAGTAGGTGCCCTCCAGGTCGCTGACCTTGGCCTCGACATCCACCAGGTCGAGGTGGGCGTCGAGGCGGTGGAACAGCCGGTAGGCACTGTTCAGCAGCGTCAACGCCTCCTGGTTCCGCGCCATGCCGCGGTAGAGCCGGGCCAGCTCCCGGGAGGCCTCTGCCTCGCTGAGCACCGAGCCATTCTGCACGGCGGTGTCGATCGCCGCGCGGAGCCGGGCCTCGGCCAGCGCCGGCCGGTTGGTTTCCCGGTAGACCATGCCGATGACCCGGTAGGCGTCCGCCTTGTCCATGCGCGAGCCCAGCTGGTCGAAGATGGCCAGCGCGGCCTCGGCGCTCTGGAGGGCGCGGTCGTAGTCCTGGAGGGCCAGCAGCACCTCGGCGTGATTCAGCCGGCACAGTCCCTGAAGATGCACCTCGCCGGTCCGCTCGGCGATGGTGAGGCTCTGCTCGTAGTAGCGCTCGGCCGCCTCCCACTCGCTGCGGTCGGCGCTGATCATCCCGAGGTTGTGGAAGGCGATGGCACAGCCCTTCTCGTCCCCCACCAGCTGGCAGGCCTCGAGGGACGCGGCATAGTGGGCCAGCGCGCCATCGTGGTCGCCGTGGATGGTGGCCAGGATGCCGAGGTTCTGCTCGATCCGGCTGCGAAGGTCGGGGCGGCCGCCCCCCAGCACCAGCGCCTCGGTCAGGAACTCGCGGGCCCGCTGCATCGCCCCGCGCTCGAACTCGATGCCGCCGAGGGTGTTGAGGGCCTCGGCGGCGAGCTCCCGATCGCCGTGGGCCAGGGCGCTCTGGTAGCTGTGGGTGCAGAGGTCCCGGGCCCGCTCGGGCTGGTTCTGGTGGTGGCAGATGACCCCGAGCCGCCGGCTCGCCTCCGCCACCACCGCGACGGCCCCGGCGGTCTCGCCCTGGGCAATGGCCAGTTCGTACGACGTGGCCGCCTGCCCCAGGCGCCCGCCACGCTCATGCACCCGGCCTTCCGCCAAATGATCGGCGGCGCCGGGACGGTCCACCAGGGGACCGCGCCGGACGCCGCCAGCTTTCGAACCGGGAGACCGCAGCATGGGCGCTACCAGGCCACCGCGTACCGGGAGAAGTGATCGAGGCGGCCGGTGATCCGCATCGTGATCAGGTTGTCCAGCGACAGCAGGAAGCTGATGATGTCCAGACTATCGGACGTGTAGGCGATCCGCTTGAAGACGTTGATCCGGGCCGCCGGGCAGTGCGAGTAGTCCAGGGTGAGCAGCGCCGGCCGCTCGAACTCCAGGCCGTGGGGCGAGAACGTCACCGAGGCGTAGCGGTCGTTCGGGGCCACCCCGGTGATGGTCACGGGAGCGGCCAGCGCGCCGGGCGGCACGATCAGCACGTGGCGGCCGACCTGCAGGACCCCGCCACCAGGCCCGATGACCCGGGTGGCGCTGGCGGCCGGCTGGAGGTTGCAGCTCAGGAGCCCGCTCAGCAACGGCAGCCGAAGCTCGGCGGCGGGCGCGGCGGCGACCGGCTCGGTCGGACCCTCGACCGAGCTGCAACTGGTGAGCGCGAACGCCACCAGCAGGAGGGCACCTGACCAACGGATGAATCGGCGTTCGCGCAGCATATGGGCTCCCAGAACGGTGAAGCGAACCGGCCACCACTGGCCGACCGGCCGCGGACGCCATTCTCTAGGGCAACCCCGATGCCAATACCCGAGATTCACTGTCTAATAATAGGTCGTGCAGCTTGCACGAAATAACTATAACAACTTGCATTACAAGATGTTACTGAACTTTAATTTTTCATTTATTTGGTCAAATAATTGACGCTTCTGCAGCTGGATTCGGCCCCGCCATGTGCGCTGCGTCACCCCCCTGTAGCACCGGCCGAGGCCCGCTCTCCGCAGGCGTCGCGAGGTCGCCACAGCAGCCCCGCCGCGGGTGCGCGGAAATGAAGCTGGCGAGGCCGGCGGAAGCCTAGCCGAGGCTGGTGAGCTGGGCGGCGCGGAGCAGCCCGGCGTCGGTGAGGTAGGCGCTGATCAGTTCGGCGGGAGTGACATCGAAGGCCGGGTTCCAGACTTCGGCGAGGGGCGCGGCGACCGGGACGCCGGCGAGGCGTGAGACCTCCTGGGCGTGGCGCTCCTCGATCGGGATGGCGGCGCCCGTGGCGGTGGCCGGGTCGTAGGTGGTCCGTGGCGCCGCCACATAGAAGGGCACACCGTGCGCCCGGGCAGCCAGGGCGAGGGCGTACGTGCCGATCTTGTTGGCCGTGTCGCCGTTGCGGGCGATGCGGTCGGCCCCGACGATCACGCAGCTGACCCCACCCCGCCGGAGCCGGCTGGCCGCCATGCCATCGGTGATCACGGTCACGGGCACCCCGGCCCGTGAAAGTTCCCAGGCGGTGAGCCGGCTGCCCTGAAGCAGTGGCCGGGTCTCGCAGGCCACCACGCTTACCGCGCCGTGCCGTTCGTGCGCCAGGTAGACCGGCGCCAGCGCGGTCCCGATGCCACCGGTGGCAAGGGCGCCGGCGTTGCAGATCGTCATCACCTGAGCCCCATCGTGGAGAAGCGGCAGGCCGGCCTCGCCGATGCGCCGGCACATTTCGACATCCTCGGCCCAGATCGCCTGGGCCTCGGCCAGGAGGGCGGCCCAGAGGTCTCCGCCGGCGGCGGCGGTGGCCGAGGCGACCCGGCGCATGCGCGCCATGGCCCAGGGAAGGTTCACGGCGGTTGGCCGGGTGCGCGCCAGCTCATCGCAGGCGGCGAGCACTTCCGCGAGCCCTGCGTCCGGCTGGCGTGCCCGGAGGGCCACTCCGAATGCCGCGGCGATGCCGATGAGCGGCGCCCCGCGAACCCGGAGCTGGCCGATCGCCTCGGCCACTTCGGCCACCGTGGCGAGGGTCCGGTAGCGCTCCTCCCCCGGGAGCAGGGTCTGGTCCAGGATGCGCAGGGTGCCGTCGGCGAAGGCGATGGGTCGAAACATGGGGTTGGATAATACCGCGAACCGGGCCAGCCCGCCGCTGCCGAGGCGAAGCCGCCCAGGTGGGAGCGGCGGCCGCGACCGGCTAAGATTCGGTGTACCCCGCATCATCACCTCCTCACGAGCGCGGCCCGGCCGCCAGCCCCATGCCCTATTCCACACTCCTGCTCGACACCCGGGACGGGGTCGCGACGATCACCGTCAACCGGCCCGACAAGCTGAATGCGCTGAACGCTGCGGTCATCGGCGAGCTGGGGGAGGCGGCCGAAGCCGTGGCGCGTGACCCGGCGGTCAGGGGCGTGATCCTTACTGGCGCAGGACCAAAGGCGTTCGTGGCCGGCGCCGACATCAGCGAACTCAGCGGGCAGGGCCCGGCCCAGGCGCGCGCCCGGTCGCTCCGCGGGCAGGGGGTGTTCCGCCGGTTCGAGGCGATGCGCAAGCCGGTGATTGCGGCCGTCAACGGCTTCTGCCTCGGGGGAGGGTGCGAACTGGCCATGGCCTGCCACATCCGCCTGGCCAGCGAATCGGCCAAGTTTGGCCAGCCTGAGGTGAAGCTGGGCCTGGGACCGGGGTACGGCGGGACCGTCCGTCTCCCGCGGCTGGTGGGGCGCGGGCGGGCGCTGGAACTGCTGCTCACCGGGGCCATGATTGACGCCCAGGAGGCCTGGCGCATCGGCCTGGTCAACCGGGTGGTGCCCGCCGACCGGCTGCTCCCCGAAGCGGAGGAGCTGGTGCGGGCCATCCTGGCCCAGGGCCCGCTGGCGGTGGCGGCGGTGCTGGAGTCGGTGGATGCCGGGCTGGAGATGGGTCAGGCCGAGGCCCTGCTCCTCGAAGCGGGCCATTTCGGGCTGCTGTCCGCCAGCGAGGACATGCGTGAGGGAACGGCCGCTTTCCTGGAGCGGCGGGCCGCCAATTTCCAGGGGCGGTGAGCTGCAATTCTCCCCGGAAGACGGCTATCTTTCGGCGATGTTTCGGAGCAACAACCAGCTCGGCAACCTCCCGGTTCGGGGGGTCGCGGGCGCCGCGCTGCTGGCCGCCGTCACCACCTGCACTACCCGGGAGCGCCTGACGTTCGGTGATCCGCCCGTGGGTGGCGCCGGGCCGGTCACCACCGTCTACCGGCCCAGCGGCGACACGACCGTGCCGGCGGGGCCCGGGCTGGTGGTCCAGGGCAACTCCAGGGATCCCGACGGCATCGACACGCTGTACGCCGAGGTGGTGGGTGGGGTCACCACCTTCCCGCCGTTTCCGGGGGACGATTCCCTGTTCACCTTTGACCTGCCGGTGACCACCAACGGCCAGGCAGGCCAGACGATCACCATCCGGCTGTTTGCCACCGACGAACTGGGCAACCGGGGCGACACGGTGACCCGGCGGATCACGGTGCAGTAGTGCGGCTGGCCCGTCTGGTCGTGCGGGGGTTCCGCAACCTCGCCGACGCCGACTACGAGCTTCCCGCGCCGGGCATGGTGCTTCTGGGCCACAACGGCCAGGGCAAGACCAGCCTCCTCGAGGCCATCGCCTACCCGGTGCTGTTTCGCTCGTTCCGGACCCCGCTGGAGGCGGAAGTCGCCCGCTTCGGGGAGCCGGGCTTCCGGACCGGGCTCGACTTCGTGCGGGGAGATCGCCCCCGCTCGGTGGCCGCCACCTTCCGGCTGGCCGGCCGGCGCAAGCAGCTGGAGCTGGATGGCGCCCCGGTGGGGCGGGTGGTGGATGCCGCGGGTGCCTGGCTGGCGGTGGTGTTCTCGCCGGAGGATGTGCGGCTCGCCGGCGGGCCGGCGCTGGGGCGGCGGCTGTACCTCGACCGCACGCTCTCCCTGGCGGACCGGCGCTACCTGCTGGCCCTCACGCGGTACCGGGGCGCCTTGGCACAGCGCAACGCGGCACTCCGGCAGGGGCGGGCGGACCTGGCGGGCGCCTTCGACCTGCCGCTGGCCGATGCCGGGGCCCAGGTGGTGCGGCGGCGGCTCCAGTGGGTGGCCGAGTCGGCGGAGTCATTCCGCCGGGCCCTGGTGGCCCTGGGAGAGCTGGGTGGTGAGCCCGATCTCGAGTATACCGGCCACCCGGAGCTGGCGGAGGTCGGGGCCTGGGCGCCCCGGCTGGAGGCGGCCAGGGGCCGCGACCAGGCGCGGGGCACCACATCGGTGGGCCCCCACCGCGACGACCTCACACTTCGCCTCGGCGGCCGTCCACTGCGGGATTACGGCTCAACCGGGCAGCACCGGAGCGCGGCCATCGCCCTCAAGCTGCTGGAGCTCGAAAGCC